>CALXXE010000009.1 GCA_944392605.1 uncultured Clostridia bacterium | reverse complement strand
GGCTTAAGCCCAGAAGTGCCAGTACAAAAGCCTTCTAGGCTAAGAGCAAACCACCAGTTTTACTGGTGGTTATGATTGTGATTAAATTTTGTCATTTCTTTGCTTAAAATTATAAAAAATGTTTAAAATAAGTATAAGATTGCAAAGAATAAAGGAGTACAGATTTGTTATTAGAAATAATACTTATTATATTAGGATTTGTTTTTTTAATAAAGGGAGCCGATTTATTAGTACGTGCTGCTGCAAGTATTGCAAAAAAATTTAATTTATCAGAAATGCTAATAGGATTAACAATAGTAGCTTTAGGAACATCACTTCCAGAAATATTTATAACAATTACATCTTCTATAGATGGACATTCTGATTTAGTAATTGGAAATGCTATTGGTAGTTGTATATGTAATTTCTTATTTGTAATAGGTTTAGCAAGTTTAATTGGGACAGTAAAACTAGATAAAAGGATAGTAAAGATTCATTTGCCGATTAGTATTTTTGCAATGGTATTGATTCTATTTTTTGGAAATGCAGGAGAAGGAATAATTAAAAGATGGCAAGGAATTTTGCTTCTTTTATGTGCAATTATATATATTTTATATACTATATATGAAGAAAAGAAAATAAAAAATAAAAAAATAAACGAGGAAATCATCAAAGAAGTAGAAGAAATAGAAATGAAGTCAAAATCTGAGGGTAGTATTACAATTTATACTATATTAGGTTTACTGGGACTTAAATTTGGTTCAGATTTTGTTGTTGAAAATAGCATTATAATTGCTAGTAATTTAGGTTGGTCTGAAAGTTTTATAGGAGCAACGATAGTAGCCTTAGGAACAGCCCTTCCTGAAATTGTAACAGGCATTATATCAGCAAGAAGATGTGAAACTGATTTATTATTGGGAAATATAACAGGTTCAAATATTATGAATTTGTTTTTATTAATAGGATTAGGAGCATCAATAAGTCCGTTATTTTTTAGTGCAGAATTTAATAGAAGTTTAGTAATCTTAATTGCTATAACTGTAATATTACAATTAATAGGAATTTTTGTTAAAAGAAGTAAAGTAAATAAATTGGTAGGTACTTTTTTAATACTTGGATATGCAATATATGTATGGAGCATGACTTGAAATAAAAAAGTCGAAAATTGGTTTTAATTGAAGAAAGTTTAAGAAAAGAAATGAGTTTGTAATACTAAAGAAACATTAGTGTTACAGACTTTTTTGATTAAACGATATATAATACCAATGTATGAATATTAATGTGAATTTTAAGTGAAAAATAATTAAATTGCTTGACTTAGAGTTAACTCTACATGATATAAATAAAAAGTAATAAAAAATGGCTAAAAGAAGGGATGGATAAAGAAGTGAAGATTTTATATTTTGATTGCTCAAGTGGTATTAGTGGAAATATGACCCTAGGAGCTTTAACTGAAATAATAGGTGATGAAAATTACCTAATAAATGAATTAAAAAAATTAAATGTAGATGGATATAAAATAGAAATATCAAAGAAAGTAAAAAATGGAATTACAGGAACATATGTAGATGTGATTTTAGAGCATGAACATCATCATGACCATGGCGAACATGAACACGAGCATCACCATCATCACGAACATAGAAATTTAAATGATATAAATAAGATAATAGATGAAAGTTCTTTAGATGAGAGAGTAAAAGATTTAGCTAAAAAAATATTTATAAGAGTAGCAAAAGCTGAAAGTAAAGTACATAATAAGCCACTAGAAGAAGTACATTTTCATGAAGTAGGTGCAATAGATTCTATTGTTGATATTGTGGGCACAGCAATATTAATTAATAAAATAAATCCAGATAAAGTAATATCAAGCATTGTAAATGATGGTTATGGTTTTATAGAATGTGCACATGGGAAAATGGCAGTGCCAGTACCAGCAACTAGTGAGATATTTGTAAGTGCAGGAGTGAAATTTAGACAAGTAGACATAGATACAGAGCTAGTTACTCCAACAGGAGCTGCAATAATTGCAGAACTATCAGATGAATTTAAAGTTATGCCAGGAATGAAAGTAGAAAAGATAGGTTGGGGTGCAGGTTATAAAGATATAGAAATACCAAATGTTTTAAAAGTTTATTTAGGAGAAATAGAAGAAAAAGAAGATGGTATTTATGTTATGGAAACAAATATTGATGATTGCTCAGGCGAAATTTTAGGATATACTTCTGATATTTTATTTGATGCAGGAGCTTTAGATGTATTTTTTACACCTATATTTATGAAGAAAAATAGACCAGCATATAGATTGACAGTTGCATGTAAAAAAGAAGATATGGAAAAGTTACAGAATATAATTTTTAGAGAAACAACAACTATAGGAATTAGATATCGTTTTGAGGAAAGAAAAGTATTGAAGCGAGAAGAATTTGAAATAGATACAAAATATGGAATGTTAAAAGTAAAAAAAGTAGTAAATAATGGAGAAGAGTATCTTTATCCTGAATTTGAGAGCATGAAGGAATTAGCAAAGAAAAAAAATATACCTTTAAAGGAATTATACAAACTAGAGGAGCTAAAATAATGGAGATAAAGGAAATATTAGAAAAATTAAAAGAAAACAAAATGACTATTGAAGAAGCAGAAAAAGAAATAAAAAATAACCAATATGAAGATTTAGGTTATGCAAAGATAGACCATAACAGAAAAGAAAGGTCAGGCACAAGTGAAGTAGTATTTTGTCAAGGAAAACCAGATAAATTTTTAAGTAAAATATATAAAACAATATATAAAGAAGATGGAGAAGTATTAGGAACAAGAGCAAGTAGCAAGCAATATGAGCTAGTAAGGAAAGAAATACCATATGTTAAATACAATGATATTTCTAAAATATTAAAAATAGAAAAAGAAAAGGAAAAAGTAGGAAATATCGTAATTTGTACAGGAGGAACAGCAGATATTCCAGTTGCAGAAGAAGCGGCAGAGACAGCAGAGTTTTTAGGAAACTATGTAGAAAGAGTTTATGATGTAGGAGTAGCTGGAATTCATAGATTATTAGCACAAAGAGAAAAATTAGATAAAGCAAATTGTATAATTGTAATTGCGGGAATGGAAGGTGCTTTAGCATCTGTTGTTGGAGGATTAGCGAAAGTCCCAGTAATTGCAGTACCAACTTCAATTGGATATGGTGCTAACTTTGGAGGAATAGCTGCACTTCTTAGTATGTTAAATTCATGTAGTAATGGAATTGCAACAGTAAATATTGATAATGGTTATGGTGCAGGATATATTGCAAGTCAAATAAATAAATTAGCATTAAAATAAAGGTGAAGATATGTTAGAAGATTTAAAAGAAGAATTAAAAAAATTAGAGAAAGTTGCTATTTGTTTTTCTGGAGGTATAGATTCCAGTTTCCTATTATTTGTAGCAAATAAAGTACTACCTAGAGAAAATGTTTTAGCAATTATAGCAAATGGAGAAATGGTACCAAGAAAAGATTATGATGAAGCAATAGAGTTTTTAAAAGAAAATGATTTTAAATTTAAAGAAATTATATATAAGCCATTAGAAATTCCAGAGTTTAGAGAAAATAGAAAAGACAGATGCTATTATTGTAAAAAGAAATTAATGTCTGAAATAAGAAAAGAAGCTAATAAAAATGATTTTGAGAATTTGTTAGATGGAAAAAATGCAGATGATTTAAAAGTATATAGACCTGGAAATAAGGCGGCAGAAGAACTTGGAATAATTAGTCCATTAGCTAAACTTAATTTTTATAAAAAAGATATAAGAAAATATAGTAAAGAATTAGGAATAAAATTTTGGGACAAGCCATCTAATTCATGTTTAGCAACTAGATTTCTATATGATACAACTTTAACTAAAGAAAATTTGAAAATGGTAGAGAGTAGTGAAGAAGTAATAAAAGAACTAGGAATAAAGAAAGTTAGAGTAAGAGAACATAACGAGATTGCTAAAATAGAAGTAGAAAAAGAAAATTTTGAAATCATATTAAAACATAAAGGATTCATAGTAGAAAAATTAAAAGAAATAGGATTTAAATACATTACATTAGATTTAGAAGGAATAAAGAGTGGAAATTTTGATAAATAAGCAGAAGGGGGGAAGTAACAATGCATATGGCAGATGCGATGCTAAGTCCAGCAGTTGGAGCTACAATGTATGTAGCAAGTGGTTTAGCTGCAGCATATTCAATTAAGAAGATTAGAAAAGAAGAAGATTTTAAAAAGAAAATACCAACAATGGGAGTTATGGGAGCTTTTGTGTTTGCAACACAGATGATGAATTTTACAATTCTAGGAACAGGTTCATCAGGTCATTTATGTGGAGGATTATTGCTATCTAGTATATTAGGACCTTATGCAGGATTTCTAATTATGGATGTTTTATAGGGGCGTTAATATGGAAGTTTATTATGAAAAAAGGAATGTCTAAGAAAAAGATAGCTTTTGCATCAATACTTGGTTGTATATTAACATTGCAACTTGGAGCTTTTTCTGTAACAATAGAGACGTTACTTTCAGGAGTAACAGAGCTACCATTTGTAACATTTTTGACTTTAATGCAACCAATACATTTGGCAATAGGATTAATAGAAGGATTAATTACAGCAGCAGTGCTTTGCTTTATTTATGAAGCAAGACCTGAAATGCTACAAAACAGTAAACTAGAAGAAAAAACAGCAAGATTATCTTATAAAAAAGTGCTTGTAATATTTACATGTCTATTTGTAATTATAGGCGTAGGAGTTTCACTTTTTGCATCATCAAATCCTGATGGATTAGAGTGGTCAATCGAAAGAATTACAGGTGATACAGAAATAGAAGCATCAGAAAATGAAGTATATGAAACAAGTTCGGAGATTCAAGAAGCAACTTCAATTTTACCAGATTACACATTTGAAGGTAGTGAAAGTAAGATAGGTACCTCAGTTTCTGGAATTTTAGGAGCTTTTATAACAGTTGGAGTTTTAGTTGTTATAGGATATATTGTTAAAATAGAAAGAAAAAAGGAATTAAAAGAAGTTGAATAAAATAGAAGATGCAATTTATATGGTACATGAATTTGATAATAAATCTAATGAAGGAAATTTCTTAAATAATATACATCCACTTATTAAATTGATAATTACAGTAATATATATATATTGTTGTTAACTTCAATAAATAAGTATGATTTATTAACAACTATTGCAATGGGAATATACCTAATTTTAATTAGCATAACCCGGAGATTTATCAATTAATAATTGTGTAAAAAGATTGAAGCCTATATTTATACTTTTAATCTTTATTGGAATTGCAAATCCAATTTTAGATAGAACTTTGATAACAAAGATTGGACAAATACCTATAACAAATGGTATGCTATCAATGACAACTCTAATTTTAAAAGGATTTTTCACAATAATAAGTTCATACTTTTTAATTATTACTACTTCAATAGAAAAGATATGCAGTGCTTTAAAAATGATACATGTTCCCAATATTTTAATTACAGTATTTATGCTAATATATAGATATATAATGGTATTCTTAAAAGAAGTAGAAAGAATATGGACAGCATATTCTCTAAGGGCTCCAAAGCAAAAAGGAGTTAACTACAAAGTATGGGGAAGCATGATAGGAAGTCTTATGATAAGAAGCATAGATAAGGCAGAAACAGTTTATGAAAGTATGGAACTAAGAGGATTTAATCCAGATACATTTTTTACAAATAATCAAAAAATAGATAAAATAAGTGTAACTTATTTAATAGTTAATGGTATATTAATTGTAGTACTTAGATTTATTCCTATTTTAGAAATGATAGGTAATATATTTATATAGGAGAATGACTTATGATAGAGATGAAAGATGTTTCTTTTTCTTATAATAATTCTAAAGAACAAGTACTTTCAAATATCAATTTTAAAATAGATAATAATGAAAGTGTTGGAATTATAGGAGCAAATGGAGCAGGAAAATCTACAATTTTGAAACTTCTAGTAGGACTTGAATTAGGATATAAAGGAGATGTAATTGTAGAAAATTTAAAAGTAGATAAGCAAAATTTACAGAAAGTAAGAGAAAAAATAGGATATGTTTTTCAAGAAGTTGAAGCACAGTTATTTATGCCAACAGTTTATCAAGATATTGCATTTGCACCCAAAAATTATGGGTATTCAAAAGAAGAAGTAGAAAATAGAGTAAATAAAGCTTTAAAAAGTGTAGGAATAGAAAACTTAAAAGATAGACAAATATATTGTTTGTCAGGAGGACAAAAAAAGTTAGTATCAATTGCAACAGTACTTTCTATGAAACCTGAAATTTTAATTTTTGATGAACCAACAATTGCGCTAGACCCTAAAAATAGACGAAAGTTTATAGAGGTTTTAAATTCACTAAATGGAACGAAAATTGTAACATCTCATGATTTAGATTTAATTTATGATACTTGTGAAAGAACAATACTAATATCTAACAGAAAGATAATAGCAAATGGAGAGACTAGAAAAATATTGAATAATAAAGAACTATTAGAAAATAATGGATTAGAATTGCCTTTATCATTAATAAAAAGAGCTTAATTCTAAGTATAATTAATTTGTTAAAGGAGAAAAGTATGAGTAATAGGGGAAAACGTAAGAAAAAGAAAAATTATAAAAAAAGAAATGGAATGGTTTTATTTGTTTTTATATTACTTATAGTATTGGTATATGTAATTGGCCAAAAAAGAGAAGATGAATCTTATGCAAGTACAACTTCTGCATCTATAGGAGAGATAATAGACGTTATTGAACGTGGACAAGCAGATGTTAGTAGATATATAGTTTATGGAACACATCTAAATATAGAAGGAAGTATAGAAATTACTAATCCAGAAATAGAAGATGTAGAAATAGTTGCAAAGAAATCATCTGGAGAAGAAATTACAGTAGGTACTACATATGAATATGAAAGCAGAAATCTTTCTTTTTCTACATTAGATAAGATAAATACTGGATTAGACTTAGAAAGTTTAGATGTAGATAATTATTATATGTTATTAAAAGTAACAAGTTCTAATGGACAAGTAAGTTACTATTCCTTATCAAATGATACAGAATATACTGACCCAATAGAGTATTATACTTTAACAAGAAATAATTCAAATAACAGAATAGATATAAGATTTCTTACTCAAAATAGTGCATCGGCTATGGCCTTAAGTGTATCAAAGGTTTCTAAACTTCCTAATGATGTTTATGACGTAGTAATAGACCCAGGACATGGTGGAAATGATACAGGAGCAATTTCGGGTACATATCAAGAATATGAAATTGTTCTTGAAAATGGGTTGGAATTAAAGAAAAAGTTAGAAAATTTAGGATTAAAAGTACTAATTACTAGAGATGGAACAGAAACAGATGAATATGATACATATAATATATATGATGAAGACGGAAGAGTAACTATGGCAAATGAGTCAGGAGCTAAAATACTTGTTTCATTACATATGAATAGCAATGAATCAGATTTTGTTGATGGTGGAGTAGAAGTTTATGCAGCACCTAATTTAGATTTAAATTTAGCAAAGTCATTTGCAGATAATATTGTAGAAGAGGCGAATACCTCATATTCTGAGATGGAAACTGATAAAGAAGAAGATGGTGTATATGTTCGTACAATAGAGATACAAAATCGTAATTCTAGTACTTTTAGAGGATACAATGGGGTTTTTGATTCTATACCATATTTATTTATAATAAGAGAAATTGGGGGAATATCAACAGGGGCATATGTAAATGGTTCTAATCCAAGCTATGGTGAAAATATATATCGTAATTCAAATGTAGGAGTAGAAGGATATTTAATAGAACTTGGATATATGAATGTAAATAGCGATTTAAGAAATGTTTTAAATAATGGTGACTCATATATGCAAGCAATAACAGATAGTATAAATTCTTATTATCATATAAATTAAATGTTTTTATTACGGAATTGTTAGTAGATTTGATTGGTATATATAGTGCCAACCGAAGTGAATCGATTGGCACTAAGGACCATCCCCTTTTATTTTCATACGGGAGTTGCTTAAAACTTAGGTTTTGAGCAACTCCATTTTAAATAAAATTAGTTTAAATATTAAATTTATAGAAAGAAATGGAAAACTGTGATATAATATCATCATACTAAATTATGTAAAAGGATGTTGTATTTAATGAACAAAAAAATATATAAAGAACCTATAAAAGAAGAAATGGAAACAACCATAAATGTAATATATGAAATGGAAAAATTATGTGTATATACTAATAAAGTTAATTTACAAAAACAATTAAATAAATTATTGGGGGAGCCAACAAAAGAGTATAAAATAAAAAGGTCCATAACAGGAAGTATGTGGGAAATACTTTTTAAGGATAAAACAAAGATATCAAGATTAATATTAAAGGCTAATATCTTTGAATTGTAAAGAATAAAAGTTTTAATAGGTGATAAAAATGAAAAAGTCAGTTTTAGTATTAGAAGGCGGAGCTATGAGAAGTCTGTTTACTTCAGGAGTTTTAGATGTCTTAATGGATAATAATATTGATATAGATTGCACTGTAGGTGTTTCAGCAGGTGCTCTAGTAGGTTCTAATTATATATCTAATCAAAAAGGAAGAACCGCTAAAATTAATATTAATTATTGTAATGATAATAAATATATAGGTGTAGGAGCAATAAAAAATAATAAAGGATTAGTTGGTTTTGATTACTTATTTGGTGGTGAGATAGCAAAATATAATCCATTTGACGAAAAAGAATTTTTGAATTCTAAGAAAAGATTTGTAACAGGGATAACAAACTGTATAACAGGTAAAACAGAATATTATGACAAAAGTCCAGAAAATACATATAAATTATTACAGGCATCTTCTAGTATGCCATTAGTTTCAAAAGTTGTTGAGATAAATGGAAAACCTTATTTAGATGGAGCAATAGATTGTAATGTGCCTATAGACTGGGCATTAGAACAAGGATATGAAAGAATAGTTGTTGTACTTACAAGAAATAAAGATTATAGAAAAAAATCGGTATCAAATAAAATGAGAAAGATGTATAAATTAGTATATAAGAAATATCCTAATTTATTAAAAACTATGTATGATAGACCTGATAAATATAATCAAACTTATGATAAAATAGAAAAATTAGAAAAAGAAAATAAAATATTTGTATTTAGGCCAGAAAATAATGTAGATATTTCAAGATTAGAAAGAGACCAGGATAAGTTAAAAGCTTTATATGAAGAAGGAAAAAATGAAACTGAAAATAGATTAAGTGATTTAAAGAAATATTTAAATTCATAATTTATATAAGAAAGAAATATAGAGAAAATCATATAAAGGAGAAAAATATAAAAATTGGAAAGGTATTCAAAAATATTAGATAAAGATAAAAGAGAAATTGTTTTATTAATAGGAAATGGATGTAAATGGAGTAAATGCAAATTTTGTAATTACCATTTAGATAGAAATAATGTAGAAGAAGAACAATTTAAAATAAATAACGAAATATTAAACAAAGTAACAGGAGAGTTTCAAGTATTAGAAGCTATTAATTCAGGGAGTATATTTGAATTAAATAAAAGAAGTTTTGGTAAACTATTAGAAGTTTGTATAAAAAAGAATGTTAAAAGATTAATAATAGAGAGCCATTATATGTATAAGAAACAAATAGAAGAATTAAGAAATAAATGTAAAGAACTAAATATACAATTACAAGTAAAGGGAGGAGTAGAAACTTTTAATGCGGATTTTAGAGAAAAGGTATTAAACAAAGGATTTGGATATCCTACAATAGAAGAATTAAAAAAAGTTTTTGATGTTGTGAATTTGTTGGTTGGAGTACAAGGTCAAACTATAGAGCAGATAGAAAATGATATTAATATTGGGATACAAAATTTTGATAGAGTTTGTGTTAACGTATATAAAGAAATGGATGATATTATGCCTGCTGACGAAGAATTAAAAAGTAGATTTATAAAAGAGATTTATTCTAAATATAAAGATTATGAAAATGTTGATATTCTTATAGAAAACACAGACTTTGGAGTTGGATAATTAAAATATAATTATTAATAAAACAAAAGCTGTTGATTATTTAACAGCTTTTAATGTTTACAAAATAAAGCATATATAAACAAATAATAAAAAGTTATAGTAATAAAGTTTTGTTCCTATTATTTTGTAGTTCTTTTTTTATATTTTCTAATGCTATTGCAAGTTGGTCAGGGCATGACGTTCCTTTATCTCCGCATAATATGCCTTTTAATCTTTTTATTGCTTCATCAATATTCATGCCTCTTATTAATTTTGCTACTCCAAGAGTATTTCCTGGGCAACCACCTAGTATTTCTACATTTTTTATTATATTATTTTCTACTTCTATTTTCATTCTTTTTGAGCATACGCCAATAGGATTGTATATATATTCCATTTTCTACCACCTTAATTCATATTATTTTTATTTAATATATCATCAAATCGGGGAAAAGACAAGAAAAACTTCAAACATAATAAAATAACAAAAAATACTACACAAAAATAAAATAATGTGTTAAAATATAATAGGTTATATTACAATTAAAGGAGGAATAGACATGTCAGGACACAGTAAATGGCATAACATACAAGCAAAGAAAGGAAAAGCAGATGCAGCAAGAGGAAAAGTATTTACAAAGCTTGGTAGAGAATTAGTAATTGCAGTAAAAGAAGGTGGAGCAGATCCAGAGGGTAATTCAAAATTAAGAAATGTAATAGCTAAATGTAAGGCAGCAAATATGCCAAATGATACTATAAATAATGCATTAAAGAAAGCTTCTTCAAGTAATGAAAATTATGAAGAAATTACATATGAAGGATATGGACCAAATGGAGTAGCAGTAATAGTAGAAGCAGCAACAGATAATAAAAATAGAACAGCGGCAGATGTAAGACATGTATTTGACAAAGCAGGAGGAAATTTAGGAACAACAGGTTGTGTATCATACATGTTCAATAAAAAAGGAGTTATCGTAATAGATAAAGAATCTACTGAAATGTCTGAAGATGAGTTAATGATGTTAGCATTAGATGCAGGAGCAGAGGATTTTAAAACTCTTGATGAAGTATATGAAATAACAACAGACCCTAGTGATTTTTCTACAGTACATGACAAATTAGAAGAAGCAGGATTAGAATTTTTAGAGGCAGAAGTACAAATGGTACCAACAACAACAGTAAAGCTAGATGAAAAAGGTAGCGAAAAAATGGAAAGATTAATTGAGAATCTAGAAGATTTAGACGATGTTTCTAATATTTATCATAACTGGGAAGAATAGAACTTAAGCAATAATATTGTAAAGGGAGAAAATATTTATGAATCAAAAGAAAAATAGAAAAATAGTAGTTATTTTAATTATATTATTAGTATTAATTATCCTAGTTGTAGGAGGTTTACTTGTATATTTCACAACTGATGTATTTAGAGGAAATAAAGAGCTATTCTTTAAATATATGACTCAAATATCAGATAATGAAGACGGCTTTATAGAAAACAATGTAAAGCAGTATTATGAAAAAAAGAATACAAATTCATATACAAATGAAGGAAACTTTACAGTAAGTGCGACAGATCCTACACTTACTAATATTGATAATTTAAATAATTTTAATATTAGCTTTTCAGGACAAACTGATAATACAAATTCAAAAACACAACGAGATGTAAGTATAAATTATTCAGATTCTGTAACGTTTCCTGTTATATATAGAAAAATAGGAAATCAGACAGGTTTACAAACAGAGTATGTAGGAAGTAAATTTATAAATGTAGAAACAGAGAAAATAGATAGTCTCCAAGGAGAAGGCTCTACAACAATACAAAATATAAATAATACAGTTACAGACATAGAACAAGTAAAAAATATTTCATTTTCACAAGAAGAATTAACTTCTTATATGAATATTATTCAAAATCTAGGTGAAGATAAATTTTCAAATGTAAATGATTCAAATGGTACAGGATATCAACTTACTCTAAGTGGAGATGAATTGAAAGATCTTTTGGTTCAAATATTAGAACAATTAAAAAATGATGAGGCTACATTAGATAAAATAAATGGATATATAAAAGAAATAAGAAATTCAGCGAATATAACACCTAGCTCAATAGATAGATTAATACAAAATATCCAAGATAGTGATGAATTATCTAATGAAAGTTTTAGTATAATAGTATATAAAAATAGAGGAAAAACAAGTAAAATAGTAGTGTCATTAAATGAAATAAAAATAGATATACAAAAAACGACAAGTGATAATACGACACAATATGATATTTCAATAGATTTAAATTATAATAATGAAAATTTAAAAATAACAGGAAAAATAAATTATGATGGCTTAGAAGGACAAAATGTAAAAGAAACTTATGAAGTTGTACTAGAAAATGACGCAAAGGTTTATAATTATAAAATTGAAAATAATGTAAACTTTACAGATAACGTAAGTGTAGAAGACTTTACAACAGATAATAGTACAGTACTTACAAGTTATGACCAAGAAACAGTAAATAACTTTTTAATTGCAGTAGAGCAAAGGTTAACAGAGGTAAATGCACAGCAAATGCAAGAACTAGGAATAGCAGAAGACCAAAATCCATTAATGCATTTGATACCATCACTTGGTACTTATTCAGAAATAATTAATAGTCTAAATGAGCCACAAGTTAGCGAAGAAGATGTAACAACATTTAATCAAAAATTTGAAGTTTATCAAAGTACAAATTTACAAGGAGTAACTGTAAGAGGTTTACTTAGCACAATAGAATTAAACAATGAGCAGCAGGCTGATGATAGACAGATAAAAGAGATTAACTTTAATGGAGAAGAATATGAAGTAAATGGGCAAAATATAGCAGCATTAAAAGAAGAAGTAGTTGCAGAAAACTATTATAGAGTAGAATTTGAAAGAGACCAAGAAACTGGATTAATTTATAGAGCTGTTGTAAATCCAAAATAAAAGAACAATAATTAATTAAAAAAAGTTCTAAATAAAAAAGAAAGGCATATAATAATATATGTCTTTTTTTAATGAGACAAAAAAGGTCAGTCCTTCTTTGTCTCTTTTTGGAGGAAGAATAATGAAAGAGATAAGTGAGTTATTAAGTTATTTTCCAAATAATGTAGGGAATTTAATACGAAATACGATAAATAAAAACGAAAGAATTTTGGACGAGTTACAAGAGATTAGAATTAGATGTGATAGACCAATAATATTGAAATTAAGAAACTTTGAGATTGTAATTGAATATAAAGTAAATGAATCTGAAATATTAAGTATTTTAGAAAGACTTTGTAATAATTCTATTTATGCTTACAAAAATCAGATATGTGAAGGATTTATAACTGTAAAAGGTGGACATAGAGTAGGTATTACCGGTACAGCCGTAATAGATAATGGAAAAATTATAAATATAAAATACATAACAAGTCTAAACTTTAGAATAGCAAGAGAGGTATTAGGTTGTAGTTTAAAAATATTGGACAAGATCCTAGATGTAAAAAACAACGAGGTAAATAATACATTAATAGTATCACCACCAGGAAAAGGAAAAACAACAATGCTTCGAGATATTATAAGAAATATAAGTAATGGAATTCCTAATATTAACTTTAGAGGAAAAACATGTGGTGTTGTAGATGAAAGAGGAGAAATTGCTGCGATGTATCACGGAGTGCCACAAAATGATATAGGAATAAGAACAGATGTAATAGAAAATGTATCTAAAGCAAAAGGAATGAAAATGTTAATACGTTCAATGGCACCTGAAGTAATTGCTTGTGATGAAGTAGGCTCAAAAGAAGATATAGAAGCAATAAAAGAAGCTACTATATCAGGCGTAAAAGGAATTTTTACAATGCATGGGAAAAACTTAGAAGAAATAAAATTGAATAAAGATATAAATGAGTTAATAGAAAATAAACAAATAGAAAGAATAATTTTTATATAATTGATAATATTTAGTTCTAAAATAAATTTTGATTCATATAATATTAAAAATAGAAATAAAGTAGAAAAAATAAAAAAATATAAAAGAAAATTGAAAGTGGAGAAAGGACAAGATTATGCAATTAATAAAATATTTTATATTATTTTTAATATTAGTTTCGTCAACTTTGATTGGAAAGTTTTTATCTAAAAAATATGTATATAGATTAGATGAACTAGAAGATATAAAAAATGCTCTAAATATCTTAAAGACTAAAATAAAATTTACATATGAGCCAATACCAGAAATTTTTGAAGAAATTTCTGAAAATGTTAATAAAAATGTAGGAAACATATTCACTTTAGCAAAAGAAAAAATGAAAGATGAAACAGCAAGTGAGGCATGGGAATTAGCAGTAGAAAAAACAGAATGTAACTTAAAGAAAGAAGATAAAAAAATAATAAAAACATTATCTAAATTACTTGGACAAACTGATGTGGAAGGGCAAATAAGTCAAATAGAGATAACGGAAGAATTTTTAGAAGGACAAATAAAAGAAGCAGAAGAAGAAAGAAGAAAAAATGAAAAGCTTTATACAAGATTAGGAACAGTTCTAGGTTTAGCTATAGTAATTATATTAGCTTGAGAAACAAAAGCTTAAAGTCTAGGGGGATTACAAATGGATATAAATTTATTATTCAAAATAGCGGCAATAGGAATTCTAGTTGCAGTCTTACATCAGGTACTAGTAAGAGCAGGAAGAGAAGACCAAGCAATGATGACAACACTAGCAGGGCTTGTAATTGTTTTAACAATGGTAATTAAAGAAATTAGCGGTTTATTTGATACAGTAAGAACAATATTTAATCTTTAAAAGGAAAAAGAAATATGGAAGTTATAAGAATTATTGGGGTTGGCCTAATTGCGTTAATCATTATTATTTTGCTAAAACAATATAAACCTGAGTTTGCGATATACATAAGTTTACTTACAGGAGTTTTAATTTTATTACTTGTTGCGGACGAGCTATCAGGAATTATTAGCTTACTTCAGTCTTTTGCAGATAAAGTTTCTATTAATAGTACTTTTCTAGTTTTGTTAATAAAGATAACAGGAATAGCGTTTTTATCTGAATTTGCAGTAAGCATATGTAAAGATTCAGGGGAAGCTGCAATTGCAAGTAAAATAGAAATTGGAACGAAAATTATTATTATATCTATGTCAATACCAATAATATCAAGTTTGTTAGAAATAATACTTTCGGTGTTGCCTTAGAAGAAAAAGGAAGTACAAATGAAAAAGGTTATAAAAATAGTAATAACATTCTTAATATTGCTATTAGTAATTGATAACAATATTTCTTACGCAGAAACAAGTGATGAGCAAACAATAACGGAACAACAAGAAGAATTTAAAATAGAAGATTTTATAGATGAAAGTAAAAAGTATAGTGGAGACTTTTTTGAAGGAATTGATATAGGAGAATTATTAAATGGAGCTATTAAAGGAGAAATAGATAACTCTTCTATTTTAAATAGAATTTGGAATTTACTAGGAAGTGAAGTAGGAAGTACAATAAAGAGCTTAGTATCTATATTAGTAATAATTATTATACATAGCATTTTAAAATCAATTAGTGAAAATTTAGAAAATGAGTCAATAGGCAAATTAATATACTATGTTCAATATATTTTAATAGTAACAATAATAATGACAAATTTTTCAGAGATAATAAAACTAGTTCAAGATACAGCAAATAATTTAGTAGGTTTTATGAATTGTTTAATCCCACTCCTTATGGCACTTATGATGTATACTGGAAGTATTACAACAAGTAGTGTGTTAGAGCCGATTATATTATTTATAATAAATTTTATAGGTAATATGATTGAAACTTTAATAATTCCTCTTGTTCTAGTGTTTACAAGTTTAATAATAATATCAAAAATATCAGACCATATACAAGTAGAAAAATTAGCAAACTTTTTGAAATCAGGAATAGTGTGGTTCTTAGGAATAGTCTTAACAATATTTGTAGGAGTTGTATCTTTAGAAGGAACAATGTCTGCATCAGTAGATGGAATAACAGCAAAAGCAACAAAAGCAGTGGTAAGTTCAGCAGTACCTGTAGTACGGAAAAATATTAGGAGATGCAGTAGATACAGTTTTAGGCTCAGGAGTAATACTAAAAAATGCAGTTGGAGTAATAGGAGTAATAATTATAATTGGTATTTGCATCATGCCAATAATAAAATTAGCAATTTTAACAGTCTGCTATAAACTAGTAGGAGCAGTTACAGAAGTAATTGCAGATAAGAAAATAACAAATCTTTTAGATCAAATAGGAGATGTATTTAAAATATTTTTAGGAATATTAAGTGCTATTTCTGTAATGTTAATTATAGGAACAGCCTTAGTACTAAAGATGTCAAACAGTGCGATGATGTATAGGTAGGAGATTACAAATGATAGAAGTAATAAGCTCATGGGCTAAAAGTTTAGGTGTGACAATTGTATTGGTATCAATATTGGAAATGATTTTACCAAATAATAAAACAAAAAAGTATATAAGGATGGTTTTAGGAATATTTGTAATATTTAATGTAATATCACCATTTATAAATAATAAAGATAAACTAAGTTTAGCATCTATTAATGTAGAGGATTACTATCAAGAAGGAATTAGTAACAGCAATACAACTGAATCTATAAACTCAAATAATGAAGCTTTAAACCAAACAAGTATGGATGTAAGGATAAAACAGCTTTATGAAGATGAACTTGAAAAAGATATAATAAAAAAGATAGAGGAATTAGGGTATGAAGTAGATAGTTGTAAAGTAGAAGCAGATGTACCAACTAATGAAAGTACAGGAGCAAATAATGAAGATAACGAAACAGGTATTACAAAAATACAATTAAAAATAAAAGGAAAACAAGAAAATCAAGAGAGCACAAATGTCGAAGGACAAGAAGAAACTATAGAAAATAAATTAGTAACAGGAGTACAAAGAGTAAAAGGAGTAGATATAGATGTTAATCAGAAAAATAATGAAAACCAAAGTAATAGTAACATAGAAGATAAAGCAAGCAATACAGTAACTAGAAGTGATATACAAAATATTAAAAAGTTTTTAATAGAAGAATACGGAGTGAGTGAAAAATGCTTGGAGATAAATTAAAGAAATTATTATCAAAGAAACAAGAAGATGATGACACTAATGGAAATAACGAAGAAACAAATGGAATAAAAGAGATAATAAGTGGAGATGGAGTAGGAAACGATAAAAGAAAAATAGAGAATTTAGTATTTTTTGTAGTACTACTCATTATAACAATAGTAATCATTAATTTTATATGGAATGGAAATGAAGAAGCAAATAACAATAAAACAACTAATGATACCTCAAAGAAATTAGCAACAAGTGAAAATGTAAATCAAGGAACAACAGGAGTAAATGAAACAAGTTCTAATAGTTCAAATAATACAGAAAATTTAGAGAATAAACTAAAAAATATATTATCAAAAATACAAGGAGTCGGAGAAGTAGAAGTGTGTTTAAATTACTCAGAATCAAGTGAAGTTGTTGCTATGTATAATGAAAATTCGACAACAAGTACAACAGAAGAAACCGATGACTCAGGTGGTACTAGAAAGATAGAAGAAACAGATACGCAAAAAGATGTTATATTTCAAGAAGATAATGGCACCAAAACACCAATAACAGCAAAAGTAGTACAACCTAAAATAGAAGGAGCAATAATAACAGCACAAGGAGTAAGCAATGCAGAAATAAAAAGTAATATAATTCAAGCAGTAGAAGCGGTAACAGGACTTGCAACACATAAAATACAAGTATTTGAAATGTCCAATTAGGGATACATCTAGAAAAGGAAAGGAAAGTGTGAAAATATGAAATTATTAAAGAAAAATCAAGTTATTATTTATGTTATAGCTGTTATGCTAATGGTTGCAGGGTATTTAAATTACACTACTAGAACTGCTGATGAAGCTGTACAAGCAAGTAGTCAAGTAAATGAAACAGACGAGTATGCAAATATAGGAGATGCAAGACTTGTTAGTAGTGAAGCAGTAGAAGAAAACACTACTAACGAAACAAATACTACAGAAAATCAAGTTGCGGAAAATACAATTAATACGACTAATACATCAAATTCAAGTAATACTAATATGGCAACACAAGAAACAAGTGCAGTAACTGATGATTATTTTGCTAAATCTAAATTGGAAAGAGATACTATGTATTCACAAATGCTTGAAACTTATGAAAATGTATTAAATAGTTCAAATGCATTAGAAACACAAAAACAGTCAGCTACTGAAGAAATAACAAAAATAAATAATACTAAAAACAGTATTATGATATGTGAAAATCTTTTAAAAACAAAAGGATTTGAAAATAGTGTTATTTTTGTAAATGATGAAAGTATTAGTGTGATTATAGGTGCACAAGAATTAAAAGAAGATGAAATAGCACAGATACAAAATATCATTTCAAGAGAAATGAAAGCAGATATTGAAAATATACATATTTCTACTAAATAGTAAATATTATAAAAATAGGATAATTCACTAAAATTCGTGAAACTAAAAATGACAAAAAACTAATCTATGTTTTCTGTCATTTTTCTTATCTGTTTTCCAATTTTGTTTTTATGGAGGTATTGATTAGGTAATTACTTAGAAATCCATCCATATTGGAGAGATGAAGGTAAAATTTGACACAAAGTATTTATAGTGTTATAATATTACCTGATGAAAAGAAGACGGAGGGATAGATATGAAAAGAATAGTAACATTAAATACAAGAAATTTAGAAGAAAGTAAATTACACGGAGGATGTGGAGAATGCCAAACATCATGCCAATCAGCATGTAAAACATCTTGCGGTGTAGCAAATCAAAAATGTGAAAATGTAAATAAATAATTAATTTAAGATTGCCGACCTTAGTCGGCAATTTATTTAAGTAAGTTTGAATTTACATAAATAAAATATAGGAATTTAAGGAGTAAAAAATGATACATCAATATAAATTAAATGGATATAATATTGTTTTAGATACATATAGCGGTGGAGTTCACTCAGTAGATGACTTAAGCTATGACATAATAGGGTTAATGGATAAAGGAATTGAACGTAAAGAAATAAAAAAAGAAATGCTTGAAAAATATGATGTTTCTGAATCTGACCTTGAAGAAACATTTGGAGAAATAGATAACTTAATAGAAAATGGTCAGTTATTTACAGAGGATAACTTTAAAGGTCAAAATCTTGATTTAAAAAAGAGAGATTCTGTAATAAAAGCACTATGTTTACATGTTGCTCATACTTGCAATTTAAACTGTGAATACTGTTTTGCAGGGCAAGGAAAATATCATGGCGAAGATGCAATAATGAGCTTTGAAGTAGGAAAACAAGCATTAGACTTTTTAGTAAAGAATTCAGGAACAAGAAAAAATCTAGAGGTGGATTTCTTTGGTGGAGAACCTTTAGTTAATTTTGACGTTGTAAAGAAGTTAGTAGCTTATGCAAGAAGCATAGAAAAAGAAACAGGAAAACATTTTAGATTTACATTAACAACAAATGGAGTATTACTAGATGATGATGTAATAGACTTCTTAAATAAAGAGATGAATAATGTTGTACTAAGTCTAGATGGAAGAAAAGAAATAAATGATGCTAAAAGAAAGAGATTAGATGGACAGGGAAGTTATGACATAATAGTTCCAAAATTTCAAAACTTTGTTAAAAAAAGAGGAGACAAAGAATATTACATGAGAGGAACTTTTACACGTAATAACTTAGACTTTACAAATGATATTTTCCATATGTTAGATTTAGGATTTAAAGAATTATCAATGGAACCTGTTGTATCAAAACCAGATACTGATTATGCTTTAAGAGAAGAAGATCTAGATACAATATATGAACAATATGAGATATTAGCAAAAGAAATGATAAAAAGAAGAAGAGAGAAAAATCCATTTACATTCTATCACTATATGATAGATTTAAGCGGAGGACCTTGTATTTATAAGAGAATAACAGGCTGTGGTTCTGGAACAGAATATTTAGCAGTAACACCAAATGGAGATTTTTACCCATGTCACCAATTTGTAGGAGATAAAAACTTCTTAATGGGAAATGTAAGAGATGGAATTACAAATACAAAATTAAGAGATGAATTTAAACTATGTAATGTATATTCTAGAAAAGAATGTGAAAATTGTTGGGCAAAATTATATTGTAGTGGTGGTTGCGCAGCAAATAGCTTCCATACAACAGGAAGTATAAATGGAGTATACGAATATGGATGTAAATTATTTAAGAAAAGAATTGAATGTGCCATAATGGTAAAAATAGCAGAAGCGATGGATGAGATGGAAGAAGAGGAGAAATAATATTGGGTAATTTACAAGAAAAGTTAGAAGAATATTATAATAAAGATTACTTACCAATGCACATGCCAGGACATAAAAGAAATGTAGAACTACTTGGAGAAAAGTTACCATATAAGATAGATATAACAGAAATAGATGGTTTTGATGATTTACATCATGCAGAAGGAATAATCAAAAATATAGAAGACAAGGCAAGAAAGATTTATAAAAGTAAAAGAAGCTTTATATTAGTAAATGGAAGTACTTGTGGGATTTTAGCAGGGATAAGAAGTGTAGTTGATTTTGGAGATAAAGTATTAGTAGCTAGAAACTGTCATAAATCAGTATATAATGCAATAGAGATAAATGGATTAAACCCAATATACATGTTACCTAAAATAGGTAGTGAGGGAATTGATAGAAATATAGATAGTAAACAAGTAGAAGAAAAGCTAAAAGAAAATAATGATATAAAACTAGTAATATTAACATCACCAACTTATGAAGGTGTAATTAGTGATATAGAAGCTATTGTAGATATTGCACATAAATTTAATGTACCTGTTTTAGTAGATGAAGCACATGGGGCACATTTAAGATTTATAAATGATATTTGTGATAAAGAAGCATTAAATTCAGGTGCTGATATAGTAATTCAAAGTCTTCATAAAACTTTGCCAGCATTAACTGGAACAGCTTTATTACATATACAAGGGGACTTGGTAAAGGAAGAAAATGTAGCAAGAGAATTATCTATTTTTGAAACAAGTAGCCCATCTTATATATTAATGTCTTCTATAGAAGAATGTCTAGATATTATAGAAAATAGAGGAAAAAAATTATTTGAAGAATACCAAAATAATTTAAAATATTTCTATAATGAAACAAAGAATTTTAAAAATCTTAAAATACTAGGAAATGAAATAGAAAACAAAGATTATTATGATTTTGGTAAAATAGTTATAAAAACTAATAAAACAAATATAACAGGAAAAGAGCTTATCTGTATTTTAAGAAAAGAGTATAAAATAGAATTAGAAATGTTATCAATTAATTATGCGTTAGCAATGACTAGCATATGTGATAGTAGAGAAAATTTTGAAAGATTACTAGATGCTTTAAAGAAAATAGATAGAAGTTTAGAACAAAAAGGAGAAGTTTATAATAATTATGATATAATACTTCCTAAAAAAGAGATAAGTATTTTAGAAGCAATAAAAAATACTAATTCAGAATTCAAAGATTATAATGAATTAAAAGGAAAAATATCAAAAGAATATATATGGGTATATCCACCAGGAATACCATTAATTACTCCAGGAGAAATAATTGATGATGATATAATAAGAAAAATTAGAGAATTTGGAAAAGCTGGAATAGAAGTAAGAACTACTTTTAATAAATTTCCAAAAATAGAAATTATAAAAAGTTAATTAGAAAATAAGTAAAAGAGGATCTTTAAAAGATACCTCTTTTACTTATTTGAGGGATTAACATATAAAGTATTATAATTTGTATAAATAACCATACCAGGTTTTGCACCTTTGGGTTTCTTAACGTATCTAACTTCACAAGTGTCAACAGGAACATTTGAAGAAAATCTTGCTTTGCTGTGATATGCAGTAATTTCAGCGCATTTTATAAGTATATTTTCTGTAGGAACTTGGTTGTTTAAGAAAAGAACTGCATGGCTTCCATGAATGTCTTTAGTATGAAACCATATATCATTTTTATGAGCAAACTTAAGAGTTAGGTAGTCATTTTCTTTGTTGTTTCTTCCTACTAGAAGAGTGAAGTTATCTATTTTATATTTTAATGGGTTAAAGTTTGAGTTCTTGTTCTTTGTAAGGTTGGATTTTTTTATTTTGTTCTGTTTTTTATTTTTCTTTAAGTTTTTAGTTTTTTCTTTAAAAATATCGTTCTCAGAAATTTCATCCAAGATTTCAGCAATTTCTTCTATAGAATTTGCAGCTTCTAATTCATAAACAACACTTTCAATATAATCAAGCTCTTGCATAGTTTCCTTCTTTTGAACTGATACTATTTCTAAAGCATTTTTTAGTTTGTTATATTTTTTGAAAAATCTTTTTGCATTTACACTTGGTAAGTATCTTTCATCTAAAGGAATAGTAATCTTTTTATTTTCATCATAATAGTTTTCAAGTTCAATGCTTTCTAAGTTTTTGTTAGGTATTCTGTAAAGATTAGCTGTGATAAGTTCACCATAAAGTCTATAGGTATCCATATTATCACAGTCTTTAAGCTTGTTATTAATAGAAACAAGTCTTTTATTATATTTCTTTAAAGTGGCTAAAATTAATTTAAGTACAGAGTCTCTACTTGTCTTTAATTCTTCAGAAGATTCTTTATTATAATAAAAATCATCAAGAGCAAAGTTAATAGAAAAGCTTTCTTCATTAGAATCGTCAGGGACAAGGAAATAGTCGTTATTTTTTAATTCTATTTTTAATTTTAAAGAATCAGTTCTATAAATAATATCATTTAAGTAATTATATATATCTTCATTTGTTTCTAAGTTATTTTCATTTATTATGTAAGAAACGTATTTTTTACTAATACCATTATAAGTATCACTAATTATTTTTGGTAACAAGTCTTTTATTGTTTTTTTATTCTTTTTTTCTATTTCGTATTTTTCTATTTCACATTTAAAATCTTCAAGTGTTTCTGATAAAAAGTCCTTTTTTGTTATTTTAGGGTATGTATATTTAATATGAGGTACAACAATGTGAGTTGCATTTTCATTATTAATATGACGCATACTATCAATAATAATATTTTGGTCATCTAAAAGGATAATATTACAGTGCTTTCCCATAAGTTCTATTATTAGTTTTTTAGTAATAATATCATCTACATCATCAAAACCTTCAAATTCAATCGTTATAATTCTTTCTAGTGAGTTTGTAATTATATTCTTAATACGTAATCCGATTAAATGTTTTCTTAAAACCATACAAAAATTAGGTGCAACTTTTGGATTCCTTTTAGAATGTGTTGTTAAATTTATTCTATAATTTTGTGGATTTATACAAATATTTAAAGCATAATTTAAACCATCTAAATAAAAACCTAAAACAATAGTATTTGAATCTGGCTCAAATATTTTATCTATTCTTGCTCCATCAAGTAAATTTAATTCTGTACTAATTGCTTTTGTTATAATTCCATCAAATGCCATAATGTGTCTCCTTTTAAATTTATAAAATAACATAAAAATTATATCACAAAAATAAGGAAAAATCTATTGCTAATATATATTTTAAAGTATATAATGTAGAAAAAATTGGTAGAGGTAATGATGGAAAATTTAAAGAATCTAACCATAGAAGAAAAAGTAGGCCAAATGCTAATGGTGGGCGTAGAAAATAAAAATTGTATAAAACCCGTAGAACGTCTTATAGAAAAATATAAAATAGGTGGCGTACTTTTATATAAAAGAGATTATAAAAACTATAAAGAATTAAATGACCTGATAAATAGATTAAGAGCCCTGGGAAGAAAAAATAAAATTCCTTTGTTTATTGCAATAGACCAAGAAGGCGGAAGAGTAAATAGGATGCCAGATGAATTTGGAAATGTACCTTCTGCAAATAAGCTAGCGTCTTACAAAGAAGAAGACTTAGTCGAAAAAGCAGGTGATGTAACAGGTGAGATGCTTAGAAGTATAGGATTTAATTTTAATTTTGCACCAGTATTAGATATAAAGAGATTTGGAAACACCCAAGCGATAGGAGATAGAGCTTTTAGTGATGATGTAGAAACAGTTTCTAGATGTGGTATTACATATATGAATGAAATGAAAGAACATCATATAGTACCAGCAATTAAACATTATCCTGGTCATGGAGCAACAAGCAAAGACTCACATTTTACACTACCTGTAATAGAAGAATCAAAGAAGAATCTAGAACAAGAAGACTTGGTACCATTTAAAAAGGCAATAGAATGTGGAGCAGATGTATTACTTGTAGGGCATTTAAAAATAAAAAGAGTTACACATGGTTATCCTGCATCTATGTCTAAAAGCTTTGTTAGGAAATATATAAGAAAAAAACAAAGATTTAATGGTATAGTAATTACAGACGATATAAGAATGAAGGCAGTTAAGATATTATATGGAACAAAAAGAGCTTTAATAAAAGCATTTAAAGCAGGAAATGATATAGTTTTATTTAAATATAACACAGGCGATGAGGCTTTACTTGATAAAATATTAAAGGAAGTAAGAGAAGGAAAAATAAACATAGCAAAAATAAATAGAAGTGTAAGAAGAATTTTAAAAGTAAAAGAAAAATATGAAATAGAAAATGAAGAAGTGCCTTATTTAGAAACTTTGCCACAAGATATTAATATTAAGATGGATGATATTAAAAATAAAATAAAGGGGAATGTTGATGAAAAAGATTAGAAAATTATTTATGGTTTTAATTTTTACGTTTTTATTTCTAGCAATTGGAAATAAAAGCAATGCAGCTTCAAGTAACTTGGAGTTAAATAATCTAAATTTTGATGCTAAAATTCAAGAAAATGGAGATATGGTAGTTACAGAAACTTGGGACATAGACATAGAAGATACAAATACTTTATATAAAACATTCAAAACAGATATTAATAAATATCTAGACATAAAAGATGTAAGCGTAAAAGAAATAACAGATGGAATAAATAAGAATTTTACAGAGACGTCAAGGCTTATGTATCATGTGACTAAAGATTGTTATTATGGGTTAATAAATGATAATGGAGATTTTGAAATTGCATGGGGAGTAGGCTTAGATGAAGAGAGCGATACGAGAACCTATGAAATTTCATATACGGTAGAAGGAGCAGTAGGAAGATATTCAGATTATAATCAACTTTATTGGCAGTTTGTAGGTGAAGATTTTGAAATAGATGCTAACAAGATTACAGGAACAATAACTTTGCCAAAAGGAGTTGATAATAAAGATGAAATAAGAGTATGGGGACATACTGCAGCAATGAATGGAGAAATATATGCAACAGCTAACAATAAAATAGAATTTACTATAACTGATTTTAAAGCTGGGACATATGTAGAGGTAAGAACATTATTCCCAACAGATGTCTTAAATGATGAAGTACAAAGAACATATGAACATCCTATTTTAGATACTGTATTAGAAGAAGAAATGGTTTGGGCAGAAGAGGCGAATAGATTAAGAAATCAAAGAATAATATATGTAGCACTTATCTATATTGCAATCACAGTATTAAGCATTCTTTTAATAATTAATATAATAAGAAAAATTAAAGTGATAAGAAAAAGAAAAGAAAGAAAGCCAAGTGAAGAAATAATTTACTTTAGAGAACTACCAAGAGAGGATGCTTCACCTGCAGAAGCAGTATTTTTAGAAGAAGAGACAAAAACAGATTTACAACCAAACGATACAGGAAAGATATTTTCAGCTACATTGTTAAATCTATCTTTAAAGAAATTAATGGAAATACAATCAACCAAAAATGAAAAAGGAAAAGATGAAATTTCTATTAAATTATTAGATAAAGATGGAATACTAGCATTAGAAAACAAAGATGAAAGAGCAATTGGAAAATTCTTGATATCAGCTTTTGAAAAGCAGGAAGATGGCATATTAACAGTAAAAGAATTAGAAAAATTTATAAAAAAATCATCTTCAACAAAAATATTAAACTTACAAGAAGATATAAGACAGGGAACAAGAATAAAATTAATAGATAAGAAGATAATCGATAAAGAAGAACGAGAAAAATATCAAAAAGAATCAGGTATACAAGCATTGTTTATAGCATTATTTGTATTTTGTGTATGTATGTCTTTTGCGATTGTAGAATGGATTGGAAATATAGTTATTGCCGGATGTATAGTTTTTGCTATTATAATGTTTCTAAATATAGTTGCAACAGGAATAGCGATTTCAAAAATTAACGTGTTTACACAAGATGGGATAGATGAAATAGCTAAATGGAAAGGATTAAAAAAATATATGCAAGAATTCTCATTACTTGATAAAAGAGAAGTACCAGAAATTGCAATATGGGAACACTTCCTAGTTTTTGCTACTGCATTTGGTATTGCTGATAAAGTATTAGAGCAATTGAAAATAGTATATCCAGATATTGAAAATACAATCAATGTAAATACTTATCCGTATATGTACTTAATGGTACATACTGATTTTTCTAGAAGTTTTTCAAATGCTATTAGCACATCAATGTCTTCAGCATATACTTCTGCTTCAGGCGGAGGCGGCGGATTCTCTGGAGGCGGCCGGTGGTGGCCGGAGGCCGGAGGAGGTGGAGGAGGAAGATAATACTCCTTTACAAATAACAAAATAAATAAGAAAGGATTAGGATAATGGAAGAAGATAAAATTAAAGGAATATATAAAATATTAGACAGTATAAAAGTAACTAAGAAAAATGAAAAAATAATAGAAGAGATAAGAGAAGAACTATTAAATAAAGATTATATGGCAGCGTACAAAAAAATAGATGAACTAAGTAAAATGCAGGAAGAAGACGAGGATGAAGAAGATGAGATTGTTGAAGAAGTACAAGAACAAGATGGAATTTATCCTCCTGAGCTAAGTGATGTAGAATTAGAACGCTTATTTATAGGATTATTATTAAACGATCCAAAACTTATTGTAAAATATTATTTCCCATTTGAAGAATGTTATTTTGAAGACAATGATTGTTTGAATGTGTATAAGAGTATCTTGTTTACTGAGGGGGGAGCATATAGTTCTGAAGATGCTAAAAGAGGTTTTAATTTTGCAAGAGATAATGAAGCAGTATATAAATTTAAGACGGAATTAAAAAATGAAGCAAAAGGTGAAGACTATGATGTAGAAAAAGTTTATATAGACTTGAGAAAACTTTTTGTATTAAGAAAGAGTTACTTAGCAATTCCAATAAAAAGCATACAAGAAAAAGTAGTTGAAATAACTGGGTATACTCTTTATGATAAAATGTCAATTGAAGAAGTAAAAAGTGCAATAGAACAAGTAAACGCTACTGAAAAATTCAAAAGAGCCATTTTAAATGAAGACCTTACAACTTTCTTAGAATCAGGAGATAACAATTTAAGAAATGGATTGCCACTTCCATTTCCGATACTTACAAGTGTATTTAAAGGAATAAGAAAAGGGGAAACTATGTCATTTGCAATGCCTTCAAACTCTGGTAAGAGTAGGTTCACAATTGATATTGCAGCACATGTTGCATTAGTACATAAAAAGAAAGTATTAATAATTTCAAACGAAATGTCAGAAGAGAAAATGAAGCTTTGTTTTATAACTACAATAATAAATAATAAAGCAATTCAAGAATTACATGGAGTTCATTTAAGTAAAACAGAAGGTGAATTACTAGAATTTAAATATAGAGCAGATGATCCAAAGAAAGTTGAAACAGATGATGAAGGCTTTATAGTAAGAAAGCCAAATGAAAAACAAGGTGATTTTGTAAAAAGGTTAACAAAAGAATCAGAGGAATTTAGAAAAACTATACAAATTACAAATTGGGCTAACAAAGAAATGAAAAATGCAATTTACTTTATTAACATAACTGACCATACAAATGATGAACTTCAAAAAGTTATTATGAACTATTATTACAAAGAGCAAATTGAATATGTATTTTATGATACATTGAAAACAGATACAGCCAATATAGGTATTGGAGAAGAACTAAAGAAAACAGCAACAATCTTATCAAACTTAGCACAGAACTTTAACTTATATATATGTTCAACTTTGCAATTAATGGAAAGTAAGACATTACCTGTAAATCTGGATGTAAACGACTTAGCAGTAAGTAGAACTGTAAAAGAAGTTCTAGATACATTATGTTTAATGAAACAAATAAGTAGGGAAACACTTTCAGATTATGAATATTCTTTAAATGAAGTAGATACGAAATTTTTTAATCTTAAAAAGTTTGATGACCCTGATGTTAGATATTATGCTTGTGTAGTTGATAAAAACAGGGCAGGTGCTAAACCTACTTTATTATTTAGACTAAACCTTGCATATAATGTATGGGAAGAACTTGGATATCTACGTTTAAAGCAAAACTTAGAAGGATAATATTTTGTTTATAATAAAATTATTTAGAAAACTTCTTTCGTGTTACATCGAAGGAAGTTTTTATAAATAATTTGCTTTTTATAAGAATATATGTTATTATAAAAAAGATATTATTTTTATAATTTATTTCTTACAGTTTTATTATATCGATAATTTTTTAAAAATTAAAAATCAAAATTTATTTCAACTACATTAATTCTTAGTATTATTTCATTATAATTATAATTTTCAAAGTTTAGTATTGACGAAATATAAATTTAATAGTAAAATTATTTTAATACTGAAGATAATAAAAATATTTTAATAATAAAAAATAGTTTTTACACTCTTTTTGTAAAAGCAGAAAGGAGAAACTAGATGGAAGAAAAAATACTTGGATTACTTACTAATATGTCTTCTGACATTAAAGAAATGAAAGGTGATATTGCAGTAATAAAGAGAGAGCAAGAAGAAATGAAAGGTGATATTGCAGTAATAAAGAGAGAGCAAGAAGAAATGAAAGGTGATATTGCAGTAATAAAGAAAGAGCAAGAAGAAATGAAAGGTGATATTGTAGTAATAAAGAAAGAGCAAGAAGAAATGAAAGGAGATATTGTAGGTATAAAAGAAGAACAAGAAGAAATAAAAGCTAATGTTACAAATATACAACTAGAATTAGAAAAAGTTAAAAAAGGACAAAATAAAATAAAAAAAGTCGTTAATTCATTAAAAAGTTCACAATCTGTAATTGTTAATAATTTATTATTTGTAAGAGATATTCAAGAAAAAATGCAAGGAGATTTAAGTATAACTAAAGAAAATGTAACAAAAATATTAGAAGCACAAAATGAGAAAGGGAATGTATTAAAATTAAAATTAGTAAAATAATATAATAATAGTAGTAAGAAAATAAATTGAAAAATAAAATCATATTTGTTTAATTAACAAAATAAAACTTCTTTCATAATATATAGAAATGAAAGGAGTTTATTTTTATGAATTATGAGTTATTAGAAAATGGAAATGTAAAAATAGGTGAGAAAGCACCAGATTTTGAAGCTATATCTACTTTTGGAAAAGTAAGCTTAAAAGATTATGAAGGAAAATGGCTTGTATTGTTTTCACATCCAGGAGATTTTACACCAGTTTGTACAACAGAGATGATTGCATTTACAAGAGCACATACATATTTTAAACAAATAAATACAGAATTATTAGGTTTAAGTGTAGATAGTAATAGTTCTCATTTAGCTTGGGCTTATGATATCTATTGTAGAACAGGGATAAAAATATCATTTCCAATTATAGCTGATAGAAATGCTTTAATTGCAAGAAGATATGGAATGATTTCCAATGAAATGAGCACAACAGAAACTGTTAGAAATGTCTATATAATTGATGATAAGCAAATTGTTAGAACAATATTAATATATCCAATGAATGTAGGAAGGTTTATTCCAGAAATATTAAGAACTGTAAGGGCTCTTCAAATGGCAGGTTGTATGGGTGGAGCTACTGCAGCAAATTGGATGCCAAATCAACCTGTAATAGTACCTATACCACAAACGTATGAAGAGTTAGAAAAAAGGGTAGAATATATAAATAAAAATAGAAATGGAATCAATTGGTACTTAAGTTTCGAACAACCAAGTAAAAAGTGTATAGCCAATAAAGTGGATAATAGTGAAGGTGAAGGAGAATGTTAAAAGATATAATTGGAAATACCCCCATGATAAAAATTTTGTGTAAATATAAAGATAAAAAGATAAATATATTTACTAAATTAGAATATTATAATCTAACAGGAAGTATAAAAGATAGAGTAGCTTTTTACATAATAAATGAGGCTATAAAAAAAGGAAAACTAAAAAAGGGCCAACCAATAATAGAAGCTACAAGTGGAAATACAGGGATTTCTCTTGCAGCAATTGGAGCATATTACAAACATCCTGTATATATTTTTATGCCTGATTGGGCAAGTAAAGAAAGAATAGAACTAATGAAAAACTATGGAGCAAATGTAACTTTAATATCAAAAGAACAAGGTGGATTTATAAAATGTGTTGAAGAAGCCAAAAAATTAGTAGAAGAAAAAAATGGTTTTCTAGCAAATCAATTTGGAAATGAAGATAATTATAAAGCACATTATGAGACAACAGGAAAAGAAATAATAAACAACTTAGGAAAATTAGATGAATCTACAGGTGCTTTTGTATCAGGAGTAGGAACAGGTGGAACTTTAATGGGGATAGGAGATAGATTAAAAAAGGAGTATAAAGATATAAAAATAGTAGCTTTAGAGCCAGATAAGATGCCAATAATATCAAAAGGAAAAATAATAGACCAACATAAAATAGAGGGGATAGGAGATGACTTTGTACCAGATTTATTAGATAAAAGTAAAATAAATGAAATAATCTTAGTAAATGATAATGATGCAATTAACATGTCAAGAAAACTATCAAGAGAATTAGGATTAGGAGTTGGAATTTCATCAGGAGCTAATTTTATAGCTTCAGTATTGCTTGCGGATAAAATGGATAAAAATATTGTAACTGTATTTGCAGATGATAATAAGAAATATTTATCAACTGATTTAAGTAAAGATATTGATAATAACGAAAAGTTTATATCTAATAAAATAGAGTTAATAAAATATGAATGAGAGATTTTGGGGACGGAGCTTAAATGTCTCACTTTACAAAATAATGAAAAGGTGAGACAAAAAAGCCCTGTCCCATTTTATCTTAAAAACACTTGACATATTGTAAAATAAGAAATAAAATAACAAAGTAGTAAACAAATTAAAAAGGAGGAATTAATATGTTAGTTACAACAAAGGATATGTTTGAAAAATCAATGAAAGAAGGATATGCAATAGGTGCATTTAACGTAAATAATATGGAAATAATACAAGGTATTGTTGATGCTGCGGCAGAAGCTAAATCACCAGTTATATTACAAGCATCATCAAGTGCAATAAAATATGCAAGAATAGGATATTTAATGAAAATGGTAGAAGCAGCAGTTGAAGAACATCCAGAAGTTCCAGTTGCAATTCATTTAGACCATGGACCAGATTTTGAAACAGCTAAAATGTGTATTGATAATGGATTCACATCTGTTATGATAGATGGTTCAAAATATGATTTTGAAGAAAATGTAAGATTAACAAAACAAGTAGTAGATTATGCTCATTCTAAAGGAGTTGTTGTAGAAGCTGAGCTTGGAAAATTAGCAGGAATTGAGGATGATGTAAATGTAGATGCAAAAGATGCTATGTATACAGATCCTGACCAAGCTGAGGAATTTGTTAAAAGAACAGGTTGTGATTCTTTAGCAATTGCTATTGGTACAAGCCATGGAGCTTATAAATTTAAAGGAGAAGCAAAACTTAGATTTGATATTTTAAAAGAAATAAAAGAAAAAATACCAAATACTCCAATAGTATTACATGGAGCATCAACAGTTATTCCAGAATTAGTAGATATGTGTAATAAATATGGTGGCAATATACCAGGAGCAAAAGGTGTACCAGACGAAATATTACATGAAGCAAGTGTATCTGGAGTATCAAAAATAAATGTAGACACAGATTTAAGACTAGCTATGACAGCTGGAATTAGAAAGGTGTTTGTAGAAGACCCAAGTGCATTTGACCCAAGAAAATATTTAACTCCAGCAAGAGACTTAATAAAAGAAACAGTAAAACATAAAATGGTAGATGTTTTTGGTTCAAGTAATAAAATATAAGAATAATAATAAAATAATTGAGTATAACTTTATTATGTAAGCGATTATGATATAGGAAAACAACTTTTCCTATGTCATATTTTGTATATGGGGGATGAAAAATGAAAAAAATAAGAATAGTATTAATATTTATTTTAATGATATTTGTATTTTTTCTAACAGACAATGTTTTAGCTGATGAAGAAGAAACTACTAAATTGTTATATCAAGATATAACGATAAATGCGGATGGTTCTATAACAGTAAGAGAAGCTGATTGGCTTAATGGAGAATATAATGGTAGATTAAGAAGTATAGATTTTAAAAATCCGTATGCAACTGCTTTTACAGGAATATATAGTAATTTTACAGGAAATACAGATATATATGATGGAACAGGTATAAAAGATATTAAAGTATATGATATATCTCAAGAAAATTTTAATTCAATTGATGATATAGGAAACACTGAAACTATATACCAAGAGGTAAGAAGTGCTTCTAATGGGGATTATGGAGTTTATGAGCTTACAGAACGTAGCTCAGGTAGAGATTTTAAAATTTATTGTACTGATAAAGAAAATAAAGTTATGTGTATAGAATATACTATTGAGGATGTAGTTGTAGTACATAATGATGTTGCGGAATTATATTGGAATGTCTTAGGAGATTATTTTGAAGAAAATATAGAAGATTTCCAAGTTATTGTACATTTACCAGGAGAAGATAGTGATGTTAGAATTTGGACAAAGGGGCAACTTAGTGGTAGAAATGAAATTATAGATGCTAAAACTTTATATTTTGAAGATACAAATGTAGATAGCTATACTCCAGAAACTATAAGAGTTATGTTTAACAAAGACTTAGTTCCTCTAGCTACTAAAAACTCTAATGTTAATGGAAGAGATAATATCCTAAAATATGAGCAAATGATGGCAAATACAGCAAATAGTGAGCGAGAAAACGAAAAACTAAAATTGGAAAGCAGAGCGAGTGAAGCAGTAATTGAATTAGAAGAAAATCCAATAATGTACTATTATAATCACGCAATGGAATTAGTAAACGAGTTAGATGAAACGAGTGAGGAAAAACAAAACTTTTTAGAAAGAATTGAAGCAACAAAAGATTTGGTTAATGCAGATTGGAAAAAAGATTTAAAATATAGCCTAGATAGTTTAACAGACAATAATTATATGTTTCTAACTAGAAGTAGATTAGAAGATTTTAAGGAAGAAATAGAAGAAGGCTTTGATGAAGAAGTAAAAGAACAAGCTTTAACTATATATGAACAATTAGATGACATATTAGAAGAAAGACAAGATAAAATAAGGAGAAATTTTATAATTCTTGTTATAATTACAAATGTGGTTTTAGGGGTTTTTGCTATAGATAAACTTATAAAGATAATTAATGAAAAACACAAATTTAAAGGTAAATATTATAGAGATTTCCCAAGTGAAGATAATCCAAATGTTTTAGAATATTTAATGAAAAAAGAAAGTAGTAGCGTAGGATTTTCAGCAACTATATTAAATTTGATTAATAAAAAAGTAATTTCATATGAAGATGCAAAGGATGAAGATGATATTGTACTAAAACTTCAAAATGAAAATTACAAAGGAACCAAAGCAGAAAATATAGTTTTAAATGTACTATTTAAAATGGTTGGAAGAAATACTAATAAATGTTATATGCTAGATTTAGAAAGTTACGGAACAAATATTAAAAGAGCAAAGCAATTAATGAAAGAATTTAATCAATTTAAAAAGGAGACAAAAGAAGAAGTAGAAGAAAAGAAATATTTCAAAGGCGATACCACATTAATTTTACTTAAAATCTTTACAATTATGAATTATATATTTAGTATATTTATGGCATTTGGAGTATTTCATGGATTAGAAAATTGTGCGGCACAAGTTTTAATATATTTAGTAGGAATATCTATAATCAATATTACATATTTGATAATAGGAAGCAAAGATAAAAATAGAACAGAAAAAGGAAAAGAAGAATATTCAAAATGGCTAGCACATAAAAGATTTTTAAAAGATTTTAGTAATTTTGACGAGAAGGATTTACCTCAAATAACGTTATGGGAGAGATATTTAGTTACTGCAACAGTGTTAGGTTGTGCTAATAAGGTAGAAGAACAAATGAAAATGCGCATGACAGATACAAGTGGAATAGATACTAATTTATTGATATACCATAGTATAAGTACAAATCTTATAAGAGATTTAAATACTAGTGTAAATTCGGCAATAAGTACAAGCTCGTATAATTCAACTCCACATAGCTCAGGTGGAGGATTTGGAGGCGGCTCATCTGGTGGCGGCGGACGGCGGAGGCCGGAGGCGGCGGTGGAGGTCGTTTCTAGAATACTTGAAATAAAAGAATACAGAGGTTAATTAATTTAATCTCTGTATTTTTGTTTCATAGCTTGATTTATTCTTCGTTCCGCATCTTTTTTGGCAATATCTTGACGTTTGTCATATAATTTTTTACCTTTACCAATACCAAGTTCTACTTTAACCAAACTTCCCTTAAAATATAAGCTGATAGGAACAAGGCTATATCCTTTTTGTTTTGTTAAACCAAACAATTTATTTATTTCTTTTTTATTTAATAAAAGTTTTCTATCTCGTAAAGGATCTTTGTTAAAAATATTTCCATGTTCGTAGGGACTAATATGCATTCCTACAATATAAACTTCACCATTTTTAATAATAGCATAACTATCTTTTAGGTTAGCCTTGCCTTTTCTTATAGATTTTATTTCTGTACCAGATAGTACTATTCCTGCTTCTAATTTATCTTCAATTGTATAATTGTGATATGCAGTTGGATTTTTTGCAATTAATTTAGTATTCATATAAACTTACTCCTAATATTTATTTTACGATAAATATTATATCATAAAATAAAAAATAATGCACCTTAAATTAATTTAAAGTGCATTAAAAGATTAATTAGTCTCTATCGTCATATCTAGAAGCTTTTAATTGATTTCCATAGTACCAAACAAGAGCAACTATTGCTATTGCAGCAATTCCAATAATTAACCATGTCCATGCAGTTGATGTCATTCCCATAAATGTTGCAGCTCCTGTATCTGTAGCTGTTCTAGTTGCTACATATCCTTCATTGTTCATATTGTTGTTTGTGTCTTTAGTTGAATTAGTAGCATTTCTCATAGTATTAGTAGCAGAGTTTGCACCGTTTTCTATGCCCTCGGTCATATTTCTTACTGTATTAGTTGCCCCACCAGCGGCGTCTTGGATAGCATTTTCAGCACCACCAACAGCATTTCTTACTCCATTTGCAGCATCTTCTAACATGTTAGTAGCGTCATTTGCTAAGCATAGATTAAAAGAAAGAAGGATACTTGCAAGTAGAATACATGCACTAACTATTATTTTCTTATACATAAAGATTCCTCCTATAAAAAATATAAACAATATTTTCCATAATAAATTACTATGAAAAACAAATTATAATATTATTATTTTAATTTTTTTATAAAATATACATCAAAAACAAAAAAATAAAAGCTTTATTTGGAATAAAGCTTTTATAAAATTTTAAAAATATTTTTAGCTATTTTTTAATCTAATTAGAATAGCAATTGCTAAGAAGATAAGTAAAATTCCAATTACAATTAAAAGTATATTTAATATATTTGTTAATCCTAAATCACTTTCTGGTAAAGCATTTGTAACTGTTGCTCCTGAGCCTGTATTTGTTGTACTACTTGTACCAGTTGAATTTGAAGTCCCTGTGCTAGAAGTATTCATTGTATTTGTTGAATTACTTGGATTAGCAGTGTTAGTTCCGGTATTTGTAGAAGATTGGTTAGTAGTATTCTGAGTCGTATTTGCATCTGTTGTTTCGTTAGTTGTAGTATTTGTTGTTCCATTTGTTGCAGTAGTATTTGTTGATAAATTAGAAGTTAAGTCTGTACTCAAGTTCAAATCAACAGCATAACAACTATCTAATAAAAATATAAAAGCTATAATACTTATAGTTAATATAATAAATTTTAATTTCTTTGATTTTAACATTTTAAACCTCCCAATTGAAATAATTATATTTCATATCTTTTGTTTTTACAAAATATATAATATCACAAAGGTTAAATGCTGTCTAGTAAATTTACAAAAAATTCAAAAATAATTGAAACGTAAATTGCTATTAAAAATAATTTATACTATGGAAAATTTTATTATACATTTATTTTTGTTAAGACAAATTCTTAATTTTTTACTATTTTTTCTTGACACTAACAATGACAATAATATATTATTTTGTCATGAAGAAAGGAGAAGAAAATGATAAAAGTAGATAATTTAAAAAAGAAATTCGTGCGTTATAAAAACAAAAAAGAAAAAGAAGAATTTTATGCTGATAATGGAATAAGTTTTGAAGCAAATGAAGGAGAAATAATTGGAATATTAGGACCAAATGGAGCTCGGAAAAACAACACTTCTTAGAATGATCGCAGGAATATTAGAGCCAACAGAAGGAGAGATTTCATTTGATGGATTAACTTATAAGAAAAATGAAATTGAAATAAAAAAGCAAATAGCATATTTATCAGGAAATACGAAACTATATGATACTTTATCTTGTTATGAATTATTAAAAATGTGCGCTGATATTTATGGAGTAGAAGAAAAGAAAGCAGAAGAAAGCATTAAAGAAATATCTAAAATATTAAATATGGATAATTTCCTATATAACAAAATTGGAAACTTATCAACTGGTCAAACACAAAGAGTAAATATTGCAAGATGTTTAGTACATAATCCTAAATATTATATATTAGATGAAGCAACAACAGGATTAGATATTATTTCTAGCCAAATTATTTTAGATTTTATGAAAGAAGAAAAGAAAAAGAATAAAATAATTTTATATTCAACACATTATATGGAAGAAGCAGAAAATATTTGTGATAGAGTGATTATGATAAATAAAGGTCTTGTAATAAATGAAGGAACGCCTGAAGAAATAAAAAGTAAAACAAATACATCTAACTTGAGAGATGCCTTCTTTACAATGATAGGAGGTGTTTTAGATGAAGAGTAATTTGTTTAATATATTAAAAAAGGAACTTAGAGAATTATTTAGGGATAAAAAATCTTTAGCAATGATGCTGGTGATTCCAATATTTATACCTTTATTAATAATTGGTATGTCTGCTTTATTTGAAGCACAAGTAAGTAAAGATGTAGAAGAATATAATAAGATAGGTTTTTCATATGAGTTAAGTGAAGAAGAAAAAGAAATTGCAAAACAAATAGCTATAGAAGTAATTGAAGGAACAGAAGAAGAGTTAAAACAAAAATATGATAATGGAGAAATCTATTTATATGTAACAAAAGAGGATAATAAATATGTTCTAAATACAGGAACAAATGATAACGATACTTATGCTGAAAATCTAGTACAAGCTTATTTTGAAGCCTATAAACAATACTTACAAACATCTTACTTAGCAAATAACAATATAAATCCAGATGAAGTATTTAGTATTATAACAGTAGAAGAAAACATATTTGAAGAAGATAATTATTTTGCAAATTATATTAAAAATTATGCGTTTTTATTCATAGTTATGGCAATTACGGTATCTGCGACATATCCCGCAACAGATACGACGGCAGGAGAAAAGGAAAGAGGAACGCTAGAGACATTACTTACTTTTCCAATTAGAAGTAAAGATATTATTGTTGGAAAATTCTTAAGTGTTTCAATATCTTCAATTATAACAGGTTTAATTAGCTTAGTCTTAGCAGTAATTTCACTTGTTATTACAAAAGATATGTTTAGCATTTATGAAGGAATAGATATAATGTTTTCACCTGTAAGTTTAGTGTTTAGCGTTATTGTTATAATTGCATACTCATTCTTTATAAGTGGATTATGTATAGCAATAGCAAGTACATCAAAAACATTTAAAGAAGCTCAAAGTGCTTTGACACCACTAACATTTATATCATTCTTCCCAGGAATGATAGCATTTATGATAGGCGTACAAGGAAGCCCTATACTTTCTATAATTCCATTTATAAACTTTACTGTAATTTTTACAGATATAAGCAATGGAAAAATAGATTTACTTAATATTGCTTTAATGGCAATTTCTACAATTATATATATAACAATTGTCTTAAAAGTTATTATTAAACAATATAAGTCAGAAAAAGTATTGTTCTCAAAATAAACAAAAAGAAAAGATGAAAAAAGAATACGAGATAAATTTAAAACTAGTAAGTATTTAATTTACTTACTAGTTTTTGAATTGTCGAATTTTGCGATGAAAAGTTTATTTTTAAACTTGACTTCTTTTTCTATTCATGTTTTAATATAAAAGAATTTTAATTCAAATTAAATGTGTGAAAAACTATTTTTTTATCTCACACTATTTTCCCAAAAAAGAAAAAATAAAAGACAAAAAAGAAGGTGACAAAAAGTACAAAAGAAAGAGAAAAGTTATGAAAAACGAAGAAAAACATAAGAAAAATATTATATTTATTAAAATGTAAATATTGCCTTTAAGATAAATAAATGATATATTAGGAGATGATAGAAATAGAAATAAAAAGTACAACAAAAATAGACATAGAAAAATATTTAAAAGATCCTGTGTTTATGGATTTAGTTAAAAAATACGCTAAAGAAAGTGAAGAATTTAATAAAAATAAAAGCAAAATAGATAAAGAACATGATAAAATAGTAAAAAGAGTATTTCAAAGCAAGAAAGAAGCATCAAAATTTATAAGCAAAATAATAGGAATAAAAATAAAGCCAAGTGACTTAGTAGCATCACAAAATAGTTTTGTAACAACAGAATTAAAATATAGAGAAGCAGATATAGTATATAAAATAAAAGGTACAAACATAGTAATATTAATAGAACATCAAACAAGAGTAGACTATAGAATGTCCTATAGGATATTAAATTATCAAATAGAAATAATGAGAGCAAATGAAGTAGAAAATCCTAAAAAAGAAGATAAAGAATGTTTAGTGATTCCAATAGTGTTGTATACAGGAAAAGAAAAATGGACAGCGAAGAATTATATAAAAGAAATACAAGAAAAATTATTTGAAGATACAAAAATAAAAGAAGAAAAAATAGAATTAGGAACACTTGGATATTATACATTAGTAGATGTAAACAATTATACAAAAGAAGAACTATTGGAAGAAGGGGGAATCTTAAGTAAAATAATGCTTATAGAAAAAGAAAGAAGTACAAAAGATTTAGTACGTACAATGTTTGAAATAAACAAAAGAATACAAAAAGAAGAGCATAAAGAAATAGTATATACAGCAGTGGAATTAATATTAAATAAAAAAATTGGAACTGAAATAACAAATAAAATTATGGAAAAAATAATAGGAAAGGGAAGTGATAATATGTTAGCAGCAGAACAAATGGTATTAGAAGAAAATGAAATGCTAAGAAATGAAGGAAAACGTATTGGAATCGATGAAGGAAAAAATATTATGTGTGTTAATATGTTAAAAATGGGATATTCAATAGAAACAGTGAGTAAAGTTAGCGGACTACCTGTAAAAAAAATTGAAGAACTAAAGAAAAGTATAAAATAAGGAAAGTAGGTAATATGTTAGCAGTAGAGCAAATGGTACTAGAAGAAATAATTAAATAAACAAGAAATGTAATTAAACCCCAAATAACATTTGATTTTTGGGGTTAATTATAACTTTTTATAAAAAGAATTTTAGCAATAAAAGGTGTTATTTCATTTATATCATACCATCCGGAAGATTTACTATCATTTTTACCACCATTAGGATTAGAAACATAAACTTTATTACTGTTATCACATGCAAGTAATACTAAATAATGAGAGGCAGTTGTCCATCTATTATCATGTGGTTTATTCCATACACAGACTAAAACAGGTCTATTAGTTTTTAAATGTTCTAAAATATAGTTATTAGAAAAATATGAAGTATCATATAAGAAATCTGTATTTTCTATATTATAATAATTCTTTAAAACACTTCCAAAATCATTTCCATCAAGTACAGGATAAAATTCTTTTCTTAAATCTTCAGGAGTAATGTTCATACCATAACCACTAGCGATAATGGCAAGAGAAGTTATTCCACAGCCATTTTCTTCCATAGTGCCACCCCAATAACTATTTTGTGCCCAAGAGCTATTACCATTTTGTTTGAATTCCTTATATGTTTTTTTATTTTCATCTATTGTTGTAAAAGTAGTAAAATAACCATCTTTGTCACTAACCGCTTCTTGACCTATACCAGAATAATTGTTGTTTTTAGAGTTAGATATAGGTAAAAAGATATTAGTAGTTAAAGAATAATTTATGGTATATAGCAAATAGATTCCTATAAAAATAAGAATTATTACAAATAAAATAAATTTTAAATTTAATTTTTTCTTTTTATTTTTCTTAATATTTCTATTCATATAAATCACCCTGAAATATTTATAACAAATAAAAAATAAAAGTTCTTAAAGAAAAACTAACAAAATTCTTAACATTTTCTTACGATTTGTAAAATAAGATTAAAAACAATAATTTATATGTTATAATTACCTAAGTAAAAGAGGGGAAGAGAAAAATGAACATATTAGTATTAGATGATGAAAAAGAAATTGCAGACTTAGTAGAAGTTTATCTTAAGAATGAAAATTATAATGTATATAAATTTTATAATTCAGAAGAAGCTATAAAATGTATTGATGAAGAAAAACTAGATATGGCAATACTAGATATAATGATTGGAGGAAAAAATGGTTTCCAAATTTGTAAATATATTAGAGATAAAGGATTAAAATTTCCTATTATCATGCTTACTGCTAAAATAGAAGATAATGATAAGATAAAAGGATTAACAATAGGTGCAGATGATTATATAACAAAACCATTTAATCCATTAGAATTAGTTGCAAGAGTGAAATCACAGTTCAGAAGATATACATTATATAATGATGTAGAAAACAAGAAGGATGTACTTGAAATAAATGGACTCACAATAGAAAAGCAAGAGCATAAATGCTTATTATATGATAAAGAAATAGAATTAACACCACTAGAGTTTGAAATATTACTTTATCTTGCAAATAATAGAGGAAAAGTAATAAGTTCAGAAGAGTTATTTGAAAAAGTTTGGAAAGAGAAATATTTTGATAGTAATAATACAGTTATGGTTCATATTAGAAGAATAAGAGAAAAGCTAGGAGAAGATACTAAAAAGCCAAAGTTTATAAAAACAGTATGGGGTGTAGGATATAAGTTAGAATAAGAGTAATGGAGGATTAGAATTGAACATTAACAGATTAACTAAGAAAAAATTAAAATTGTTTATGACTTTATTTGGGAATTTATTAATAGCTGTAATAATTTCTATTATAGTATATTTTATATTAGCTCTATTTTTTGAAAATACTTTATCAGAATTGGTTGCAAGGCTTAATTATGATTTATATTCTTGGATTGTTTATAATAGAGATGTGGTTGTTTATATTTATATAGGAATTGTTTTAGCAGTAATAATTTATAGATTTATTTCAAAATATGTAGATGGAATGAATGAAGTATATAAATCTTTAGATTTAATATTAAAAGAAGATAATGAGACAATTAAGTTACCAAGTGAAGTTAATGAGTTCTCAGATAAGTTAAATGATATAAAATATGATTATATTTTAAGTAAAAAGAAGGCTAAAGAAGCGGAAGACAAGAAAAATGATTTAATCATGTATATGGCTCATGATTTAAAAACACCTCTTACTTCAATTATTGGTTATTTAACACTTCTTACAGATGAAAAAGAAATACCAAGAAATTTACAAGAAAAGTATATGAAAATTGCTCTTGATAAAGCATTAAGAGTAGAGGAACTTACAAATGAGTTTTTTGATATAACAAGATATAATTTAAGTAGTATGCCTATAAACAAACAAAATATTAATTTGTCTTATTTATTACAACAATTAGTGGATGAATGTTTCCCAATGCTTGAAGAAAAACATTTAAAATGTGATTTGGAAGCAGAAGAAAAAGTTATGTATCTAGGTGATGGAGATAAGCTTGCAAGAGCATTTGGAAATCTTCTTAAAAATGCTATAAGTTACAGCTTTGAAAATACCACAATATATATAAAACTAGAAGAAAATGATAATGAAATATTCATTTCCTTTAAAAACGAAGGAGAAAAGATTCCAAAGTATAAACTAGATAAAATATTTGAAAAGTTTTATAGAGGAGATGATTCAAGAACCAGTGTAACAGGAGGAGCAGGACTAGGCTTAGCCATAACTAAAGAAATAGTAGAACTTCATGATGGAACGATTACAGTTAAAAATGATGATGAATTTATTGAGTTTGATATTATATTAAAAAAGTAATGGATGTTGTAACAAAAATGTAATATTTCTGTAATTGAAATAGCAATAATTCTAATATATAATATGAACATAGAAAAAAAGAAGAGAGGTGTATGTAAATGATGCTAGTTGCTAGAATCCTTGAAGCTCTAAGAGAGAGAGAGAGAGAGAGAGCTATACTTTAATAAAATAAAGTACAGTTTATTTAGCAATGGCTTATTTACATTAGACAGTAACGAACCTATAAACATATAGGTTTTGTTGCTGTCTTTTTTTGCCTTAAAAACAAAAGGAAAGGAAGGAAAAACAAATGAAAGGAAACTTAAAAACAGCAAAAGGAATTACACTTATAGCATTAGTAATTACTATTATAGTATTACTAATTTTAGCAGGAGTATCAATTGCAATGCTTACAGGACAAAATGGAATACTTACTCAAGCTAATAATGCTAAAATTGAACAATCACATGGAACTATAAGAGACAGTATATCTCTTGCATATAATGAATGGCAAATAGAATTAAATACAGCAAGTACAACAAAGCTTGCAAGTACAGAGGTTGTTCAAATACAAGGAAAAGAAGAACATAGCTTTGCAGTAGAAACAGACTTTTTAGCATGGCTAGTTTCAAAAGGATATGCAAGTAGTGATGGAGTAATTAATGTAGAAGCTTTAACTGGAGCAAAACAATCATTAGGAAATGGTTCAGGAACAGATGATGTTTATAAATTAGAACAAGAAAACGGAAGTTATATAGTTAAATATTATGCAAGTGCTACAGAGGTAGAAGAAATATGGAACACTAGTGCAAGTTCAGGCACAGGAAGTTCAGAACCAGATTGGGACGAAATATTTGAAAATGCAACAAAACACCCTGATCAAAGTGAAACAAATGAAATAATAGGTTTAGATTCTGATGGTAATCCGGTTAATATGGATAATTGGAAAACATTTGAGGATACAATATATGGTGGAGTTGGATTAGGAACAGGCTATGGGTCAAATTTAAGTAGAGGTTATGTAGGAACAGTTAATGCTGGAAAAATAGATGGTGAGATACCTGCATACGTAAAATTAGCAGGAAGTGATAAGGGATTTTTACCAGTTACATGTATGGATTCAACATTTGAAAGTTTAGATATAACAGAATGCCCAAAAATTCCAGATAGTGTTGTATCAATGGATTCAACTTTTGACTATTGTGAAAAATTGGAAACTGTTACAAATATACCAAGTAATGTCAAGAATATGGATCATACCTTTAGCGATTGTATAGCTTTAAAGCAAGTACCAGCAATTCCTGATAGTGTAACAAGCATGTGGGGAACATTTGAAGGGTGTAATAGCTTAACAGGTAATTTAGTTATTAATGCACAAAATGTTAATAATATTAATCATTGTTTGAGATTTGTTGCACAAAATGAAGGATGTAATTTAGTATTAAGTGGAAGTTGTCCACGATTAGAAGAAATATTTAATACTAAGTCAAGTGATTCAAACATAACTTTAGCACAATAAACAATAATATAAAGGAAAATAAAAATGGAATTAACAATATTAATACCAGCACTTAATGAAGAAAAGACAATAGGAATAGTAATAGAAAAAGCTAAGAAGTTTATAGAAAAGAATAATATTTCAGCAGAAATATTAGTAGTAAATAATGGAAGTACTGATAGAACAAAAGAAATAGCTTTAAATTTAGGAGCAAAGGTAGTAGACTTTGCTCCTAAAGGCTATGGACTAGCTTTAAAAAAAGGAATAGAAGAAGCAAAAGGAAAATATATTATTATGGGAGATGCAGATGATAGCTATAATTTCTTAGAGTTAGATGAGATGTTTGAAAAATTAAAATCAGGCTATGATATAGTAATAGGAAATAGATATGGTGGATATATGGAAAAAGGCGCTATGAAATTTTTACATCAATATATAGGGACACCATTTTTTAGTTATTTGATAAGAAAAAAATATAGAGTAAAAATAAAAGACATTAATTGTGGATTGCGAGGAGGAAAAAAAGAAAGTCTTTTAGCCTTAGAATGTACAAGTGATGGAATGGAATTTGCAAGTGAAATGATGATAAAGGCAGCTAAGAAAAATATGAAAATTGTAGAAGTTTCAATAAATTTTTATAAAGATAAACGTGAAGGAAAAGGTAATTTAAGAACTATTAGGGATGGATTAAGACATTTAAAAGTAATTTTGGAACAAGATGGCAACAGAAGAAATCATGGTATTTTTCGATATTTAAAAATGTTTTTACTTACATTAATTATTTGTATAATATCATTAGTTGTTGTAACAATGTTGCCAAATGAAAAAGTAAAAGAACATTGTAAAGAAGCAGCATACATATATAATTCTACAAATGATATTTTCCCCGAAAAAATAAAAGGAAGACCTGATACCATAATGGATTATTATGCAGATAGTATAGCACTTAGTATTATATATTCTTTAGATTCAAATAGACCTTTAAGTTCAGTGTTGGAGGCGAAATATCGAGAAACTGAAGAAGAGTTTGTAATAGAAAGCTTTCAAGATTTAGTAGAGGGAAAAGAAGAAGCACAGACAGAATATACTAGATACTGGCATGGATATATTGTTTTATTGAAACCGCTTCTTATGTTTTTCGGAATTGAGCAAATACATATTATTAGTGCCATAGTTTTGATGATATTAGTATTAGTAATAATGAAACAATTATGGAATATTGATAAAAAAATAGTAATACCATTGTTAATAGCATTTTATATGATTTCAATATTTATTGTACCACAATGTTTTGAATATACATGGGTATTTATGATTGCTTTTATTGTTTCAATAATAGTTTTAAAAATTGATAATGGTGACAATAAAAAATTGTATCCTATTTTTTGGATAACAGGAATGTTAACATGCTTCTTCGATTTTTTAACCGTAGAAATGCTTACAATTTTATTACCATTAATGTTTATAATAATAAAAAGAAATAAACAGGATAAATTAACTGGATTTAAAGATATACTTAAATTTATAATAGCTTCAATACTGATTTGGGGTATTTCATATATAGCAATGTATATCGCAAAATGGATAATAGCTTCAATTGTATTAAATAAAAATTATATAATAGAAGCAATACAAAAGGGAAGTACAAGAATAAATGGAGAGGTTAGATATGTAGAAGAAGAAAGAATGTGGATAGAAGCGATAAGAAGAAACTTTAATAATTTATATCCGATTTATTTTATAAGAAAGAAATTTATCATATATATTTTATTACCGGTGATACTAGTAATTTTTCTACTTATTAATAATTACAGACATAAAAATAAATATAATGGTTATATATATGGTTTACTAATTATAGGTTTATTACCATATGCAAGGTATATATTGTTACCAAATCATTCATGTTATCATTATATTTTCACATTCAGATTACAATTAGTAACCATTGTTTGCTTCTTTGCAATAATTATGCAAGCATTTGTTAAGAAAAATAAAGAAGGAAAAGAATTAAAAAGTAATAGTACTAAAAAGTTATAGGATTTTTATCTTATAGCTTTTACTTTTTTATTTAATATTTTTCCTTGCACAAATTATTTTGTTATGATATCTTATTTATATAAAAGGAGGATAAGATTATGGAAGAAAAACAAAAGAAAATTGAAGAATTAAATGGATTTAGAGACTTAAGAATAGTAGATAACTTTTATCAAACATCAAGCTTCTTTCCAATGCCAACAACAGAAATAGGAACATTAAATGAAAATGGACAAACAAATTTAGGCTCATATTCATTATGTTTTCCATATTACATAGCAGGAAAAGATTATTATGCAATGCTTTTATGTTGTAGAAATAGTTCAAATACAGCAAAGAATATCTTAAGAACAGGGAAATGCTCAATTAACTTTATAACAGATAAGAGAAAATATTTTAAAGAAGCTGTAAGACTCGGCTATCCAGGAGAAACAACAGAGGAAAAGATGAAAGATTGTATATTTACATTAGTAGATGGAAAAAGGGCAAGAGAAAATCCTGATGAAAAATATCCTAAAATAGTACAAGAAGCATTTCAAGTATTTGAATGTACATGGGTAAGGGAACTAGATGGAGCACAAGATGATAAAGTCCAAGAAGAATACAAACCGCCATATCATAATTTCAATGGAATAACAAGTGAACATGGTGCACATTTTATATTGAAAATAGACCATATATTGATGAAACCAAAATATTATGATGAAATTATAGATGGAATAAACCCAAGAAGTTTTCCTTCTGTTCCGGTTGACTATGGATATCGTGACAATAAGAATTTCTGGTATACAAGATTTAAAAGACCTATTTCAGAGCCAATACCTGCAAGTAAAGGAATAAGCCTTGATACTGTAAAATATGCCGCTTCTAGATTAGATCCAGATGTAAAATTTACAGATGAGGCCTGCAGTAAACTAGTAAAAGTGCCACGAGTATTTTTAAACACAGTTCTAAAAGGATGTGTTGCATGGGCTAAAGAAAATAATGTAACATTAATAACAGAAAAAGAGATGGAAATAATTCAAGATAAAAGAAATCAAGAAAAAAACAAATAATATGTGTAAATAAAAGTAGCGAGAACATAACTGTTTTTAGTTTGTTCTCGCTACTTTTTGCTGAATATATTTATGAGTCAGCGTTGGATTCTGCTTCACTGTTTGCAATTAGCAGAGAAAACAACTCATCCATATAGCCTCCATCGATATCATCTTCCGTAAAGGTTAGTATGCAGGTAATGGTGACATTATCACGACGTGTTGAGTATTGAAACTCTGAAGGTAGCTCAGAAAACACTGCAAAATCGTAAGCGAAATTGTCAGAAAAGCTACCGTTCAAGAATCCTTGATGCTCCAACGTAATAATAACCGTGTTGTTAGGAACGTTTCGTATTTTTGACCTAACCACCCAACTATGCTGCAATTTCTTACTAGACATGTTGCCTCCTTAGAACAATGAGTGATACCTTCCAACAAAGCAGTTGCACATTGCTGTGCTAATAAACATATTATAGCATGCAATAATTGTAAACGCAAATGAGAGAAAAAGCGATATTATTTTTCGTAAAATATATAAAAATCATTGTTATAAGATTTTTATAGTGTTATAATAAAATTGTTAGATTAAATACAGGAGGAATATTATGAAAAATAGATTAAAATTATTACCAGTATTAATAATAATGGCACTTATATTACAACTAGTATTACCAGTAGTTTCGAGTGCTGCAGATTTAGAGGCAACAGAAGATATAGGAACACTGAGAGTTACTGCCAAAAGAGATGAGATAAATCCAAATCAAGTAAATATAACAGCTACAGATACACAGTATAATATAGAGGATTTAAAGTATGTACATAAGCGTATAGAAGCAAGTGAGATAAGTTATTTTGAAGAAGATAATGATGATGTATATACAATAGAAATATCTCCTTCACAAAATGTAGAAGCTTCATTTATGTTAGAAGGATATGGAACTTATACAATATATGCTAGAAACTCACATGGAGATAGATATTTATTTAGAATAACAATACATGACCCGGGTCAAGCACCAGACTTAACGTTAATAAAGGACGAGGAAAATCCACTTTCTTTAACTATTCAAGCTATAGGTCAGAATAGCAACATTGCAATATTAAAAATAGCTAAATTAGATGATATAAATCAAGATATAGATTTTGATACAGAAGGAACTAATATAGAATTTAATAAAAGTAGTAATGTTAATTTAATATATACAGTAAGTGAAGAAGGTTTATATGAAGTTTATGCAGAAGATGAAAATGGAGCAAATGTAACAAAACAAATATATTTATCAGAAAGTGGAATTCCAATAGAAGTAAATATTACAGATTTAGGAAATAGAGAAATTAATATTCAAGCTACAGATAGTATTTGTAATATTACAAGAATAAAATATGCTAGAGCTTCTGAAATATCTGATTTTTCTGATTTTGATACTGTAGGAGAAGATATAAGCTTTACAGAAGGAAAAAATGTAGATATAAATTATACACTTCCTGAAGATGGAACTTATACATTTTTAATAGAAGATGAAGCAGGATACAGAACAATGACAACTAGAAGAATTACTTCCGAAGAAAATGTTATGAGCATAGTAATAACACAAGATGAAGAAAATCCAGAGAATTTAACAATAACAGCAACAGATACAGTAAGTGATATAGTTGAATTAAAAGTTGCAATAGGAGAAGGCATAGATATAAATTATTTTGAAAACAATGGAGAAAGCTTAGATATAACACCAGGAAGAGAAGTCGCTGCAAATTATACTGTAAATGAAAATTGTCTTTTAAATGTTTATATAAAAGATGAAGATGGTTATAGCTATTTAACGAAAAAAACAATTATAGTTTCAACTGGGCCTTCTACAAATGAACCACCACAAATAACATTATCACAAAATCAAAGCAATCCAAAGCAAATTGATGTAACAGTCACAGATGCAGATAATTATATAGATACAATAAAATGGGCTGAAGGAAGTCATGATGCAGAATATTTTAATAGTAATGGAACTACAATTGGTCAAGGACAATTAGGAAAAATTATTACAACTGAATTTACAATAGATAGTATAGGTACATATACAGTATATGCAGAAGATGAAAATCAGGCAAGTAGTGTAGAAGAAATAAATATTTTAAGCTTAGATAATGTAGAACAACCTGACACAACAAATCCCGAAATAAATGGAGTAACAAATAATACTATTTATAAGGATACAGTAAATCCAATTGCTACAGATGAACATTTAGCAAGTGTAGTCTTAACAAAAAATGGAGAAGTTGTAGAAGATTATCAAAATGGAAGTTATATTGAAGAAGAGGGAGTATTTACATTAACAGCAAGAGATGAAACAGGAAATGAAACAAGTGTAACTTTTACCATAGATTATACAGTACCTGATATAGAAATTTTACAAGAAAATACAGATAGTAAAAATGTTGCAGTTACAATTAACTTAACAGATAATTTAACAGGTATAGATATATTAAAAATTGCAAGTGGAGAACAAAATGAAAGCTATTTTGAAAATGGTGGACAACAAATTAGTATAACAAAAGATGGTACTTCAGCAACAGGTAGAACCAATATTGGTGAGAATGGAACTTATACTATTTATACAAAAGACTTAGCCGGTAATGAAAAGGTTCAAACATTTGAGGTAACAACGATTGATAATACTGAGGAGCCAGAACCAGAACCTGATACGATACCTCCTACAATCAATTTTGAAAAAGAGGTTTCACAAGATAAACAATCTGTTAATTTAACTATAAACGTAGTAGATACAGAATCACAAATAAGAGTAGTTAAAATGGAAAGTGGAGAAAGAGATGTTACTTATTTTGAAAATAATGGAACAGAGCTTCAAATTGAACAAGGAGATAAAACAGCAGCATCTCTTGTAAAAATAGCTGAAAATGGAACATATACAGTGTATGCAGAAGATGATTCTGGAAATAAAGTTGTAGAGACAATTACAATAACAGAGATTGAAAATCAACAGCCAGAGCCAGAACCTGATACAACACCTCCAACTATTACAGGAGTTGAAGATGGAAGAACTTATAGAAACTATGTAACACCAAGGATTTCAGATGAAAATTTAGTAGAAGTAACTTTGACTAGAGATGGAAGTATAGTAGAAGGTTATCAAAATGGTGATCAAATTAGAGAAAATGGTAATTATACATTGATAGCAGTAGATGAGGCTGGAAACAGAACAGAAGTAAGTTTCACTATAAATATTGAAGATGAGGATTCAAACTCAACTAATAATACAAACACAAATAGTAATACAAATAATAATGGAAGTACAAATACTAATACAAGCAATAATACAAGTAGTAATACAAATACTAATACAAATACTAATACTAGCAACAATACAAATACAAATAACAGCACTAATAATAGCACAAATACAGATGTAAATAACACCAATACAAACGAAAGTACAAATAATAACAATAATCAAAGCGGAACAAATACTCCAAGCGGAAGTAGTAATAGTGGAACAAGTAGTAATAGCTCAAGTGGAAGTAGCCAAAATTCACAAAGCAGTAGCACAGCAAACAGTAAATTACCATATGCAGGTCTAAGAAATGTATTAATATTTGTAATAATAGCTTTAATGATAGTTGCAGGATTTAGTTATATGAAATATAGAAAATATAGAAAATTTTAAAAGAAAATGGCTAGAGCTTAATGCTTTAGCTTTTTTTCTTTCTTATTTTTCTGTAATATTAAATTCATTTAAATCTTTCATTTTCTTTTATAAAATAAAGTATCATTTTTCGAAATTAATTACAAGTATTGCAAAAGAAATTATTTGATGGTATAAATTATATATAGGTTAGGAGGAAATTTTATGCATAAGATATTAATCGTAGAAGATGATGAAAAACTAAGAAAAGAGTTAGAGATATTCTTAAATAAGAATGGTTACAAAACTAAAATTTTAGAAGATTTTTCAAATACAATAGAAGATATTTTAAATGAAAAAGCAGATTTAGTATTATTAGATATAAATCTTCCAAAATTTGATGGAGAATATATATTAAAAGAAATAAGAAGGGTATCAGAAGTACCAATTATAATTATAACTAGTAGAGATAGTGAAATGGATGAACTTCTTAGTATGAATTATGGAGCAGACCATTATGTAACAAAACCGTTTAATATACAAATCTTACTTGCAAAAATTACTTCTGTTTTAAGAAGAAGTACAGCATTAGAAACATCATCAAATAAAATAGATTGCCATGAATTTATTTTAAATATATCAAAAAGTTTAATAGAAAAAGATAATGTAAAAATAGAACTTACTAAAAATGAATTAAAAATATTACATTTTTTAGTACAAAGAAGAGGTAAGATTGTATCTAGAGAAGAAATAATGGAATATTTATGGGATAGTGAAAGCTTTATAGATGATAATACTTTAACAGTAAATATGACAAGGTTAAGAAACAAATTAGATGGGTTAGGATTAAAAGAGTTAATAATAACTAAAAGAGGCCAGGGATATATTTTAGAATAGGAGGAAAATTATGAAATTCTGGGATTATCTAAGAGAAAATATAGTGTATATAGTACAAGCTGTAATTTCAATAATTATAGTTGAAATAGCGATGGTGATACTTGACTTATCTATATGGCTAAAAATTGGTTTACCAATTTTTATAGTAGTTGTACAAATGTTATCTTTTATTGTTTGTTATAGTAAAGAAATAAAAAAGGAAAGATAATATATTTCAAATAAGGGAGAGGCAAAATGGATTTTAAAGATTTCTTAAAGGACAATTTTATAACTTTAATTTTAATTATATTTGCAATAATTACAATAGAAATAGCACTTATGATTTATGACATTTCTATATTAGTTAGGATATATATACCAGTAGTTATTTTACTTGTATATGTGATAGGGATTGGTAGTTATTATTACAGAAGAAAAAATTATTATAAAAGAATTTTTTCTATTTTAGGTGAACTTGATAAAAAATATTTGATAGCAGAAATGGTGGGAAATCCAGAATTTTCTGATGGAAAAATATTAAAAGAAATATTAGAAGAAGCTTCAAAATCAATGACGGAACATGTGAATGAATTTAAGTTTTTGACTGAAGATTATAAAGAATATATAGAACTATGGATTCATGAAATAAAAATACCAATTGCAACAAGTAAAATGATTATAGAAAATAATAAAAATGAAGTAACGAAAAGTATAGATGAAGAACTAGATAAGATAGAAGACTATACAGAACAAGCATTATTTTATGCTAGAAGTAATGCAGTAGAAAAGGATTATATAATAAAGAAAACTAATTTAGAAAAAATAGTAAATACAGTTATCATGAAAAATAAAAATGAATTTATACAAGAAAAAATACATTTAGATATACATGACGTAGATATAGAGGTTGGAACAGATAGTAAATGGGTTGTATTCATTTTAAATCAAATAATTCATAATAGCATTAAATATAAAAAACAAGATGAAAACTTACAAATAGAAATTTTTACTAAAAAGAATAAAGAAAATACTATTTTGTATATAAAAGACAATGGAATAGGAATAAAAAAAGGAGAAATAACAAGAGTTTTTGAAAAAGGATTTACTGGTTCTAATGGTAGAATTTCTAACAAGAAATCAACAGGTATTGGACTATATTTATGTAAAAAATTATGTGATAAATTAGGAATGGCAATTGAATTAAATTCAGAAGAGAATGTAGGAACGGAAATAAAATTAGTATTTCCACAAAATAGTTTTACTGTTGTAAGTTAAAATATAGAGGGGGAGAGAAAAATTATGGAAGTTGCTTTTTATGCGGGAAGTTTTGACCCATTTACAAATGGTCATTTACATGTAGTTCAAAAATCAGCAAAAGTTTTTGATAAGGTGATTGTAGGAATAGGAGATAACCCAGATAAAAAAAGAAGATTTGATAAAGAATTGATGAAAACTGTAATTGAAGAAATCTTAAGAAATAATAATATTAGTAATGTAGAAGTTGTTTGTTATAATAAAATGACCGTAGATGCTGCGAAAGACAATAATACAACATTTTTAGTAAGAGGTGTTAGAAATGGTATGGATTATGAATATGAAGAAAACATGGCAGCTGTAAATGAAGAAGTAGCAGGAATAGATACAATTTATATAAGAGCGGGGAAATTGGGAAGTATAAGTTCTAGTATGGTAATGGAATTATATGAAAATGGTAAAGATGTTTCAAAATATTTACCAAAAGAAGTAATGGATATTGTCAAATAGTATAAAGAGATAAAGTAAGGCTAAACAGTTTTTCTTTATCTCTTTTTATTCCCTTTTTTCTTTGCTTCAATTTTTTAGTTTAAATTTCTATTTAAGTAATTTATTATAAAGTATATCGACAATAGAATTTAATGTTTCTGCAGAGTAATCATTATTAAATACATAACTATATTTAAATTCTGAATATTTTAAAGTGTTTTTTTCTCTTTTCTCTAAATATTCTTTAGATATATTATCTCTTTTTAATATTTTTTCTTTTCTTTTAATATCATCTGAAGTAATTAATACTTTAGTATTACACATGTTCCAATACTTAACAGTTGGAAGTAAAGCCCAATCTAAAATATAATAATCTTCATCTTGTGATAATATATTATCTAATTTATTTTGCATATAATCCCAAGTTAGGTTTGTAAGTATTTCCATTTTATCTTTATCAGAAAAAACAATATTACCTAATTTTTTTCTATCTATATTTTTATTATCATCTAAAATGATATATCCAAATTCTTTTATAAGTTTTTCTGATATAGAAGAATCATAAGTTGCACTATGTCCTATTTTATCTATATCAATATATTTACAATTTAATTTATCAGCTAAAAGCTTTCCAATAGTAGACTTACCGCTTCCGGTTTTACCAGTAATACCAATTAATTTCATAGTATACCTCCTTAAATATGATAAAATTATATCATAAAAAATATATAAATCAAATATTGATGATTTGTTACGTTTTTGTAAGCTAAATGTAAGTAAAATCTATGGAAACAAAGATATAAAGTGCTTATAATATAATTAATAAATTTGGAAAGGAGAAAAAACATGGGAAAGGTTTTAGAAGTTAAAAACATTGAAAAATACTATGGTAATAAATCAAATTTAACAAAAGCAATTGATAATATTAGCTTTGATGTGGAAGAAGGAGAATTTGTAGGAATAATGGGAGCATCAGGAAGTGGAAAAACAACTTTACTTAATTGTATTTCTACAATAGATAGAGTAACAGCTGGGAAAATAATTATCAATGGTGAAGACATAACAACTTTAAGAGGAAACAACTTAAACAAATTTAGAAGAGAGGAGCTAGGATTTATTTTCCAAGATTTTAATTTGCTTGATACACTTACTTGTTATGAAAATATTGCTTTAGCACTTACAATACAAAGAGTAAACCCAAAAGAAATAGAGAAAAAAGTAAATAAAATAGCAGAAAAACTAGAAATAAAAGATATTCTAAAAAAATATCCATATCAAATATCAGGAGGACAAAAACAAAGAGTAGCATCATCAAGAGCAATAATAACAAATCCAAAGCTAGTTTTAGCTGATGAGCCAACAGGAAGTTTGGATTCAAAGTCTGCAAGACAATTATTAGAAACATTTGAAACACTAAATACTAACTTAAATGCAACAATAATTTTGGTTACACACGATGCATTTACAGCAAGTTATGCAAAAAGAATACTATTTATAAAAGATGGAAAAATCTTCAATGAATTAATAAAAGGAAATGACACAAGGAAACAATTCTTTGAAAAAATAATAGAAGTACAAACACTTCTTGGAGGTGAACTTGGAGATGTTATTTAAATTAGCTTTTAGAAACATGAAAAAAAGTATAAAAGACTTTGCAATATATTTTCTAACATTAGTATTAGGTGTTGCAATATTTTATATGTTTAATTCACTAGATAGCCAAGAAGCTATGATGCAAGTATCTAATTCTACAAGAGAATTAATTCGGGATTATGATTCAAATGATGGGAATGGTATCTGTATTTGTAGCTGTAATATTAGGACTACTAATTGTATATGCAAATAACTTCCTAATAAATAGAAGAAAAAAGGAATTTGGAATATATATGACGTTAGGTATGCGGAAGAGGTCAAATTTCTAAGATAATATTATTAGAGACAGTATTTGTTGGAATAATATCATTAGTCGTTGGATTAGTAGTAGGAGTATTTGGGTCACAATTTATGTCAATACTAGTTGGAAAATTATTTGAAGCAGACATGAGTAAACTTACATTTGTATTTTCTAAAGATGCATGTATAAAAACTTGTGTATATTTTGCGGTAATGTTTATTGCTGTAATGATATTTAATACAATAACAGTATCAAAATATAAATTAATAAACTTACTTACAGCTACTAAAAAGAATGAAGAAGTAAAAATAAAAAATCCTATAGTTTGTGTAATAATTTTCTTAATAGCAGTAGCAATACTTATCTATTGTTATTATGAAGTAACAATAGATGCCAATAGTATGGTAAGAGAAGAAAGAATGTTAACTGTGATATTGCTAGGAATAGTATCAACATTACTTGTATTTTGGTCTTTATCAGGATTTATATTAAAATTAGTACAATCAAGGAAAAAGATATATCTAAAAGATGTAAATATGTTTGTACTAAGACAGTTAAATAATAAAATAAACACAACGGTGGTAAGTATGTCGCTTATATGTTTAATGTTATTTATGACAATCTCAATACTATCATCATCATTATCATTAAATAGTACAATGAGAAGAGATATGCAAGAAATGACACCAGTAGACATTAATCTATATAAAACAGCAAACTTACCTGAAAGTTATCAAGACACTTATACAGGAGAAACCAAATATTATACAGAAGAACAAATAGCAGATTCAAAAGTAAGTATGGAACAAACATTAGTAGAAAATGGATTTGATATGAATGATTTCAAAGATGTAGTAGAAGTACCAATATATACAACTTCTGAACTAACTTGGGAAGATACATTGAAAGGTTTAGAAGCAGAAGTAAAAGCACAGTTTCCGCTACTAGAATATGACACACCAGAAGAAATAATGAAAATATCAGACTATAATAAAATAGCAAGATTATATGGAAATAAAGAATATTCATTAGAAGATGATGAGTTTATAGTACTTTGTGATTTTGACAATATGGTATCTTTAAGAAACCAAACGCTAAAACAAAATAATATTATAACTTTAAAAGGAAAAGAATATAAAGCAAAATATGATGAATGTCAAGAAGGTTTTATAGATATGTCATCAAGTCATATAAACACAGGAATAATATTAGTACCAGATAGTGTTGGATTCACAGATGCAGAAAAAGAAAGAACATTTTTAGCAGCAAATTATAATGCTGAAACAGATGAAGAAAAAGAGAATATAGAAACACTATTTACAGATGCAAATAACTCTGAACTTTACAAAAATATATTAGAAAAAGGAATTAACTTTGAAGGTATGACAAAAATATCAATAATAGAATCAAGTGTCGGAGTAGCTACAATGGTTGTATTTATTTCGATATACTTAGGAATAATATTCTTAATTGCAAGTTCAGCAATTCTTGCATTAAAACAATTAACAGAAAGCTCAGATAATAAAGAAAGATATATAGTACTTCGTAAATTAGGAGTGGATGAAAAAATAATAAATAAAGCATTATTTAAACAAATAGGTTTATTCTTTGTATTTCCACTTATACTTTCAATAATACATTCAATATTTGGAATCCAATTTGTAATGACTCTTATGTCAGTATTAGCAAGTAGTGAAGAATTATTACCATCAATAATAGCAACAGTAGGGGTTATGGGAGTAATTTATGGATTATACTTCTTAGCAACATATATGGGAAGCAAGAACATAATAAAAGAAGAATAATTTCGCGTTTGGGACGTTTCCTTCGCGCATAAAATTTCGCATCTGGGACACATCTTTATAAAATATTCTCACTTTTAAAGTAACTAAGATAGAAGTAGGTGAGGTTTATGAAAACATTTTTAAAAATAATTTTAGTAATATTTGTAGTTTGTTTTAGTATCGGTATATTTGCAGTAGGAAGTGGATATGATATGTATAAAGAGGCATTAGACAATATGCCTCTTTCACAAAAAATAGAAGAAATAAAATCTGATGAAAATTATATTTCAATAGATAAGTTACCTAAAATTTATCTAGATGCAGTTGTTGCAGTAGAAGACCATAGGTTCTATAACCATCCAGGAATAGATATAATTGCAATAGGAAGAGCTGCAATAAATGATATAAAAGCGATGAAATTAGTTGAAGGTGGAAGTACAATTACACAACAACTATCAAAGAATATATATTTTACCCAAGAAAAGAGTTTTATTAGAAAAATCGCAGAAGTATTTATGGCATTTAATATTGAGAAAAATTATAGTAAAGATGAAATATTAGAACTATATGTAAATACCAGTTATTTTGGAGATGGGTACACTGGTGTAAGAGAAGCGAGCTTAGGTTATTTTGGAAAAGAACCACAAAACTTAAGTGATTCAGAAGCGGTAATGCTAGCGGGAATACCTAATAGTCCATCAAACTATTCACCTACTAAAAATCCAGAGCTTGCAAGGAAAAGACAAAAACAAGTATTAGACAAAATGGTCAAATATGAGTATATAAGTAAGGAAGAAGCAAACAAAATAACGAATTAGAACTTATATTATTGTTGTATTTGGAAATGTGTCCCGCTCACGAAAAAAAGTGCGCAAAGGAAACGTCCCAAACGCGAAATAATATTAAGATTTTATTAATTGTTTTATTTTCGATTCTGTGATATAATATTACAGAAACGGAGGAAAATAGTATGAGATGTCCAAGATGCGGAAGTGAAAATATATCTAGTATAATAGATACAAAAACACATACAAAAGGTTTTGATGGTGGAGATGCCTGTTGTGGCTATTTACTTTTTGGATGGCCAGGAATACTTTGTGGTTTATGTAATACAGGAGATACTACAACGCAGACAAAAACAACTAATATTTGTAATGATTGTGGAAATAAATTTTAATGAAGAAAAGCACAAAAATTAAAACTTGGGCATTTTTTATGAGGTTAGGAAATAGATGTGGATGCCACCAAAGAGAAGATAGGAGCTTTTTTATAGGTGAGTGGCAATTCCCTGTATGTAGTAGATGTACAGGAATACTCACAGGACAAGCTATAGGAATTATTTTATATATTTTTTCTGTTAGAATTCCATTTTATATAGATTTTATATTTTTAGCTATAATGTTTTTAGATTGGTTTATACAATATAAAAAAATAAAAGAATCAACGAATATACGTAGATTTATAACAGGAAATTTAGCAGGAATAGCACAAGTTAGTATCATAATAAAAATAATTCTTTTTATAATTGGAGTTTTTTAAGGGGGAGAGTTTTTTGGAAGAAAGTTTAGCACTTGTTAAATACGAAAAATTGTCCACAAAAGATAAATTGATTATGTATTTTTTAATATATTCATTTTTAGGTTGGGTTTTAGAAAGTTTCTATGCTGTTTTAGTATTAGGACATTTTGTAAAAAGAGGTTTTCTATTTGGGCCAATATGCCCTATATATGGGTTTGGAGCAGTAATATTTATACTTATTTTTGATGGATTAAAAGGTCATAATATAAAGAAATTTTTTATATCGATGATAGTATTTTCAATATTTGAATTTGCGGCTTCTTGGATATTAGAAATGGTATTTCATTTAAGATGGTGGGATTATTCTGATGCTATGTTTAATATACAAGGTCGTATTTGCTTGAGTTTTTCTATTGTTTGGGGACTAGCTGGAATAATATTTTCTAACTATTTACATCCTTTTATAGAAAAAAAGACTGAGAAGTTACTAAAAAAGATAGATTTTCCTATACAGAGAGCAACAATATATGCACTTGCATCTGTATTAGTAGTTGATTTTATTTTGTCTAGTATTAAGTATATAAATTTTACAAGTTTTATAAAAATTTAAAGAGTAGCTAAAAAGCTACTCTTCTATTGTATTTGTTATATTGTCAGATGTCTCATTTGTTTCATTTACGCCAGTTGTATTAGTTTCGTTTTCATTAGGTACTAAAGTACTTACATCTAAATTTCCTAAAGTATAATTTAAAATATCTAAACTAATTTGAGCTATAACTTCATCAGAATCAGTAATATTTCTAGTAAATATTCCAACTAAATATGTTTTTTCTCCATAAACAATTCCATAATCGTGAACATATCCACCATAACTTCCATATTTGTGTGCAACATCGTAATCTGTGATATATTCTTTTAAATACATACCCATAGAAGATTGTTTCATATCTTCTATTAATTTTTGATAGGAATCTTGATGTTCATATAAGTAATTAATAACATCATATGCATATCCAGCAGAGGTAATATTATTACTATAAAAATCTTCTGGAACAATTTCATCTGAATATTTTGTAATATCTTTTCTTGCATTTGAATATCCTAAATTACCAATTAAAATATTGACAGCTGTATTATCACTATTTATAATTGCTTGCTCTAATAAGAAATCTAGTGGAACATAATCACCTACGGAATATAAGGAAGCTGTTGTACCTCCACCAGCTTCATAATCTCCTTGCTCATAAAGCAATTTAGAATCAGTAGTATAAGTACCTGCATTTATTTCATCATAATAATACATTGCAATTGGAACTTTTACAGTACTTGCAGCTGTAAAATATTTATTTTCGTTATAAAAATAATATCCTTTGTCATCTATATTATAATAGAAAAAAGCAAAATTATTTTCATTAAAGCCATATTTAGTCATTTCGGAGTCAATTAAAAGTTTTAAATCTGTATCTTCAAAAGGTTCAATTTCTTTTATTTCTTCTGTTTCAGGCTCAGTGGTTGTCTCAGTAGTAGTCATGTTTTCTGTTTCATTTGTAGATGCAATACTTTGTGTATCAGTAGCAGGGACTAAAATGTCAAAGGTGATACATAAAATAACCAGTGAAAGTAAAACAAATATTAGTGACTTTTTGAATTTTGGCTTTGCATATGAACCTGATTTAACATGTTTTCCTTTGGGCAAGAAAAATCATCTCCATTCTTATTTTTGAAAATCAAATTATCAATCAATAAAAAATCTAAAATATAAATTTAAATTTATTATACCAAAAATATAGAAAAAATACATACAATATTCATATTTTTTTATAAAATTATCAATAATTTGAAAGGGCAAGGAGAAAGTCTATGAAAGTTTTAATTATAGAAGATGAAAAAATATTATCAGATACCATAAAGGATGTATTAAAAGAAGATTATGAAGTAGAACAAGCATATGATGGAGAAGAAGGAGAGAAATTCGCAAAGAAAGGCAAATATGATGCTATTATTTTAGATTTAATGCTTCCTATTTATGATGGATATACTGTATTAGAAAAAATTAGAAGTTCTATGTTATTTACACCGGTTCTGATTTTGACAGCTAAAGATTCTTTAGAAGATAAATTAAAAGGTTTTAACTCAGGAGCTGATGACTATTTAACGAAACCATTTGCAAAAGAAGAATTGAAAGCAAGAATTGAAGCTATAATTAGAAGAAATAATCCAAATTATAAAAAAGAGATTAAGTTTAAAAATTTGTTAATTGATATGAAAAAAGGAAAAGTATTTATAGATAAGAAAGAATTGAAAATACAAGGAAAGCAACTTGATATGTTAATATATTTGATAGAATATCAAAATAAAATCATTACTAAGGAACAAATATTTGATAAAATTTGGGGCTTTAATAGTGAAACAAGTACAGATGTTGTGGAAGTTTATGCAACAGGAATTAAAAGAGAACTTAAGAAATATGATTATGATAAATTTTTTAAGACGATAAAGGGTGTAGGTTATATGATTTCTCAAGAGGAAAGGAAATTAGATAATGAATGAAGAATAAAAAGTAAAAAAACAACTTATCAAGAATATGGTTTTAAATTTGATAACATTTTCAATTATATTTTCTATATTAGGAATTGTAATATATGGACAATTTAGTAATTTTGTATATAATTCGGCAGATACTGAATTACAGAATGCTATAGCGCAATTGGAAAATAGTAGTACAAATAGTAGTGATATACTACCAAGAGTTATTGAAGAAGAAAGGCTAAATATAAGAGAACAAAGCCCAAGGTTGGTATTTATCCAAAGAGATAGTAATGGAAATATTAAGGAAATAGAAGAAAATCAATTTTTAAATGATGTATTTAACAATATTTCTTTCGATAAAACACAAATAAATCAAATTTATGAAAGCACTATTGATAATAAGTATACATATAGAGGGATAAATTATCAAACAAAAGACGGAGAATACACACAAATTTTAATAAATGTAAATGCTGAAGAAGATATATTAGAGAGATTTACTACAACTTTAATAATAGTTTTGGTAATTAGTGTTATATTGATAATAATTGCAAGCTGTGTTCTATCTAAAAAAACTTTAAAACCAATTGTTTCTTCTTGGAAAAAGCAAAGTGAATTTGTTCAAGATGCTTCGCATGAACTAAGAACACCTCTTGCAATAATTCAGGCAAAACAAGAGTTATTACTAGAAAGGCCAGACAGTACAATACTTGACAATGTTGATGATATTAATATAACGTTAAAAGAAACAAAAAGGCTTACTAAGTTAATAAAAGAATTAATGGAACTAGCCAGAGATGATTCTAAAGAAATAAATTTAAAGAAACAAAAATCAAATTTAGATAAAGAAATTAAAAAGATTGTAGAAATGTATTGCGAGACAGCAAAAGCCCAAGAAAAAGAGCTAAAAAATGTATTGGAATTTAGACAAGAACTAAATGCTGACATAAATAAAATAAAAGAACTCTTGATTATTTTGTTAGATAATAGTATAAAATATACAGAGAAGAAAGATACTATAATAGTTAAAACATATAAAAAAGAAGGAAAATGTTTTATAGAAGTAGAAGATACAGGAATTGGAATTAGTAAAGAAGCTAAAGAACATGTATTTGAAAGGTTTTATAGAGAAGAAAAGTCTAGAGTAAGAGAAAAAGGTGGAACAGGTTTAGGACTTTCAATTGCATATAATATTGTAAAATTACATAAAGGAACTATAAAAATAGATAAAAATTATGAATATGGAACAAGAATAATTATCAAATTACCAATTTAAGGAGGAAAGAAAATGACAGAGAAAGAAAAAAGAGATAAAGGAGAGCTTTATGATGCAAATTATGATAAAGCTTTAGAAAGAGAAAGAATAAAAGTTAAAGATTTATGCTTTAAATACAATAACTTAGAACCTTCGAAACAAAAAGAAAGAAAAGAGCTTATAAAAGAAATATTAGGAAGTACCAAAAATAGTTTATTGATAGAATCTAATTTTTATTGTGATTATGGATATAATATTTCTGTTGGTGAAAATTTTTATATGAATCACAATGGAGTTATTTTAGATGGAGCAAAAGTTGAGTTTGGAGATAATGTTTTTATTGGACCTAATTGTGGTTTTTATACAGCAGGACATCCTATAGATTATATACAAAGAAATAAAGGATTAGAATATGCTAAACCAATCAAAGTAGGGAATAACGTATGGTTTGGTGGAAATGTAGTTGTACTTCCAGGAGTAACTATCGGTGATAATGTAGTAATAGGTGCTGGAAGTGTTGTAACTAAAGATATTCCATCAGATGTAATAGCACATGGTAATCCATGTAGAGTAGTAAAAGAAATAGAAAAATAATTAATAAAAATATTAAAAATAGCCATACTATATATAGAATATAAAGGAGGCTATTTTTATGGAAAACAATCAAAAAATAAACTGTACAGTAAGTAGTTGTAAATACCACGATGGAAATAACCAAGAATGTCAATTACAACAAATAACAGTTACACCAGTAGGAAATTGCAATACTAAAAAGAAAGATGAATCAATGTGTGGAAGTTATGAAAATAATAATTAGATACTTAAAATAGGGTGATTTTAATCGCCTTATTTTTTCTTTTAACTATTAGTAAATACAATATAAACAATTTTGAACTTCCAAAATAATAAGGAAAATACTATAATACAAAAAAAGTAAAATCTTTAAAAGAAAAATTAGCAAAGTTATTGACTTAGAGTTAACACTAAATGCTAATATGTATAAGGAAAGATAAGGGGAGTAATAAGAAAGGAAGTAGATGTATGGAATCGAAAAAAGTTAACAAAATTAAAGTTGTCGTTTCTATTATTGTTGTATTATTACTAGTTATCCTTATTTTAGTAGCTTTATTTGTTTATAACGATAATGAACAAACAAACGAAGTAGCAAATGAAAATATTCAAAGTGAGAATACTAATATTAATGAAAATAATACCTTAATTGCAGAAGTAGAAGAGCCAGTTCAAGATACATCTTGGCAGTGGCAACATGATACATTAGAAAATCATAATATAGATCGTAATGTAATAGATAGCGTACATCAAACTATTGACCAATATCCAATAAATGCAGAAGTCATTGTAAGAAATGGCGTTATAGTTGATGAATACTACAAAGATGGTTATGATCAAACAAGTAGTTTCACATTACAATCAACATCAAAAAGTATTACATCCGCAATATTTGGGATAGCGATGGAACAAGGTTATATTGATAGTGTAGACACACCAATATCTACATATTTTCCTCAAGTATTAAATGATGGAATCGAATATAAAAGACAGATAACAGTATGGAACTTATTAACACATACAACAGGCTTAGATGTTAGTGATACAGCTAACTGGGATACTTGGCTTGCATCTGACAACTGGGTAGATTATGTATTAAATAGACCAGCTGTATCAAGACCAGGAGCAACATTTAATTATTTTACAGGAAATACACATCTTTTATCTGCAATAATACAGCAAACAACAGGAAGAACAACACTTGAGTATGGAAGAGAAAATTTATTTAGTAAACTTGATATGGATAGTGTAGAATGTACTACTGACCCTCAAGGTATTTCAGACGGTGGAAATGGATTTGCAATGAATGTATATGATATGGCAAAGATGGGACAATTATATTTGAATAATGGAGTCTGGGAAGGCGAACAAGTAATTCCACAAGAGTGGGTTCAAGATTCAACAACCGTTCAATTTGATAGGTCATCTGGTTCAGCAGATTATGGATATCAATGGTGGGTACGTAAATTTGGTGATAATAACTATCATGCTTATTTTGCACAAGGACATTTTGGACAATATATTTTTGTAGTACCAGAGCTAGAACTAGTTGTAGTTATGACAAGCCATTATGAAGGAAGTACAAGTATTTATTGACAATTAATGAATAATATTGTTAATGCTTGCAGTTAATATAATAATATAGCAAAACAAGATATTTTAGAAAGTATCTTGTTTTTTATTTTTTGCTTTAAAAAATAAAAAAATTTTAAAAAATATTAGCTTTTTAAGATTTTTAAAAACATGGTATTTAAAGCATATTACAAAGGCTCTTTTACATAAATGTTCACTTCGAACTATGCGTCGTATTCGTTGATAGAGTAAGAATTGATGGAATTAAAACACTAAATTAAAATTAAAAAATATTTCACAAAAAAGTTGCAATTGCAACTTGTATGTTAAAAAAATTATCTGTATTATTATGCCATAAATAATTTACAAGGGGGTAACAAAAGAAATGAAAGTTGTAAAAAGAGATGACAGTATTGTAGACTTTGATAGACAAAAAATAAAGGATGCAATAGGCAAAGCAAATGATGAAGTAAGAGGAAGAGAAAAAGTTTCAAAAGAACAGATTGGGGAGATTGTTGACTATATAGAAGGACTGAATAAAAAAAGAATATTAGTTGAAGATATTCAAGATATTATAGAAGAAAAATTAATGGAATTTGACAAATATCAATTAGCTAAAAAATATATTACATATAGATATAAAAGAGAATTAGTAAGAAAAGCAAATACAACAGACCAGACAATTAAAGAATTAATTGAAGGTGAAAATGAATATTGGAATAATGAAAATTCTAATAAAAATGCAGAAGTAGTAACAACACAAAGAGATTATTTAGCAGGAATAACAAGTACAGATATTACAAGAAGATTTTTGTTACCAGAAGATATAGTAAAAGCTCATGATGAAGGAATTATACATTTCCATGACGCTGATTATTTTGCACAAAATGCTTTGCACAATTGTGAATTAATTAACTTAGAGGATATGCTTCAAAATGGAACAATTATAAATGGAGTAATGATAGAAAAACCACATAGATTTATTACAGCAGCTACAATTGCAACACAAATTATTTTAGCAGTTACATCATCTAGTTACGGAGGAGCAACAATATCACTTACACATTTAGCTCCATTTATAAGAAGTAGCTATGAAAAATATTATAAAAAATATAAAGATAGACATATGTCTAAAGAAGATTGTGAAAAATATGCAAAACAAGATACTAAAAAGGAAATTGAAGATGGAGTTCAAACATTTAATTATCAAGTAAATTCAATGACAAATACAAATGGACAAGCACCATTTTTATCAGTATTTATGTACTTAGGTGAAACTGATGAATATAAAGAAGAACTTGCAATGTTAATTGAAGAATTCTTAGATCAAAGAATATTAGGATTTAAAAATGAAAAAGGTGTATATATAACTCCAGCATTTCCAAAATTACTATATGTTCTAGAAGAAGATAATATTCGTGAAGGTAGTAAATATTGGTATTTAACAAAACTTGCTGCCCAATGTACAGCAAAGAGAATGGTGCCAGATTATATTTCAGAAAAGAAAATGCTAGAATATAAAATAGATAAAAATGGTAATGGAAATTGTTATCCTTGCATGGGATGTCGTTCATTCTTAACACCTTATGTTGATCCTAAAACTAATAAACCAAAATATTATGGAAGATTTAACCAAGGTGTAGTTACTATAAATTTACCAGATGTAGCTTTATCATCAGATGGTGATATGGATAAATTCTGGAAGATATTTGATAGAAGACTAGAACTATGCCATAGAGCTCTACAAATAAGACATCAACGTTTAGCTAGAGTAACAAGTGATGTAGCACCTATCCTTTGGCAACATGGAGCACTCGCAAGACTTGGAAAAGGTGAATCTATACATGAATTATTGCACCATGGATATTCAACTATTTCACTTGGATATGCAGGCTTATATGAATGCGTAAAATTTATGACAGGTCATTCACATACTGATAATGGGAAAGGTAAAGAATTCGGCTTAGCAGTAATGCAACACTTAGTCGATGCAACAAACAAATGGAAAAAGGAAGAAGATATTGATTATTCTGTTTATGGCTCACCAATCGAGTCAACAACATATAAGTTTGCAAAATGTTTAAAGAAGAGATTTGGAACAGTAAAAGGGATAACAGATAGAAACTATGTTACTAATTCTTATCATGTACCTGTATTTGAAGAAATTGATGCATTTTCTAAACTACACTTAGAAAGCGAATTCCAAAGACTAAGTCCGGGAGGAGCAATTTCATATATTGAAACTCCAAACTTACAAAATAATTTAGACTCAATACTTGAAGTAATGAAATTTATCTATGATAATATTATGTATGCAGAGTTAAATACAAAGTCAGATTATTGCCAAAAATGTGGTTATACAGGAGAAATTTTAATTGATGAAGATTTAGAATGGTATTGTCCAAATTGTGGTAACAGAGACCATAATACATTAAATGTTGCAAGGCGTACTTGTGGTTATATTGGAACTAACTTCTGGAATAAAGGAAGAACACAAGAAATAAAAGAAAGAGTTTTACACTTAGATAATAAGGTGGCGCAGACGGTATGAGATATAATTTAGTTAGAAAAATGGATATATCAAACGGACCAGGAGTAAGAGTGTCTGTATTTATGCAAGGGTGCACATTCCACTGTAAAAATTGCTTCAATCCTGAAACATGGGATTTTAAAGGTGGAAAAGAATTTACAGATGATACTATAAAAGGTGTATTAGAATTATGTGATAAAGATTATATAAAAGGTTTATCAATTTTAGGTGGAGAGCCAATGCATCCTACAAATATAGATGGAACTACTAAACTTGCAAAAGCATTTAAAGAAAAATATCCAAAGAAAGATATATGGGTATGGTCTGGATTTAATTTTGAAAAAGATTTAAAAGATAAAGAGGTCTTAAAATATATAGATGTATTAGTTGATGGACAATATGTAGATGAACTTCATGACCCAACACTTAAATGGAGAGGTTCATCAAATCAAAGGGTAATAGATATTAAAGAGTCATTAAAAAATAATAAAACTGTTTTATTAGTAAAATAAACATAATAATAAGAAGTTGTTAATTGATTTTAACAACTTCTTATTTAGAATAAAAATTTTGAAAAATAATTTGCTGCGTTAAGAAGTCTTAAAACTATTATTTTAGACAATTCTAAAATTTAATGGTAAAGCAAGAAAACTAGTTGTTTATTGTATTTTTAGTTAAAATATGATATAAATAATATGTTTAAATTATTTAATATTAAATGATTTTATTTAGTGTTATTTAGTTTTAAAAAATAAAGTTTGTGACCCTATTCGTGTAACGACAAAAAAATAGTCAAATTTTTCATAAAAAAATACTTATTACACGAATAATTTTATGAATTACACGAATTTTTGTGGTTAATAGTAATCATAATAAAAAGGAATGGAGAGAAAATATGTTTAAATTACATTCAGAATATAAACCAACAGGCGACCAGCCACAGGCAATTGAATATTTAGCAAAAGGAGTTATGGAAGGTAGGAAATATCAGACATTACTTGGTGTTACAGGTTCTGGAAAGACTTTCACAATGGCAAATATAATACAAAAAGTTCAGAAACCAACACTTGTTTTAGCACATAATAAGACACTAGCAGGACAATTATATAGTGAATTCAAAGAGTTTTTCCCTGAAAACAATGTTGAGTATTTTGTTTCTTACTACGACTATTATCAACCAGAAAGCTATATACCTTCGACAGATACATATATAGAAAAAGACTCTTCTATTAATGATGAAATAGATAAATTAAGACATTCAGCAACATTGTCTTTGTTTGAAACAAGAGATGTAATAATAGTTGCGTCTGTTTCTTGTATATATGGTTTGGGTGACCCTGTTGACTACCAAGAAATGATGTTATCTCTAAGACCGGGTATGCAAAAATCTAGAGATGAAGTATTAAAAAAATTAGTTAGTATGCAATATACAAGAAATGAGATAGACTTTAAAAGAGGGACATTCAGAGCAAAAGGTGATATAGTTGAAATTTATCCATCTGACCAATCAGAAGAAGCGGTAAGAGTTGAATTCTGGGGAGATGAGATAGAAAAAATAGTAGAGATAAATGCATTAACAGGAAAACCAATAGGAACAAGACGTCATATATTAATATCTCCAGCATCACACTATGTTACAACAAAAGAAAAAATGGATAGAGCAATAGTAACAATAGAACAAGAAATGGAAGAGCGAGTAAAATACTTTAAATCACAAAATAAATTAATAGAAGCACAAAGAATAGAAGAAAGAACAAACTTTGATATAGAAATGATGAAAGAAACAGGTTTTTGCTCAGGTATAGAGAACTATTCAAGACATATAAGTGGAAGACCAGCAGGAAGCCCTCCATACACATTATTTGACTATTTTCCAGATGATTTCTTGTTACTAATAGATGAATCACATGCTACAATACCACAAGTAAAAGCAATGTATAATGGAGATAGGGCAAGAAAAGAATCTTTAGTAAATTATGGATTTAGACTTCCATCAGCATTTGATAATAGACCACTTACATTTAAAGAATTTGAAGAAAGAATAAATCAGGTTATTTTTGTAAGTGCAACACCAGCAGATTATGAAAAAGAGCATAGTAAAGAGAATGTAGTAGAACAAATTATAAGGCCAACAGGATTATTAGACCCTAAGATAGAAGTAAAACCTGTAACAAATCAGATAGATGATTTACTAGAACAAATAAGAATAAGAGTAGCTAGAAATGAGAGAGTATTAGTAACAACCTTAACAAAAAAAATGGCAGAAGACTTAACAGAGTACTTAAAAGGATTAGATATAAAAGTAAATTATATGCACTCTGATACAAAAGCATTAGAGAGAATGGAGATTATTAGAAATCTTCGTTTAGGAGAGTTTGATGTACTAGTTGGAATAAATCTTTTAAGAGAAGGTTTGGATATACCGGAGGTATCTTTAGTTGCAATATTAGATGCAGATAAAGAAGGATTTTTACGTTCAGAAAGATCTTTGATACAAACGATAGGACGTGCTGCTAGAAATACCGATGGAACAGTTATTATGTACGCAGATGAATTAACAGAAAGTATGGAAAAAGCAATATCAGAAACAAATAGAAGAAGAAAAATACAACAAGAATATAATGAGAAACATCATATTACACCTAAAACAATTAACAAATCTGTAAGAGATTCAATCTCTATTACAGATGCAAAAGATATAGAAGTTGAATATAAACTTGAAAAAGAAGAAGATATTAAGGAAACAATTAATAAACTTACAGATGAAATGTTAAAATTCGCAGCAGAAATGGAATTTGAAAAAGCAGCCGAACTTCGTGACAAGATAAGAGAATTAGAAAAAATATTAGAACAGTAACTAGAGGTATAAATATATGGAATATAATGAAAATAAAATAGTTATATTTGATTGGGGAGGAATAGTAGAAAGCCACAGAAAAGGAGAAAATAACTATTTCAAAATAATTATAAATATTATAAAATCAATAAATCCAAATATAAATGAAAATGAAGTAATAAGCTTATGGAAAAAGTGTACATATGATAAACATGGAAGAAGTATAAGTACTTGTAAAAGACTTAAGGATGTAGAAAAATGGTTTAGTAGAATAAAAGAAGCTTATAATTTAAAATGTGATTTTACGACTTTTTGTAGCATTTATAAGAAAGAATTTCATAATGTAGATTATTATAAAGATATGGTAGAATTAGAGCATGAAACCAAAAAAAGGTGTAAAATCGGAATCTTATCTAATCTAATGTTATTAGATAGAGAAAGACTTAATGAACAAATAGATTTAAACAAATTTGATTATGTATGGTTATCTTTTGAATTAGGAGAAATAAAACCCAATAATAAGATTTATGAAATAGTAGAAAAAGATTGTAATATTAGTCCTAAAAATATTTTATTTATAGATGATAGAGAAGAAAATGTAATTGTTGCTAGAAAAAGAGGATGGAATATATGTAATTATCCTGGTTACGAAATAAATAAAATTAAGTCTAGGATAGAAGAATTTATAACTAATATATGCAAGGAGGGATAAAAAATAATCTTAGTAACAGGAGCAAATGGTTATATAGGATATAATCTAACTAAGGAATTATTAAAAGAAAACCAAGATGTAAGAGCTTTTTGCCATAAAAGAAATAAAAATATTGATGAATTAAAGAAAAGATATGGCAAAAAGATAGATGTTATATGTGGAAATATAGAAGAAATACAGAATTATGAAAAAATAATGGATAATGTGGATATAGTATATCATTTGGCAGCAAAGACAGGAGAAGAAGCAGATATAGAAAAAATAAATACAATAGCTACACAAAAATTATTTGAGGCTTGTATAAAATACCATATAAAAAAGGTAGTATTTTTTAGTACAGTAGCTGTGTACAAACCAAATAATGTAGTAACAATAACCTCTATAAAAGAACCATCTAATTTATATGGCAAAACAAAATTAAAGGCTGAAAATATTGGATTAAAATATTATAAAGAAAATAAACTACCACTAATTATATTGGAGCCATGCTCTGTTTATGGAAAAACTTATAATGGAAGTATGGGAAAAATTAGAAAAAGGACAGAAAAGGGATTTTGTATAAGAATTGGAACAGGAGATTATAAAAATACAATTATATATATAGATGATTTGATTTCTATTGCAATAAATGTAATTAAAAATGAAAACTATATAGGGAAAACATTAATATGTGGTACTGAGACAATAAGCATAAAAGAAATAAATAATGTATTGAAATCTAAAAAGAATATACAAGAAATATATATCCCATATAAAATTGCTATGTTGATTATGAAATTACCTTTTAAATTGAAAATAAAGTCTACAATAAAGCAATTAACAAGGCAGAGTGAATATATTACTAATTACAAAATGGAAAAATACATAAAATATAAAGAATATGTAAACAACGGAGAATAATATGATAGAAAACATTGAAGATAAAGAAATAAAAATTAATATAAGCGATGAGATGTTTAAGATTCCAGATGATATAAAAAGAAAAATAATAGGTTTTTGGAATGAAACTACAAATAGAAATCCAACTTTATGGAATGGCAATTTGATGTGTGTGAGTTCTTATGAAAGTCTTGAAAACGAGCTAGTAATTACCTGTAAAAAGACTAGTTATGCACATTATTTATATGATGAAAGAAAGGATGTAGCTAATGAGTATGCTTGCCATAGTTTAAGTGCTGGCTGTCTGCTAGAAACTTCTGATCATTATTACATTGTTGGAGAATTGGACAAAAAAACTTCTTATCCGCGTTGCTTACAGCCATGTGGCGGGATTGTAGAAAAAAGTGATTTGGAGAATGGAGAAATAAGTATTATAAAAACGATATCTAGAGAAGCAAAAGAAGAATTAAATATAGATTTACAAAATAGAAATCAAGTTTTAGAAAGTAAAATCAAATATATAAGTTTGCCAGATAATAAAGTACATACATATATAATATTTATGAAAAGCTTATTAAAAATGACTAAATTAGAAGTAGAGGAACAATATAAAAAATATTTACAAGATTTAAAAATGAATAATGGGGAAGTTGAATTCTGTAAACTCCATTTTATAAAAAAGGATAATATAAGCGAACAATTAGACAAATTAAATAATCCAAAAAGAGGATATTTAATTGAGCTTTTAGATGCTGATAGCAAAGTTAAATAATATTTATTACATTAATGAATACTGTATAAATACCCCATAAAGAAAAATATATAATAACATACCACCATTTTGGATAAAGAAACTTTAAGTATTTTTTATCTGAAATGGTATTTATTATATATAATAAATCTAATAAGAATACATACATAATTAAAATAAATGTAAATGGATTATATGAGAAAGCTGAGGAAAAATCACCATTCATTAAACTTATGATACATCTAGTTGAACCACAGCTAGGGCAATTGAATCCATAGTTTTCTTGCCAGTAACATGGTGGAATAAGGTTAATCAGAGAAGATTTAACAAATACAAAAATAAATACCAATACAATTATAAGTGTTAATTGTATTAGTAGTAATTTTAAATATTTATTGTTTTTTATTATTTTTTCAACTTTTTTTAGTTTATCTAACATCATAACCATCCTTAAATAATAAAATAAAACAGAAGACTTAAAGTCTTCTATTCTATTATACTAAAGCTGATCCAATTGAGAATATTCCTAATGCTCCTAAAGCTAAAATAGCAAGTGTAATTATACCTAAAACTAAACCAGCAATACCCATACCTTTTCCACCTTTTTTCATTCCAACAATACCGAAAATTACTGCTAGAATAGCACAAGGTAAAGAAATATAAATAAAGCAGCATAGAACTAGAGAGATAATTCCCAATACCATAGAAGCGATGCTAAGTCCTTTTGATTCTTGATTTCCTTCCATTAATTTCACCCCTTTATTGTTTAGCTTATATTTATATTCTGACATTTTTCTACAAAAATGTCAATAAAAATTATTAAAATAGTTGTATAAAAAAAATTACTTTGATATAATCTAAGAAACTTAAGTAAAACTCTAAATAAGGAGGAGTATCATGGAAAATAATAAGTGTGATTGCAAAAAAGAGAAAGATTTATTTCTAGAAAAATTATTTCAAGAGTATTTGCCTGAAAAAGACAATTTGATTCAAATGTTAAATGATGTTCAAGAACATTATGGATATGTACCGATGCATGTTCAAAAAGAATTATCAGAATTTTTAAAAATACCTATGGCAGAAATATATGGAGTAGTTACTTTTTATTCAAGATTTTCACTAGAACCACAAGGAAAATATAAAATATCTGTATGTTTGGGAACAGCTTGTTTTGTTAAAGGTTCACAAAAAATAATGGATAGATTAACAGATAGGCTAAAAATAGAGCCAGGTCAAACAACGAAAGATGGACTATTTACAATAGAACAAACAAGATGTGTTGGAGCTTGTGGTCTAGCGCCTGTATTTACTGTAAATGGTGAAGTTTATGGAAAAGCAAGTGTTCAAAAATTAGATGAAGTTTTAGATAAGTTAATTGAGAGTGAAAGTAAATAAGTAACAAGATATTAATAAAAAATTTCATCTAATAAAAGGAGGAATAAAATGAAAACATTAGAGGAAATTCATGAAATAAGAGAAAGTAAAAGAAAAGAATTAGATTTAAGGGTAAATACTAAAGCAGATACAAGAGAAAAACATATTTTAGTGTGTCATGGAACTGGTTGTACTTCTTCAAAATCTCCAGAAATATTGGAAAATTTCAGAAGAATATTAAAAGAAAAAAATATAAATAATGTAAGAGTAATAAAAACAGGATGTTTTGGTTTATGTGCTAAAGGTCCGATTGTTATAATCAGACCTGAAGATACTTTTTATGCTATGGTCACACCAGAAGACTGTGAAGAGATTATTGATACACATATAGTTAAAGGAGAAGTTGTTGAAAGATTACTTTGTAAAGATATAGATGGTAAAAAAGTAAAAGCATTAGATGAATTAAACTTTTATAAAAAACAAAAAAGGATAGCTCTTAAAAACTGTGGTGTTATTAATCCTGAAGATATTGATGAATATATAGCTTTTGATGGATATAAAGCATTAGAAAGAGTATTAGATATAATGTCACCAGAAGAGGTAATAGACGTGATAAAGAAATCTGGACTCCGTGGTAGAGGAGGGGCAGGATTCCCTACAGGTAAAAAGTGGGAATTAACGAGAGCAAATGAAGGAAAACAAAAATATGTAGTTTGTAATGCTGATGAAGGAGATCCAGGAGCATTTATGGATAGAAGTATCCTAGAAGGCGACCCTCATAGTGTACTTGAAGCTATGGAAATTGCTGGATTTGCTATTGGTGCAAATAAAGGATTTATTTATGTAAGAGCAGAATATCCAATTGCTGTAAAAAGATTAGAAGTTGCAATTAAACAAGCAAGAGATTATGGTCTACTTGGGAAAAATATATTTAATACCGGCTTTGATTTTGATATTGAAATAAGATTAGGTGCAGGAGCATTTGTTTGTGGAGAAGAAACAGCATTATTAGAATCAATAGAAGGAAAACGTGGCCAACCAAGAGTAAAGCCACCTTACCCTGCAGAAGCTGGATTATGGGGCAAACCAACACTTATAAATAATGTTGAAACTTATGCAAATATCGCTCAAATTATTTTAAAAGGTTCCGACTGGTTCTCATCTATTGGAACTGAAAAATCTAAAGGAACCAAAGTATTTGCTTTAGGTGGAAATGTAAATAATATAGGACTAGTAGAAGTACCAATGGGAACTACATTAAGAGAAATTGTATATGACATTGGTGGAGGAATTCCAAATGGAAGAGACTTTAAAGCAGCTCAAACAGGAGGACCTTCAGGAGGATGTATACCTAAAGAACACCTAGATACTCCTATAGATTATGAGTCATTAAAAGAAATTGGTTCTATGATGGGCTCAGGTGGACTTATTGTAATGGATGATACTAAATGCATGGTATCACTTGCTAAATTTTATTTAGAATTTACTGTTAGTGAGAGTTGCGGTAAATGTACTCCTTGTAGAATAGGGACAAAAAGAATGCTAGAAATTTTAGAAAAACTTTGTAATGGAGAAGGCGAAGAATCTGACATTTATAGATTAGAAACATTAGCAAAAAATATTCAAAAAGCTAGTATTTGTGGTCTTGGTCAAAGTGCACCAAATCCAGTAATAAGTACATTAAATTATTTTAGAGAAGAATTTAAGGAACATGCAATAGATAAAGCTTGTAGAACTTCTGAATGTAAAGCGCTAGCAAAAATCGGAATAGATGAGGAAAAATGTAAAGGATGCGGATTATGTCAAAGACATTGTCCAGTAAATGCAATAAAAGGTGAAGGACGAGATAAGAGAAGAATAGACCAATCTTTATGTATAAAATGTGGCACTTGCATTGCAACTTGTCCATTCCATGCAATAAGTTAAAAATAGGAGGAAAAGTAATGGAAGAAAAAATGGTTACATTAACAATAGATGGAGAAACAGTAAAAGCTAAAGAAGGAACTACAATACTTCAAGCAGCAAAACAAGCCGGGATTGATATTCCAACATTATGTTTTTTAAAAGACATAAATGAAGTTGGAGATTGTAGAATGTGCATTGTTGAAGTTGAAGGAAGAAGAGGTTTTGCAACTTCATGTATTCAGACAGTAGAAGAAGGAATGGTAGTACATACTCATACTCCAAATGTCTTAGAAGCAAGAAGAACTGTACTTGATTTAATAATTTCAAACCATGCGAAAGATTGCTTAACCTGTACACGTTCAGGAAATTGTGAGTTACAAACATTAGCTACAAAATTTAATGTTTTACATGTAGAATATCCAGGAGAAATGACAAAACATAAAATAGATGATAAATCACCAGCACTAGTTAGAGATTTTAATAAATGTATTTTATGTAGAAGGTGTATTGCAACATGTAAAAATGTACAGGGAATAGGAGCAATTGATTGTATAAATAGAGGATTTGAGTCTTGTATATCTACTGTTGGAGACCATAGCTTAAATGATGTAAACTGTACTTTTTGTGGTCAGTGTATAGAAAGCTGTCCAACAGGAGCATTACATGAAAAAGAAACTATAAAAGAAGCTTGGGCAAAATTAAAAGATCCAGACACATTTGTAGTTGCTCAAACAGCTCCATCAATAAGAGTAGCATTAGGTGAAGAATTTGGTATGGACATTGGAACAAATGTTGAAGGTAAAATGATAACAGCTTTAAGAAGATTAGGATTTGATAAAGTGTTTGATACAAATACAGGAGCAGATTTTACAATTATGGAAGAAGCAACTGAATTTGTAGAAAGATTTAAAGAAGGAAACGAACTTCCAATGATGACATCTTGTTGCCCGGGTTGGGTAAGATATATAGAAGAAAACTATCCAGAGTTACTTCCACATTTATCAAGTTGCAAATCACCACATCAAATGTTTGGAGCCTTAATTAAATCTTATTATGCTAAAAAGGAAAATATTGACCCAAGTAAAATATATGTTATATCTATCATGCCATGTGTCGCTAAAAAATTCGAAGCAATAAGGCCAGAAATGCAAACGCAAGGACTTTATGATGTAGATAATGTAATTACTACCCGTGAACTTTCAAGAATGATTAAACAGGCAAATATAGAGTTTACAAAGTTAGAAGATAGTAAGTTTGACGACCCAATGGGAGAGGCAACAGGAGCAGCTGCAATTTTTGGAACAACAGGTGGCGTTATGGAAGCAGCATTAAGAACAGCTGGGGATATTTTAACAGGAGAAGATTTAGAAAAAATAGATTTTAAAGATGTACGTGGAGGAAAAGGAATTAAAAAAGCTACTGTAAATATAGCTGGAAAAGAGATTAAAGTTGTGGCGGCAAGTGGACTTAAAAATGCTAGAACTATATTAGAAGAAATAAAGAATGGAAAAGCAGATTATCAATTTGTAGAAATAATGGCATGCCCAGGAGGATGTATAATGGGTGGAGGTCAACCAATAAAGAGTGCTAAAATACGTTCAGAAGTTGATGTAAGAAAACTAAGAGCAGAGAGCTTATATACAATAGATGAAAAATCTACAATTAGAAAGTCTCATGAAAATCCAATATTAAAGAAAATATATAAAGACTATTTAGGAGAAGCAGGAGGAGAATTAGCACATAAATTATTACATACTCATTATGAAAAAAGAGAAAAATATAATTTTGAAACATAAAAAGTATTATGCTGTTTTTTGAGACAGGGTCAAAAAACAGCATTGTTTTATCTAATAATAAAAGTATTCCTTAAAAAGGTGAACTACATTAAAAGTAAAAAATGAGACAAATTAGGCCATCACTATTTGTCTCATTTATTTTATTCCCATTCAATTGTTGCAGGTGGTTTTGATGTTATATCATAAACTACTCTATTTACATGTTCTACTTCGTTTACAATTCTACTAGATACTTTTTCTAATACTTCATATGGTATTTTACTCCAAACACCTGTCATAAAATCAGTAGTTTCTACTGCACGAAGTGCTATTGTATAATCATAAGTTCTTTCATCGCCCATAACCCCAACAGATTTTAAATTAGTTAATACCGCAAAATATTGATTAATGCTTTTGTGTAAACCAGCGTTTGCAATTTCTTCTCTAAAAATACTATCCGCTTCTTTTAAAATATCTAATTTATCTTCTGTAATATTTCCAATAATACGTATTGCTAATCCAGGTCCAGGGAATGGTTGCCTATAAACTAAGTTTTCAGGAATACCAAGCTCTAAGCCTGTTTTTCTTACTTCATCCTTAAATAAATCTCTAAGAGGCTCAACAATCTCTTTGAAATCTACATAATCAGGAAGTCCACCAACATTATGATGACTCTTAATTACAGAAGATTTGCCGAAGACCACTTTCAATTACATCAGGATATATAGTTCCTTGAACTAAATAATCTACTGTACCAATTTTCTTTGCTTCTTCTTCAAATACTCTAATGAATTCTTCACCAATTATTTTTCTTTTTTTCTCAGGGTCTGTGACACCAGAAAGTTTATTTAAAAATCTATCTTTACAGTTTACACGAATTAGGTTAATATCAAATTGTTTTCTAAAAACTTCTTCTACTTCATTACCTTCATTTTTACGAAGTAAGCCATGGTCTACAAAAATACAAATTAAATTCTTACCAATAGCTTTATGTAATAATACAGCCGCAACAGAAGAGTCAACCCCACCAGATAAAGCACATAATGCTTTTTTATTTCCGATTTTTTCTTTTAAACTTTTTATTTTTTCTTTTGCAAATGAAGATATTTCCCAATCTCCTGAACATTTACATACTTCGTATAAAAAGTTTTTAATAACATTGATACCTTTTTCAGAATGTACGACTTCTGGATGGAATTGAATACCATAAAAGTTTTTCTCTTTATTTTCCATACCAGCATTTGGACAAGATGGGGTAGAGGCAATATTAGAAAAGCCTTCTGGAAGAATTTTTACAAAATCTGTATGACTCATTAAGAAATTATTAGAAGAATTAAAACCTTTAAATAATAAAGAATTATTATCTATAGTAACACTTGTTACTCCATATTCTCTTTTTGAAGCTTTTTCAACTTCTCCTCCTAAAGTTATTGTCATAAGTTGCATACCATAGCAAATTCCTAAAATAGGGATACCTAAATTAAATATCTCAGGGTCACATTTAGGGCTATCATCTGCAAATACACTTGCAGGACCTCCTGTAAATATTATTCCTTTTGGATTTTTTTCTTTTATTTTTTCAATAGAAATATCAAAGGGAACAACTTCAGAATACACATTACATTCTCTTACTCTTCTTGCTATTAATTGATTATACTGACCACCAAAATCTAAGATTAAAATTAATTCGTTTTTCATTTTTACCTCCAAACAATATTTTCTAAATATTATCATAATAGAAAATAAAAGTAAATAAAGAAACAAAAAAGAACCATTTAGTTTTGAGCTAAATGGTCTAGAATCCTAATTAAAGATTGTTAAAAGGAAAAATATTCGGATTTTCTCACCTTCCGAGTCTATGAATGCTAAATCGTAGTCGTTCTTCTTTAGGAAGTCTTAGCGGGAAGAATCATATTAAACTTCGAACAAAACTTATATTTTATATGTTAAATCAAAAAAATGGCCTCTGAGTTTGAAACAGAGACCATCCAAGACTTTTAGTTGAAAGTCTTTGTTTGGAGCGATGTTACCATTTGATGTTGATTCTTTTTATAGGAACATCAAGGACTTCAAATCCCAAGCATATCAGGATTTTCTTAGTTATTGGTAGAAGATTATTAAAGAAGAACATTACCTCACTTTCTCCGTGATAACTTGCTTCTGAAACCTTTTTTAAGCAAACAAGTACTTGCTTAATTACAGCATCATATCTTGTAATTACTCGTGCATCATCAGCAGAAATGATGGGATAGTTCTTCAGGCAAGTAATTATAGATACAATTATTTCTGCCTCTTGCTCATCAAAGCAAATAGAATCTCCGTCTACTTTTTGTGTCTCGTGATATCCAATCTTCTTTCGAAGATCAATAAGTGAAATCATCTTTCCTCCAAACAATAATGTGTTTACATTGCAATAAATATTATACAATATTTTACATAATCTGTCAAAATGAGATATTTTAAAAACTTTAAAAATAAATTTTAAAATTCTTTACTTTAAAAATTTGTTATATTATAATATTTAAAATATGAAAAGGAAGGGAGAAAAAACATGGCAAAGATTTTAGAAGATATTTCAAGGACGTTTAATGAGTTTTTATTATTACCAAACTTAACAGACGAGAGATGCATACCAAGTAAAGTGTCATTAAGGACACCTCTTGTAAAATTTAAAAAAGGAGAAGAAGCAAAGTATTATGCCAACATCCCAATGGTATCTGCTATCATGCAATCAGTTTCAGGAGAAGAAATGGGAATTGCATTAGCAAGAGAAGGGGGTGTTGCTTTTATTTATGGTTCACAATCAATAGAAAATCAAGCTAAAATGGTAAAAAAGGTAAAGAAACATAAAGCAGGATTTGTAGTAAGCGATTCAAATGTAAAACCAGATGCAACATTAGAAGAAGTACTTAATTTAACAAAAACAACTGGACACTCAACAGTCATAATAACAGAGGATGGTACACCAAATGGTAAATTTTTAGGATTAGTCACAGATAAAGATTATAGAATATCAAGAGCAAATATAGATTTACCAATATCAGAATTCATGACACCCAAAGATAAAGTAGTATGGGAAAAAGAAGGAATAAGTTTACCAGAAGCAAATGATATTATATGGGACAATAAAATTGCGTGCCTACCAATATTAGATGATGAAGAACATTTAAAATACTTAGTATTTAGAAAAGATTATGAAGATAGAAAAAATAATCCAAATTCTTTACTTGATGAAAATAAAAGATATATTGTAGGGGCAGGTGTAAATACTAGAGATTTTGAAGAAAGAATACCAGCTTTAGTAGATGCGGGAGTAGACTTGCTTTGTATAGATTCATCTGATGGATATTCAGTTTGGCAAAAAAATACAATTGATTTTGTAAGAGAAAAATATGGAGATACTGTGAAAATAGGTGCAGGAAATGTAGTAGATAGAGAAGGATTTATGTATTTAGCAAAAGCCGGAGCTGATTTTATAAAAGTTGGCGTTGGTGGAGGTTCAATCTGCATAACACGTGAAACAAAAGGAATTGGAAGAGGACAAGCATCAGCTTTAATAGATGTAGTAAAAGCAAGAGATGAATATTATGAAGAAACAGGAGTATATATTCCAGTATGTTCAGACGGAGGAATAGTGCATGACCATCACATAACGATAGCTTTAGCATTAGGTGCAGATTTTGTAATGATGGGAAGATATTTTGCAAGATTTGATGAAAGTCCAACAAGAGTTGTAAAGAAAGGAAATAGCTATGTGAAAGAGTATTGGGGAGAAGGTTCAAACCGTGCTAGAAATTGGCAAAGATACGATATGGGAGGAGATAAAAAGCTTTCTTTTGAAGAGGGGGTAGATTCTTATATACCATATGCTGGAAGATTAAAAGATAATTTAGAAATTACAGTTGCAAAAATAAAATCAACAATGTGTAACTGTGGAAGTATAAGTATCCCAGAATTCCATGAAAAAGCAAGATTAACACTTGTATCTGATGTAAGTATCTCAGAAGGAAGTGCGCATGATGTCATTCTAAAAGAAATTGATAATCAATTTTAATTTTAAATATTTAAACTGCTAAAAAGTTTTTACTTCTTAGCAGTTTTTTAAAGCTAAATTATCTATTGTTATTGTTTTGTCTTTCATTGTTGTTATTGTTTTGATTGTTTTGATTATTTCTGTTATTATTTTTGTTTTCTTTATTTTTCTTTGACATGAAAAGCACCTCCAATCAAATCTTAATAATATTGTTAACTAAAAAAAGAAAAAATATTCTGGTACAAATTGTTTTTTTAAATAATTTGTTATATAATACCTAAAAAATAAATAAACATTAAATAAGGCTTGAATTTTTGGGGGATAAAAATGGAGTATAAAAATCAAAAACTAATAGAATTTAATGATTACTTAAAAGAAAAAAAAGTTGCAATAATAGGATTAGGAGTAAGCAATTTGCCTCTTTTAAAATACATGTATGAGAAAAAAGCCAAAGTCACAGTATTTGATGAAAAAGAGCAAGAAGAGGTACCAAGAAAATTATTAGAAAGACTAGATAAGTATGAAGCAAATGCATTTTTTGGAAAAAATTGTTTTAAAAACTTAAAAAATTTTGACATTATATTTCGTTCGCCTAGTTGTTTGCCTACAAGAAAAGAATTAGTAGAAGAAAAAGATAGGGGAGCAATTATAACATCTGAGATAGAAATGTTAATGAAATTATGTCCTTGTAAAATTATTGGAGTAACCGGAAGTGATGGAAAAACAACAACAACTAGTTTGATTTATAGTATATTAAAAAAGGCAGGATATAATACATATTTAGGAGGGAATATAGGAATACCTTTATTTACAAAACTTGATGAAATGACACCTGATGATATTTTAGTATTAGAATTAAGTAGTTTTCAATTGATGGGTATGAAAATAAGTCCTAATATTTCTGTTATTACTAATATAACACCAAATCATTTAAATATTCATAAAGATTATCAAGAATATATAGATGCTAAGAAAAATATTTTTAAATATCAAAATGAAAATGATTATTTAATATTAAATTATGATAATGAAATAACAAGAGCATGTAAAAAAGAAGCAAAATCAAAAGTTATTTATTTTAGTAGTAAAGAAAAGTTACATAATGGCTTTATTGTAGATAATGGAATTATAAAAGAATGTGAAGATGGAATTAGAAAACATATATTAGATACAAAAGAAGTACTACTTAGAGGAAATCATAATTTTGAAAATATTGCAACTGCATTAGCTGCAACTAAAACATTGGTAAATCAAGATATTGCCATAGAAGCTGTAAAAGAATTTAAAGCAGTAGAACATAGATTGGAATTTGTTAGAGAAATAGATAATGTCAAGTGGTATAATGATTCTGTAAGTTCATCACCAACAAGAACTATTGCAGGATTAAATTCTTTTGATGAAGATATTGTTTTAATTGCAGGAGGATATGATAAGAATTTAGACTATACACCAATTGCAAAACCAATACTAAAAAAAGTTAAAACACTAATTTTACTTGGAGCTACATCAGGGAAAATATTTAATGCTGTAAAAGATGAAGAAGAAAAAGAAAAAAAACACATTGATATATATATGAGCGATAATTTAGAACAAGCAGTAAACTTAGCAAAAAAATATGCTAAACCAAATGAAGTTGTTTTATTTTCTCCTGCTAGTGCAAGTTTTGATATGTTTAAGAATTTTGCAGAAAGAGGAAATATATTTAAAAATTTAGTAAATAAATTATAACATAATCTTAAAAACCTCCATATTATATAGAAAAGATAAGGAGGTTTTTTTATGTATAATAACGAACCATTTGATGATTACATAAGGTCTATTTTGGGTTATCCAAATACTAATAATATGTATATGTCTGAAAATAACAATAATAATTATAACGGTTACAATAGTTATTCTAATTTTACTGCAAATAATATGAATAATACTAACCAGGATTTAGAGCAATATTATCCAGAAATATATAGAATTATATATCCAATGATAACAAATAGATGTAGTAGAATTACAGGAACTATAACTGGAAAATTAATTGAAGAAATAACAGATGAAATTTATTCATCTATAGAAGTTACAAATGAAATCAATGTTAATATTAATTTACAAAACGATACAAGTAATAATAGAAATAGTAAAGTACAAACAAATGAGCAAACAAAAACACAAATAAATAATGAAAATAAAAGAGAGAATAGGGAAGTAAGGAGACAAGATGCAAGTTTAAGAGATTTAATTAAAATATTACTTATTAGAGAGCTATTAAGAAATCAAAGGCCAAATCATCGTCCACCAAGACCACGACCACCATTTCCTGGAGGACCGGGAAGACCAGAGATGCCAAGATTTAATAATTATATGGATATCTATGAAAGATAATTTTAATGATATGTCAAAACGGCATATCATTTTATTTTGCAGATTAATATTGAATCTTATGTTAATTTATGTTAAAATGTATATATGTTTAATAAGGAGGAAGAAAAATGCCAGGTTTTGTGGTACATTTAGCAATAGCTCAAGAATACTTAAAAAAGCATAATAAAGAATATTCTCAAGATTTCTTAAATGGTTCAATCGAACCAGATTTCACTAGTGATAAATCTAAAACTCATTATGGGAAATCACCTGCATATACAAATTTAGAGAATTTTTTAATGAAAAATGATATAGAAGAGGATTTTAATCAAGGATATTTTTTACATTTAGTATCAGATTATTTATTTTATAATCATTATTTAGATAGATTAGAAAAGCCTCAAATATATGATGATTATGATTTTACAAATAAAAGTATAATTGAAAAATATAATGTTGAAATTCCTGATAAAATTAAAGATAGAATATTTTTCAAAGAAGGTATACCTAAAATTTTAACCTTGGAATTAGCATATAAAATTATTGACGAAATATCTTATATGGACTTAGAAGTTATTAAAAAAGAAGTATTAAATAATGATAAAAAATGGAATACTTATAAAAATATAGTTAGAAAAAAGGGGGAATAATATATGATAGCATATAAAACTGGTGTTTTTGATATATTAAGAGAGGAAGATTTGCAAAATCTGGACAGACAAATACAATTAAGTCAAGAAGAAAATGTAGAAGCTTTTGGATTAGGACTTTATGATGAAAACTTATGTGAACAACTAGGAATAGGAACTCCATTAAAAAGTTTGGAAGATAGAATGAAAATTGCTGAATGTCTAAGAGGTGTGGATTTTGTTTTTCCTGTAACAACATTAGATCAAAACATTATATTATCAAAGGTGGAATCTGCATATGAAGAATATTTAGCAAATAGAGAAGAAGAAAAAGATAATAACGAACAGGACAAACCATATGATTTAGGATATGCTCCTGGTACATATGACTTATTTCATGCAGGGCATTTAGAAAATTTATCAATTGCATCTAGTCAATGTAGAAGACTAATAGTAGGGGTAAAAGCTGATGAACTAGTAGAAGAACATAAAGGAAGAAAACCTTTTATTTCTGATGAAGAAAGAATGGAAATATTAAGACATTTTAAATTTGTTTATGGAGTTTATAAATATTATACAAGAGATCTTCATTCAGCAAATGAAAACATACAAGAAGTATATGGAAAACCAATAGATGCTGTTTTCTTAGGTTCAGACTTGCAAAAGGATTTTTCTAGGACAGAAGGGTTAAACATAATCTATACTCCAAGAGATAAAGAACAGATGAAAGTTCGCTCTACTACTCACTATATTAAGTTAAAACTTGATAGAGAAAATAGAGGAAGACTTACAGGAAAAATTCCTCAAATTAGTTCTCAAAAAGAAGGTATGGAAGCGGCTAAAGATGAAGGTGAAAATGAGGAAGAAATTGAACGTTAATTAAAAAAACTGGAAGATATTTCAAAAATATCTTCTTTTTTATTTTTTCATTTTTTATAATTTATTTATAGAATATTATTTGTTTTTTTGTAAAAAATAATACTAAGAAATTTTGAAAGGTGGTAAATAAAAATGAAAGTTCAAGATTGTATGTGTCAAGATATTTATTGCATTAAACCAGAAACAAAAATTGGAGAAGCAGCAAAATTAATGTCAGAACATCATGTAGGCTGCTTACCTGTATGCGATAATAATAATTCTATATGTGGAATAGTAACAGATAGAGATTTGGTTTTAAGATGTATAGCTTGTGACAAAGATGTAAAGCAAACACCTATAAGTGATATAATGACTTGTGATGTAAGTACTTGTAAGAAAACAGATGATATAACTAATGCAGAAAGTAAAATGGGACAAAAACAGGTAAGAAGACTTCCTGTATGTGATGATAATAATAGGGTAGTAGGGATGTTAACTTTAGGCGACTTAGCCAATAATGATAATAAAATAGGAAAAGAACAAATATGTAATACTTTAGAAAATATTTGTGATTGTGAAGGAAAGCAAAATAATATGTAACTATTGAGGACGGATATTACTCCGTCCTTTTGCATATAATAATCTCAAGGGAGGAAGTAATGGTCTGGGATATATCATATTGGAGCAAAGTATTAAAAAGAATCTTATATGTTGTGTTTATTCTAATAGGGTTATATATAGGATTAAAATTATCCATTTTTTATATGCCTTTTTTAGTTGCTTTTATAATTTCTTTAATAATAGAACCGGCAATAAAATTTATTATGAAAAAGACAGGCCTTACTAGGAGAGTAAGTTCAATAATTATATTTGTAATAGTATCTTTACTAATACTTGGAACGCTTACATGGTTAATTATTACTATTTTTTCTGAAGCTTCTAGCTTATTACAAGGAATAAATGATTATTTTGATAAAGCATATCTACAATTCCAAGGATTTATTTCAAGTTTTAATTTTGACAAAATACATTTATCAGATGAAGTGTTACAAGTAGTACAAAATTCTACAGGAGATGTATTAGAAGCGGTTTCTAATTGGTTAAGAAACGGGTTAACAGGTTTAATAAATTTAGTAACTAGCCTTCCTTCAATTGCAATATGCATAGGTATTACAGTAATTGCATTATATTTTATTTGTGTTGATAAAATTTATATAATAGACCAAATAGAACATCATTTACCAAAAGTTTGGGTAAAAAAAATATGGGTACATGCAAAGGAATTAATTGGAACACTTGGAGGATATTTAAAAGCACAAGTAAGTCTGATTTTAGTGTCATTTATAATATCACTAATAGGGTTATATATTTTACAATTTGTAGGCTTTAACGTTCAATATCCATTATTAATGGCTTTAGCAATTGGTTTTGTAGATGCTCTTCCAATATTAGGTTCGGGAAGTTTTATGATTCCTTGGGCAATCATTTCAGCTATTAATGGAGATATAAATTTAGGAATTGCTATAATTATTTTACTTATCATAATGAGTATTGTAAGACAAATTTTAGAGCCAAAATTAGTTAGCAAAAACATAGGCGTTCATCCAATTTTTACTTTAATTGCAATGTATACAGGTTTTAAATTAATAGGAATAATTGGATTACTAGTGGGTCCAATAGTCTTGATAATAGTTAAAAACATTTTCGCTAATCTAATAGATAGGGGAGTATTTAAAACAATTTTTGATAAAAAATAGAAGCTTTCTAAAGCTTCTATCTTTCACTATTATCATCATTTTTATCAAGTGAAGGAGAATCATCACTAGCTATATCTTTATTAATAGTAGCTGCAATTTCTTTAAAATGTTCAAATTCTTCACTATTCATATATTCTTCAACATCTGTTCTTATAAAACCAAAAGAACGATCTTCTTTTTCAAATAAAACATCTCTAATAGGATAAAGTCTAGCAAAATAATTATATAAGAATCTTCTAATGGTATCATCATCTGAAACTTGTGAGATAACTTTTTTATAATTTGAATAATCTCCAAATTCTATTGTCATAACACGACCTCTTTCATTATCATCCATTCTTGATAAATAAGAATTAGGAGACATATCTCGAGCTTCATCTCTAAAACCATCTATCCCTGTTACGTCATGTGTACGGACATATTCTTTTACTTCTTGTATCTTCCTATTGATTATCGGTTTTAAGTCATCTGGAATTTCTACTGGATTAAGCTTTTTTCCTTTCATTTTAGTATGTGCAGCAAATCCATAATTTGCGAAACGGTATTGGTCTTCGGTTTGCAATTGACACTCTACTCTTCCAATAGGTGTATCTAGGTACACAAAATTTGATTCATAACCTCTTGAATTTCTTTTCTTTTCTACTGGTATATCAGCTAATTTAACTCCCAAGCCTTCTAACAAAGGATTATCTTCGAAAAGTGAAGTTATTTGTTCTGTTAGAATTGCTAGTTCTGTTTTATTATAAAATTTACCTTCATATTCAGAAAGCAAATCAAAGAAATTAACTTTTGGATCCTCTAAATCCTCAATAGTAATATTTTCGTCTGGATATGATTTTAGGAATGAAAAACGCTCTTGAATAGTTGCCAATTTTTCATTATAATATTCCATCAACTCAATTGCATCTGGATCAACAATTTGCTTTAATCTATCTAAAATTTCTGCACACATTCTATAGTATTCCCATTGAGAACAATCATATCTATAATTATTTGGTTTAGAGGGTTTTAAATCATTTATTAAAAGTTTACGTTTAAAAGATTGGAACTTTTCGAGATATGCTTGATTTTGTTTCTGCTCTTCAAGTAATTCCTGTATTTCTGTATTACTAGATGTAGTAATTGTAGGTCTTCTCCTTGAAACAACTTCCATTGCAAAAATGTCCAAAAGAGGGGCAACATTATCAACAACAATATCTCCATTTTCATTATAATGAACTGTGGCTTTTCTTAAACGTTTATTTACTTTATCCCTTGTACTTTTATGGGCTTTGTATCTATACGGTATATTAATACCTGATTGCTCATAATTTTCATATTGTGATATCATTATAGCAGCTACTAGATGATTAAAATAGTCTCTTACATATGGATTTTCATGAAATTCACCATATTTTTCTAATTGTTTTTCTCCATAACTTCTAATTGCTTCTTGTTCTTGTGAAGTGTTTGGAAGAGCTCTATGAGCTAATCTTTGTATTTGTTCTTTAAATTCATTCATTTGTATTTTCACCTTTCATTCTTTATGATTTTAATACGATTATTATTATAGCACATAATCAAAAAAATGTAAACAAGTCTGAAGTATACTCTAAACTACTCCGTCTGTAGGTATATAAGTTTCGTCAGGAGGATATACATATTCATCATTTGGTTTATTAACTTCATTCATTTTAGTTACTTTTACTATAGCCATAGCCCCATGGTAATCACCTTTATGAATTTGACCTGTTATCTCGACCCAAGTGTTATCACTAAATTCATTTGCTTTTTCATATTCGCAAAGGAAACCAACAATTACACTTTGGAAATCAGACGAAATAATCATATCTCTTGCTAAGACGAATTGATTTTCTTTTAAATCTAAAACACGATATACATATCCTGTAAAATTAATTTGAACACCAACATAATTATCAATATTATCATGAACTGCTTTTAAAACATTTGTGTAATTTACTGTACTAATAGTATTTACTTTATTTTGGGGTAGGCAAGTAGAATTATTATGACTATTTCTAGCGCCATTAATAACTCTAAAGATAATAATGCAAACTATTATCAATAAAAGAAGTATGGAACAAATTAGAAAAGTTTTAAATAGTTTATTTCCATTTACTTTAACATTAAAAACAAACATATTGATTCCTCATTTCATTTAAGTTTTAGTAAAATATATGAATTAATATATGAAAATATGATTTTATAAAATTTATTGTAAAATTCCTTGATAAAAACAAATATTAGTGATATATTATACAAGTATTAATGTGTACAGAATAACTTTTAGGAAGGATTGAAAGACAAATGAGTATTTTAAAAAAGATTTTTAAATCTTACAGTGAAAAAGAAGTTAAAAGAGTTATGTCTATTGTTGAAAAAATCAACAACATGGAAGATGAAATTTCAAAATTAAGTGATTCAGAATTAAGATCAAAAACTGATTATTTTAAAGAAGAACTAAAAAATGGTAAAACATTAGATGATATTTTACCAGAAGCATTTGCAGTTGTAAGAGAAGCTTCAAAAAGAGTATTAGGTATGAGACACTTTGATGTTCAATTAATAGGTGGTATTATCTTACATCAAGGTAGAATTGCTGAAATGAAGACTGGTGAAGGAAAAACATTAGTTGCAACATTACCAGTATACTTAAATGCATTAGAAGGAAAAGGAGTTCATGTAATTACTGTAAATGATTACTTAGCTAAAAGAGATAGTGAATGGATGGGTAAATTATATAAATTCTTAGGTTTATCTGTTGGTTTAGTAATTGCAGGAATGGAACCAAAGGAAAAACAAGAAGCATACAACGCAGATATTACATATGGAACTAATAATGAATTTGGGTTTGATTACTTAAGAGATAATATGGTAATTTATAAAGACCAATTAGTACAACGTGGACTTCATTATGCAATCGTCGATGAGATTGATAGTATTTTAATTGATGAGGCTCGTACACCTTTAATTATTTCTGGTAGAGCAAATGAATCATCTGATTTATATAAAAAATCTGATAATTTTGTAAGAAGATTAACTCCAAAAGTAATTGTTGAAGAAGATATAAAAGATACTGAACAAGCAGAAGATAATGAAAAATATGACTATATTGTAGACTTAAAAGCAAAATCAGCAACATTAACACAAAAAGGTATAAAGAAAGCTGAAGAGGCATTTGGATTAGAAAACTTTAACGATCTAGAGAACTCTACATTAGTACATCATGTAAACCAAGCTTTACGTGCACATGGTGTTATGAAAAAAGATATTGATTACATCGTAAAAGATGGAGAAGTTCTAATTGTTGATGAATTTACAGGACGTATAATGTATGGTAGACGTTATAATAACGGACTTCATCAAGCAATTGAAGCTAAAGAACATGTAAAAATAGCAGATGAATCAAAAACTTTAGCTACAATTACATTCCAAAACTTCTTTAGAATGTATGATAAATTATCTGGTATGACAGGTACTGCTATGACAGAAGC
>CALXXE010000008.1 GCA_944392605.1 uncultured Clostridia bacterium | reverse complement strand
AGAGAATATAAAAGAAATATCAGAAATGACATATGCAGAATTTAAAGAAAAAATTTTAAAGAAGGAGTAAAAGATGAAAACGATATTTAAGATTAAGTGTAAAAAAGATTTTGAATTTTTAGTAGTAGCAGATAATGCAAATGAAGCATATTTAAAAGTTAGAAAATATTTAGATGAAAGAATTTTAGGATTTGATGAAGATAGAGATTTAAAAAGCATAGAGGTTATAGCAAATAAAATACAAGATGATGATTATGATGATATTTACGAAGAATTATATTGAAAGAAAGTAGAGGAAGAAAGATGAGAGATATATTTAAGGTCTTAGAACAAATAAAAGAAGTTTTAAAAGAAAATGAAGAATATGGAGAAATAGAGGCTAATATAGAAAACATAGAATATAGTTTAAGGTTTAAAGCACCAGAAGATAGATGGAATTATGTGTATGACAGATTAATAATAAGTTTCATACCACCAAAAACAGAAACAGATTACAAAGTATTATCAATATGGACTACAAAGACTGTAGAAGAGTTGAAGGAAGGAGAATAAAGATGAGTAATAAATTAAAAGTAATGATTAGCCAACCTATGAGAGGCAAAACAAACGAACAAATAAGACAAGAAAGAGCAGAATTGGTAAGAAGACTAGAAAAAGATAATTTTGAAGTAGTGGATACAATAGTATCAGAAAATGCACCAAAAGGTTGCAATGAAGCAATATATTATTTATCAAAATCAATAGAATTTATAAGCAAAGTAGATATAGTTTATTTTATGAAAGGTTGGGAAAATACAAGGGGGTGCAAGATAGAAAATAAAATATGTCAAGATTATGGAAAGCAAACTATGTATGATATCTACGAGGAGGACTAGCAATGAATAAAGAAGAAATAGAAAAAGCCAAGGAAGAACTACAATTCTTTAATGAAGGTGATTACATAACAAAAGAAATGGAAAATAGTGCTAGAGTTTTAGAAGAGTATATAAAGGAGCTAGAGAATGAAAAGACTATATTAGATAAAGTAACAGATAAATTAAAACAATTCAAAACAGATTTAAAAGCACATGAAAAGAAATATGAATACAAGAAAGACATTTCAACAGGACTTATAGGTGTAAGAATAAATGCAATATTAAATATTATAGAAGGAGAAAAGGAATAATGCAAAAATTAACATTAAATGAAAGATTTGAAGCACCAATACAAATTGAAAATGTTGAAAACGGAATTTTTAAAATGCAAGAAACAATAATTTCACAAGTAGTAAAAATGGAAGATGAAGCTTTGGTAAAAGCTATAAGAGATTATACAAAAGAGAAAGCAACAAAAGAAAAGGAAAACGTAAGAATTATGCTATTAGATGAAAGTATAGCAGATAAAATAATTAAATTAGGAATAAAAGAATATATAAAATTAAAAGAAAGTGAGGAAAAGTAAATGTTAAAAGAATATCACAAAATAGAAACTCTTTTTGAAAGAGATTTAAAAACTAAAAAATTAATAGAAGGGAACTTTAGAAATAAAACAATAGAATATTTAAAAAATAACAAATGGCAATTTACGGAGAAAATTGATGGAACAAATATAAGAATATATTGGGACGGACACAAAGTAAGTTATTTTGGAAGAACAGATAAAGCACAAATACCAGCAGAATTAATGAATAGACTAGTAGAGTTATTTGGTGGAGAAGTAAACGAAGAAATATTTGAGCAAAAATTTGGAGAAACAGAAGTAATGCTAATTGGAGAAGGATATGGAGAAAAAATACAAAAAGGTGGCTTATATAGAAAAGGGCAAGATTTTATATTATTTGATGTTATGATAGCAGGAAATTGGCAACCAAGAGAAAGTGTAGAAGATATAGCAAAAACATTTAATATAGATGTTGTACCAATAGCTTTAGAAGGAACTATACAAGAAGCAGTAGACTATGTAAAAACAAAGCCAAAATCTATATTCGGAACAGCAGACAGTGAAGGAGTAGTAGGCAGACCAGAAATGGAATTGCAAGATAGAACAGGCAATAGAGTTATTGTAAAAATAAAAGTAAGAGATTTTATATAAGGAGATAAAGATGAAAATACCAAAGATTTTAAAGAGAAATAATAGAACGTACAAACTAATAAAGATTTATGAAACTTATGTACTTTATGAAGAAGTATGGTTTGGATATAAAGAATGTTTTATGAAACATGATTTAGGACTAATTAAGGAAAAAGCTAAGCCACAAAGAAAAAATAGTATTTTTGGAGGTTACTAATGACAGAGAAAGAAGCCAGAAAAGAATTATATTCTTATTTACATAGTAAAAAGCTAGAACAAAGAAAATTAGAGCAGATAGAAGAAATAAAAGCTAAACTAACAAAGACAACTACAATTTTATCAGATATGCCGAAACGGAAGCCCAGATAACGACAAAATGAGTAAAAACATATCTAGATTATTAGACTTAATAAGTGAACATATTGAAATTATGCAGGAAGAAGAAGAAAATTTAATAAGAATAACTAAAAAGATAAGAGAAGTAGAACAACCTTTTAGAAACATATTAGAATTAAGGTTTGTAGAAGGGTTAAAAGTAGAAGAAGTATCTGTAGAATTAAACAGAGATTACAGATATACAAAAAGATTAATAAGAAAATCTATACAAAAATATGCAGAAATTTAAAAAAGACACCTTTTTACCCTTTTATGACACCCTAAGAATATGTTATATATATAATAAGAAGTATAATTGATAAAGTCGTAATTGGAGAGAAACCAGTTAAACCCAAGCGACAAATAGGACTATTATTATTAAGAACAGCCGTTATTTTAATAGCTGTTCTTTTTAGTTTTAAAGGAGAGAAAGAAAATGAGCAAATATAAAAAGAAACCAGTAGAGGTTGAAGCAGAAATAGTTTCTGATTTAATAGATAAATTCAAACATAATTTTAAAGAATTACCTAAATGGGTAATAGAAGCATATGAAAATACAACGATAAATACAATAACCGATAATGACTTTATAATTAAAACATTAGAAGGTAATATGAAAGCTACAAAAGAAGATTATTTAATAAAAGGTGTAAATGGCGAATTATATCCTTGCAAAAAAGATATTTTTGAGAAAACTTACGAAAAAGTGGAGGAATAGCAATGAAAAGAAAATGGACTAAAGAGAGTGCAGAAAGATATATAGCTAAAGCAAAAGAAAAAGGTTTAACTTATTGGAGTGCTAAAGATTTTCTTAAAAATCATAGAACTATGCACGCTATAATATAAGAGGTAATTATGACAAATAACAAAATCATAGAAAGAATAAATAATTTAATAGATAAAATGGAATATAAAACAGCTTATGTTGAAATTCAAACAAAGAATAATAAATCTATTTTAGAAAAAGATAAAAATAATAAAATAGGGTTTGATGTAAAATGACAAATGAAGAACGTTTTAAAAAATATGTAGAAGAACATTGTAAGAATTGCATAAATAGAAAAAGTGATTTATGCGATATCAGAATTAATTGTATAAACGGAATAGTAAAAACATATTGTGAATTTTATGAAAGGAGTAAGAAATGAGTAAGAGAATATTTGGTACAGACGTAGAATTTAAAAATAAATTTATTAATTATATAAAAAAATGCAAAACTAAAGACGAGCTACCAAATATAGCTGGGTTTTGTGTATATTGTGATATAAACAGAGATACTTTTTATGCACAAAAAGAGTATTACTCCGACACATTTAAAAAGATACAGGACATTTTGGAAGATGCAACATTAAATGCAAAAATAAATGATACTTTTAAGATATTCTATTTGAAAAATAAATTTGGTTATAAAGATAAACAAGAAAACATAAACGTAGAAACAAACTACGAAGATTATATAAAAAGAGTTGAGCGGAGATGAGTATTAATACAAAAGCATATATAGAAAACTATATAAAGATTAGAGATAAAAAAAACAATATCGTGCCACTTGTATTCAATGAACCACAGCTTAAATATTACAATGTAATTAAAAGTATGTATAAACAGAAAAAGCCTATTAGAATAATTATTTTAAAAGCAAGACAAATGGGATTTAGCACAGAAACAGAAGCGATAATATTTAAGAATGTAGTTACTCATCACAATTACAATGCAGGTATAGTAGCACATAAAGAGGATTCTACAGCGAACTTGTTTAATATGAGTAAAAGAATGTTAGAGTATTTACCAGATGATATTAAACCAGAACGAAAGAAATCTAATGCAAAAGAATTAGTATTCAATAATGAACAGGGAACAGGCTTAGATAGTAGAATGAAAGTTATGACCGCTGGAGGTAAAGGAATAGGACGTTCTGATACATTTACAGCTTTGCACTTATCAGAATTAGCATTCTGGGAAGGCGACAAGAAGACTACTATGACAGGTTTACTACAAGCAGTACCTAATACTCCAGATAGTATGATAATAATAGAGTCAACAGCTAATGGATATGAATATTTTAAAGACATGTGGGATAAAGCTGTAGCAGGAGAAAATGATTTTTATCCATTGTTTATTGGTTGGAATGAATTAAAAGAGTATAGTATGCCATATACAGGATTTAGCCTAACTCAAGAAGAAAAAGATTTACAACAACAATATAATTTAACACTTGATCAATTAACATGGAGAAGATGGTGCATAAAAAATAACTGTTCTAATGATGTAAATCAATTCAAACAAGAATATCCAATATGTCCAGAAGAAGCTTTCTTAAGCACAGGTAATTGTTACTTTAACAAAGAAAATATAATTCGTAGAATAAATTCAGTACCAAAACCAATAGTAGAAGGTAAATTCACTTGCTATTATGATGGCACAAGAATAAGAAATCAGAAGTTCCTAGAACAAGAAAAAGGAACAATAAAAATATATGAGTATCCAGAAAATAGAGTACCTTACGTTATAGGAGGAGATACAGCAGGAGAAGGCTCAGACTATTTTACAGCTCATGTAATAAACAATATAACAGGAAAACAAGTAGCGGTATTAAAGCAACAACAGAATGAAATAGAATATGTAAAACAAATTTATTGTTTAGGAATGTTTTATAATAAGGCTTTAATAGGTTTAGAGAATAACTTTTCCACATATCCTACACAAAAGTTAATGGAACTTAATTATCCTAATCAATACGTTAGAAAAAAAGAAGATGTCTATAATAACAAATATGAAAAAAGCTTTGGATTCAGAACTACAAATATCACAAGACCATATATATTAGGACAACTTCAGGAGATAGTACACGATGATATTGAAGTAATACAGGATATCGAGACATTAAGAGAAATGCTCACATTTATAGTAAATGATAAAGGTAGAGCAGAAGCGGAAGAAGGTTATCACGATGACTTAGTAATGGCATTAGCTATTTCTTATTATATTAGAAATCAACAAAGTTTTACTAAGTTTGATAGAGAACCTAAATATGATAATTTAGAAGATGAAATAAACAAAATATTCGGAGAAGAAGAAATTTCAGAAGGAGACTATGGCGATGACATAGTTCCTTTTTAATTTGGAGGAAACTATGGAATTAATATACACAGTAATTATAGTTTTTTGTTTAATATTTGGATTTTATACAGGTTATAAGATTGGAAAAGAACAAGCACTTCCTAAAGTACCAAAACAAATAGCACATCCTATACAGACAATAAAGGAAAATGAAGCATGTAAGGAAGAAGATGCTAAGATAGAAGCATTTCAAAAAGATTTAGAAGAATTAGATAATTACGGAGGCTAATATGAAGAAAAAAGAAGAAACCAATATAACAACTGTTTGGCAAGAGTATGAAAGAGGAAAAAACTATAATTATCAACAACAATTATATGAAAAAAGTAAAAAGAATTATGATTTTTATCATGGTAAACAATGGGAAGGAATAAGACTATCTGGAATACAACCAATTACATTAAACATAATTAAAAGCATTGTAAAGTATAAAGTTGGTGTTGTAAAAACCAATTCATATCAAATATATTTCAATTCAGATACTTATGAGAACGAAGAACAAAGAAAGAAGTTGCAAGATATATGTGATATGCTTAATAGATACGCTAATAGATTATGGGAAAAGAACAAAGTAAATAAAATAGTTAGATGTTGCGTAGATGATGCATGTATAGATAATGAAGGCATCATCTATTTTTATGCAGACCCTGATGAAGATAGTAACAACATCTTATGCGAACAAGTAGATAGAACTAATATCTATTATGGAAACGAAAATGATGATGATATTCAAAATCAACCATATATAATTATATCTTTCAGACGTACTGTAGAAGAGGTAAAAGAAGAGGCGAGACAAAATGGAATAAGTGAGGAAGAAATAGAACTAATAACAGAAGACCAAGACATTGAAGAGCAATCTGGAAGAGATTTAAGAACAACGGAAATAGTACCAATGTGTTTAGTATTATTAAAACTTTACAAAAAAGATGGAAAGATATGGGCTAAGAAATGTACTAAGCTTGCAACAGTAATGAAAGATACTTGCTTAGAAATAAGCTTATATCCTGTTGCTCATATTTTATGGGAAAGAGTAAAAGGTAGTGCAAGAGGACAAGGAGAAGTTGAGTACCTTATACCAAATCAAATAGAGATAAATAAAACAGCAACCAGAAGAGCTTTAGTAGTTAAAATGGTAGCATTCCCTAAATTGGTAGCGAATACTAAGTATATTAAGAATGCTAAAGCACTTAACAAAGTAGGAACAACAATAGAAGTAAATGAATTAAATGCAGATGATGTAAATAAGGTGGTCAATTACTTAAAACCAACAGCAATTAGCTCAGATGCTTATAATCTTCAAAAAGAATTAGAAGAAGATACACAAAGTTTAGCAGGTGCAGGAGACACAGTAACAGGAAATGTAGACCCAACACAAGCATCAGGAAAAGCAATTTTAGCAGTTCAACAAGCTAGTCAACAACCGATAAATCAACAGGTCGAATACTATAAAGATTTTATTGAAGATATAGCGAGAATATGGTTTGAGATGTTAAAAGTAAACAGTGTAAAAGGAATTACACTAGTTCATGAGCAAAAAGATTATGCAAACAACGTAACAATAGAAGAACCATATGAATTAACACAAAAAGAACTTAAAAGTTATGACTTTTATATAAAAATAGACGTTACTCCAAAGTCACCATTTGATAAATATGCTATGGAGATGAGTCTTGAAAACCTTTTAGGAGCGCAAAAAATAACGTTTGAAGAATATGTGAATGCATTGCCAGAGGATGCAACAATGCCAAAAGCAAAATTAAAAGAGATATTAAAGGATAGAGAAGAGAAAGAAAACATAATAACACAAATACAAAAACAAGGTAATGCTTTAGATGCTGCAATGCAACAGGTTATGACAGAACAAGAAATGCAAAATCAAGAAAACACAGGAGTAACACCACAAGAAGCCAACATGGTTAACAGTATGAATAATGATACATCAAATGCAATTCAACAAGGACAAACACAATAAGTTTTTAGCATTGCTTTATAAGCAATTTTATATATAGCACTCATTTGACTAGGACAGGTAAAACCTATTCTTTTTTTATGACCAAAACTTTGAAGTCTCAAAAAGCTTAAGGAATTAATAGACGACGGTCTTTAAACGGGAGGTAACATATGCCAGGAGAAGATAACGAAAATATGGAGAAAGAAGGAGAATTAACAGTAACAGATACTACTAACAATACTGATACTAATTCTAATTCTTCTAAAGAAACAAACAAAGAAGAAAAGACTTTTACTCAAGAAGATATTGACAGAATAGTTAAGCAAGAAAAAGCAAGACTAGAGAGAAAATATCGTAGAGATGAGGAAAGCAAATTAAGTAAGGCTAAACAGCTAGAAAGTACTTTAAGGTCTGGATTAGGTCTTACTGAAGAAGATGATGTTTTAAGTAAAGTCAAAGAATTTTACAAAGAACAAGGAGTAAATATTCCAGACAGTCAAGCAATCAGTGATAAAGATGCTGAAATCCTAGGAAGAGCAGATGCAAACGATTTTATCAATGATTATGACGATGAAGAAATTGAAGCTAGAGCAAATGAACTAGCAATAAAACAAAAACAAGGTAAAACCTCTGCACGTGAAGATGCAGAGTTTTTTAAGTTAGGTGAATACTTAACAGAAAAATTAGAAGAAAAAGATTTAGAAGCCAACGGAATAGACGCAAGTATTCTAAAAGACAAAGACTTTAAAAAGTTTGCTGGTAGATTTAATCGAAATACAAAGATGACAGAAATATATGAGTTATATCAAAAGGTTAATGGTAAGGAAGTTAAGAAGCCAGCAAGTACAGGTAGTACTAAGTCTACTGTGCCAAACAATCAGGAAAAAGAATATTACACACCTGAAGAAGTTGATAAGCTTACAAGTAAGGAATTAGACAATCCTACTATATGGAAAAGAGTACGTGAGTCCATGAAACGTTGGTAGAAGTAAAAGGAGAGATTTAATATGAGTTATGCAAACTTTAAACCAACTGTATGGAGCAAATACATACAACACGAATTACCAAAATTCACAGTATTCAAGCAAGATTGTGATTTTAAATTTGAAGGGGAAGCTGGAGAAGGTAAAAGAGTAAAAATCCAAAATATAGCTAGACCAACAATTAAAAAATATAAACCTGGGAAGGATATAGACCCAGCAGAAGATGTTGGAGAGACAAGTGCTTATTTAGATATCGACCAATATGATTACTTCAATTATGGAATAGATGATATTGATAAAGCACAAGCACAAGATGGAATAATGGAAGCTTTATCTACAGAAACAACAAGAGCATTAGCAGAAGCGGAAGATATATTTTGCGCTACACAAATGGCTAAAAATGCAGGAATAAAAACTGCATCAAAACAAATAACAGATGAAGCATCTGCTAAAAAGGCTGTAGATGATTTATTTGTTGCATTATGGAATAATGGGGTTAGTACAAAAGATGATGTAACGATGTATTTAACACCATGGTTCTATATGTTATTCCAAAATAGATTAATAGACTTAAAAACAAATAATGATGGTTTAATAGCCAAAGGTGTTTTAGGTTTATATAATAATGCTAAGATTAAAATGACAAACAATGCTTACAATGATGGAACAGATGATTATATCATCTTAAAAACATCTAAAGCATTTGCATATTGCAATGGTATTGATAAATTAAAACCATACGAGCCAGAAAGTAGGTTCTCTGAAGCTATTAAAGGTTTAAATACATATGGTGGTAAGATGGTAAGACCAAAAGAATGTGCTGTTTTAAGATGTCATCAATAATAGTAGAGGCTGAAAAGCCTCTATAAAATTTATATAGGAGGAATTATAAATGGATAGTGTAACAAATACAGTATTAGAAGAAAGAAATGTAGCGGTTGAGATGGAAGATGCCGTTGTAATAAAAATTGCTGGAAACACAATTGATTATTCAAATAGATCTTGTGGAAAAATACTATTAATAATTAGTAATACTGGTTCAGCAGTTAAGAAAGCTACAATAGTAAAAGGAGATTCTTTACAAGGAACAGAAGATTTAGAAGTAAGTGTTACAAATGGTAAGTCTGTAGGAATTGTTATTGAATCAGGAAAATTTGAAAATGTTTCTGGAGATAACAAAGGAAAAGTTGTCTTAAAATCAGAAGACGATACAAGCTTAAAAGTTCAAGTTGTAGAATTACCATAGTTAAAGAGGAGAATTTATCTCCTCATACATCAAGTTAAAAGGTTTTAGATAGTTCGACTCTATCAAACTTGGGAGGAAAAAATTATGACATATGGAGAAAGTAAGAAAATAACATTGGCACTTATTGAAGAATATGCACCAAATATGCAAACATATACAGAAGATGAAGATATAGCAAGAAGATTGCCTTTTTTGTATGATTCAGCATATAAGGAATTAGCACAAATAAAGAAAATATTAGCAACTAAAATATATAGTGAAATAGCAGATGAGAACAAAGAAGATAAATACACATCTTATAGTTTACCAGCAGATTTATATCAGATAAAAAACATATTTGTTCAAGATAGTAATAATAAACAAATTAATGCAGATTATTATTTGCTTAATAATAAAATTTTCATAAATGACAATACACCAGGAAATACAGTTTTAGAATATTATAAATATCCGCAAGACATAACAGAAGAAACAGAAGATGATTTTTATCTTGAATTAGATACGGACGCACAAGCATTTTTGCCATACAAAGTAGCAGATGATATTTTAAAAGTAGACCCTAGTGCAGACTATACAGCTTTTGCAACAGAATATCAAAGAAAATTACAATTACTAGACACAAGAAGAATAATACCTTCTGTTACGTTAAAAGAGCCAGATATTGATATTTAGGAGGAATATATAATGGCAACTGGAATAAAAAGAACATATGCAGATTTTAAAGGTGTAGATTTTTTAAATGAACCAAGTCTAGTTGATATAACAAGAAGTCCAGATGCCTTAAATGTCTGGAAAAATTATAAAGATACAGAAGGAACTTGTATAGAAACAAGACCTGGATATAGAAAAATAGCACAAATAGGAAGTAAGATAAACGGAATATACATATATAATTCTGTAAAAGCTATAATTCATAGCGGAATAGAATTATATGAGTGGAGTAATTTTCCTAACACCCCAGATGAAGAAAATTTGAAAAAACTATATGAAGATATGAACGACACCAGAAATGTTAGTTTTAATATAGTTGAAAACAAGTTATATATAAATGATGGAAAAACATATTTAGTATACAATGGTGAAACATTAAAAAAAGTAACAGAAGACGAACCATTTATTCCAACAACGACAATTAGTAGAAAAGCTGGGAATATTGGCGGGGGAGAAACATTACAAGATGTAAATGTTTTAACTCCAAAAAGAAAAAATACGTTTTTAGGAGACGGAGAGTCAACACAATTTTATTTAGATGCTCAACAAATAGATACAGCAGAAGTGGAAGCTATAGTAAATGATGTAGAATTACAAGAAGACACAGATTTTACTGTAGATAGAATAAAAGGAATAATAACATTTAATGAAGCTCCAAGCGAACCAAACTTAAGTGGATATGATAATGTGGTTGTAACATTTTCAAAAACTGTAGAAGGATATGCAGATAGAATAAACAAATGCGATAAAGTATTGCAATTTGACAATAGATTATTCTATACAGGAAACCCAGATTACCCAAATGCAATTTTTCACAGTGAATTAAATAACCCTCAATATATATCAGATTTAAATTATTATGAAGACGGTTCAGATGATGCATCTATAACAAGTATGGTAGTAGGTAATAATGTTTTATGGGTGTTTAAAAATTTAGACCAGAATAATGCCAATGTATTTTATCATACTCCAGCTTTAGATGAAAATCAAGGAAGGTATTATCCTTCAAGTCAAGGTAACGTAGAACTTGGTTGTTTATCCACAAGTGGAAATTTTGGAGATGATATAGTCTATCTTAGCAGATATGGTTTAGAAGGACTAGCAACAGATAATTTAAATAGTAAACAAATAGTAGCACATAGAAGTAGTTTAGTAGATGCTAAAATGATAAATGAAAATGATTATGAAAATGCAACATTAACAGAGTATAAAGGATATTTATTAATCTTAGTAAATGGAAAAGTATTTTTAGCAGATAGTAGACAAAAATACGCAAATTTAAACAGTTTTGAATATGAGTGGTTTTATTGGAATATATCTAATGTAGCTCCTAATATTTTAAAGGAATATAACGATGAACTTTATATTGGGACTAAAGACGGTGCTATTTTTATTTTAGATGGAACTAACGATAACGATAATGCGATAAATAGTTATTGGACAACACCAATGGATAACTTTGGATATAATAATCAATTAAAAACAACAAATAAAAGAGGAGGACTTGCTAAAATTAAAACAATTCCAAATGGAATAATAAAAGTAGCAAGAAAGACAGATAAATCAGATGAATATAGGTATGCAACAGAAAAATCAGCAACTGGTTTTTCTTTTTTAAATATAGATTTTAGTAATTTTAGTTTTATAACATCTAATAAATCATATTTAATATACAAAATAAAAGAGAAAAAAATAAATGAAATATCTCTAAAATTCTATTCTGATGAAAAAGATAAGCCATTTGGTTTATATAGTGCAGTAATAGAAGCTTTTGTAGGGGGATATGTAAAGAAGTAGGAGGAAGTTATGGACTTAACTAATTGTGAAGTAGTTACAAATAATATACAGAGTTTACCAGATACTCCAGCAATCGGAGCAGATGAATTAAAGAAAAAATTCGACCAAACAGGGGACGATTTAAAACAATATATAAATAATACGTTAATACCAGAAATTGAAAAACAAACAGACGAAGCAAACGAAGAAGTAACAAAGAAAATATTAAAAACATATAAGTATGATGTAAAAACTCTTGCTGAAATAAAAGAAGATGAAGACTATACTATTCCGTCTACATATAAAGTAAATACAAGTAATTTAGATGTATTATTTGAAGGACAATTTTTAATAATAAATGAACATTATGTAGAAAGAGGAACAGGAAATAGTAGTACGATAAGATTTAAATTTGATGTACCGAAAGATAGTTTATTAAGTTTCATAATTAGAAAGTAGGTGAATTTATTGGCAACAGGATATGAAGATTTAGATACTTTAGTTAATCAACAAAATAATTTGTTAAATCAGCAAGAGCAAAAACAAACAGATTTAATAAATCAACAAACACAAATGCAAGTAGATGAATTAAATAGAGAAAAAGAAAAGTTAGATAAAGAAACACAAAAAACAACATCAGGTTTATATAGCAGTTGGCAGAAGCAAGCTAATCAATATGGTGCTGGTATGGAACAATTAGCACAACAAGGTTTAGCAAATAGCGGATATGCAGAAAGTACAAGAACAGCTTTATATAATACATATCAAAAAAGTGTTACAGATACATTAAATAACGCAAATGAGTTAAAAGCAGACTACGACTTTAAGATAACACAAGCTAGGCAAAACGGAAGTGTTCAGCAAGCTCAAGCAGCTTTAGATTTATATTCTCAAAGGTTACAATTGCTAACACAAAATTATGAATTAAGACAAAATAGAGAGCAATACTTATATCAACAAGAAAGAGATAGGATTTCAGACCAGCAATGGCAAAAATCATTTGATGAGCAAGTAAGACAAAATGAAATAGAAAACCAATGGAGACAAAAAGAATTTGATTATCAACAACAAAGAGATGCAGTAACAGATAGTCAATGGCAACAACAGTTCAATCTTTCAAAAAAAAAATCTAGCTCGGGTAGTAGCTCAAAGAAAAGTGGCAATTTAAGTGTATCAGGAAGTAGCGAATATGAAGATGCTTATGCAAAGGCATACGATTACTTGCAAGAAATAATAAATGTTCCTAAGAGTGTTTTGGGAATTTTTAAGGGAGGCTAGGAATTGAATTTCAACGATTTATCTGATGAGGAAAAAAAGAAATATTTAGATGGATTTAAACAATATGTTGCCGAAAGACAAGGAAAAGAAGTAGAGTCAAATGAAGTTATAAACAGTGTTATTGACGATATGTACTATGGAACTAATACACGAGAAAAATATTTTAATAAAAATAATAATACTGATATATGGGGACAAGTTCAAAATAAAGCTGATAATAATATGGCTAATACTAATTTCAATCGGAAATGACATATTAAGTAGAAGAATTAAGGAACAGAATAAGAATGAAACTCAAAATATACTTAATAGCACATCAAGTAATAATAATCAAACTTTTAGTGACGAGATTGTGAAAAATCTGGCATCTATAGACAATGCTGGAGAAAGAGCAATCAGAATAAAAGGATTAGTAAAAGATAAAGATGAACAATCTAAATTAATTTTAAAAGTTAATGAATACATAAAGCAACAAGAAAGTCAAGAAGAAGCTCAAAAAATAAATTCAGATATTCAAGAAGGAAATTATTGGTCGTCTGTAGGGCACGTATTAAAGGGAATACCAGCAGAAGCTTTAAATTCAACAATAAAAACAGCAGCTGCCGTACAGGATATGGGTCCTCAAATTTCTAATGCTCCTTCTAAAAAAAATATAGTAGATGCAGCTAAAATAATAACGAATGAATATCAAAATACTACTTCTCAAATAGATAATGGTGTTGTACAGACGGCATCAAATATTTCAGGAACAATAGGACAAATGATACCTTCAATATTAGCAAATGCAATGGCACCAGGAACAGGAAATGTAGTTCAAGCAGTAAATGTAGGTAGTGATAGTTATTTAGACACTCTAAATGAAAATCAAGATAATAAAGGACAAGCACTTTTAACAGGTATTTTAAAGGGTACTTCAAGTTATGGAATTGAAAAAATAACAGGAGGTAACTTCTTAGGTGGTGGATCCTTAGATGATATAGCAAAGAATACCATAAAGTCAAAGGTATCAAGTGATATGGGACGAAGAATAGCGTCAAAAGTATATGAAATCGGTGGTGAAGCATTAGAAGAAAACCTAGAAAATCAAGCAGGATATGTAATAGATAAATTAGTAAACAATAAAGATATTACAGGAGAACAATGGTTGAATGATTTAGGAACAACAAGTAGAGATACAGTCTTAACGACTATTGTTCTTAATTTATTGGGACTAGGTGGAAATACATATAAAGAGATACAAAATGATGAAAATATAGATTCTAATACAAAAGAATTAGTAAATAAAGCTGAAAAAATAATAAAAGATGAAAATTTATCAGTAGATAATGTAGACCAAGTAAAAACCGAAGGAACAACAAATACACAAAATAATGCATATAACAATGAGAGTACTCAGACAAATAGCATATTTCAACAACAAAATCAAAATAATATAGACACATCAAATTTGAATTTTGAAGATAGTGCAAGAGCTTATAATTTAGACACAAACAATGAAACAATAAAAACAGTAAATCAAGTATTATCTAATAGAGGTATTTCAGGAAGGTTTGATGCATCATATTTTAACAATAATAATGAAAATGCTATATGGAGAACATCTACAGATGAAAGTGGAAATACTACAAGAGAAGTTATATTTAATCCTAATGGAAATACACAGGACACAATGCAACAAATAAGTATTCACGAGTTAACGCACGATTTAGCGGGAACGAAAGAATTTGATGAATTAAAGAGTCTAATATTGGATAGAAATAAAATAATGCAAGGATATACAGAAGCTAGACAATCATTAGAAAATACATATTCACAAGTATATGACCCTAATAGTGAAAATTTCAAAAGCCTAGTAGATGATGAAGAAGTTGCAGATACCTTAGCTCAAAAATTAGGAGACCAAGACTTTGTAAATTCATTAAGTACAGAGAAACCAACAGTATTTGAAAGAATATATGATTGGGTAGTTGATAAAGTAAATAAAATAACAGGCAACAAGATAGAGAAAGTATATTGGGAAGATATAAGAAACAAATTTGAGAATGCTTATAGACAAACATATCAAGGAGAAACTAATCAAACTAGATATTCCTTTGTGGGGCAAAAAGGATTAAATAATGCTATAAAGCAAGAACCAGCAACATATATGACAATAGAACAAGGACTTAATAGAGCTAAACAAATGCAAAGAGCAGGAATAAATAATGAAGACATAAGACAAGATACTGGTTGGTTTCAAGACAAAAATGGTGACTGGAAATTTGAAATATCTGATAAAGGAATGTCAATTAAAGATAATATAAAGAAAAATTCTTCTAACAAATTAGGAAACATCTTAAATCATAATACTTTATTTACCATGTATCCAGAATTAAGTGAGATAAAAGTAGAATTTAAAGAGTCTAAAGGAATTAGTGGTAATTATAATAGAAATAGCAATACTATAACATTAAGTAATAATTTAATAGGAAACAATGAAAAACTTGAAAAATCTATAATACACGAAATTCAACACGTAATACAAACTAAAGAAGGATTTGAAACAGGCATTACATCAAAATTAAGTAAAAAAGTATATTATGAAAATCTTGGCGAAATAGAAGCGGAAGATGTTAGTAAAAGATTTATAGATGAAAAATATAATGGTAGAAATGTACGAAATGTTGCTCCCGAAAGTTCAAAAGCTAACCCTAAACATAGGGATTATGACGCTTATATGAAAAAAAGAGGAACTATTGACAGAATAAAAGACAATATGTTTAAATATCCTAAAAAGGATGGTAATAGTAATGAAATTAATCAAGAAAATATGGAACAAATTAATAAAACGACTTTACGAGATAATGACGAGCAAATATGGAATGGATTAAAAGGAACAGAAGCTGATTCAATAGAGAATATAAAAAAGAAGTATAAGACACAAACGGACCAGCTGAATATATTTGAAAATAAGGATAATACAATAAGTATTAACAATTTAGTAGTAAAAGAAAATTTAAGGAATAAGGGAATTGGTCAAAATATTCTTAGTGACATAATTGCTTATGCTGACAAAAACAATAAGATAATAACTTTAACGCCAACGAGTGAATATAATACAAAAAATAAATTAATAAATTGGTATAAAAAAAATGGTTTTGTAGAAAACAAAGGAAAAAACACGAACTTTTTAATAAGCGACACATTATATAGACTTCCTAAAGATAGAAATTTTAATATAAAACACTCAACAAAATCCGAAGGTGCTTGGCAAGAATTTTTAAATAATCAAATAGGGCAAAGAGGTGAAGGAAAGACAGTTCAAGAGTTAAGATTGCCAACTAAAGAGACTATAAATAATAAAAAAGTAGATTCTTATAATGTATTATATCAAGACAACGAACAAGTAACTACAATGAGTTTACCAGTATCAGAAGGTGGAAAAGTAAGAAAGCATTATAAATCAATTATGCAAAGCTCCAATACTTCTCCAGAGGCAAAAGCAATAGCGAAGGAATTAATGGGTACAGATACTTATGTACCAGATAGCAATGAAAGACAATTAGAAATAGCCGATGGTAGAATTGAGAGAAATGGAGCAGATAATGAAGCAATTGCATTAGCAACTAAAGTAAAAAACGGTGATAGAATAACAGCAGCAGATATAGCAACTGGAGAAAGATTAATTGAATATTATTCAAAAATAGGAGATAAAGAAAAATTACAAGATAGCATACAAAATGTTGCATTAGCGGGGACACAATTAGGACAAGCAGTTCAAGCAATGAGCTTAGTAAATAGACAAACACCACAAGGACAAGCAGTTTATTTACAAAAAGTAATTGATAGAATGAATAATGACATAGACAAAAGAACAAAAGGAAAAGGCAAAAAGTTTGAATTAACTACAGATATGATAGAAAAGATAACAAATTCTAGTAAAGAAAATCTAGAAAGCAATATAGATGAAGTTGCAAAAGAATTAGCTAATCAAGTACCGAAAACTACTATTGAAAAAATAGATAGTTGGAGGTACTTTTCTATGTTAGGAAATCCTAAAACACATATTAGAAATATTTTAGGAAACTTATCAATGGCAAGTGTACAAACTGTAAAAAATAAGGTGGCAGGTGGACTTGAAGCAGTTGCACAAAAGACAGGAATGATAGATAAAAGAACAAAAACTTTAAAGCCAGCTAGCAGAGAAACAAGAAAATTTGCTAAAGCTGATGTAGATAACGTGATGTCTAGGTTAAATAATGAAAGCAAATTTGATACAAGAAACCTAATTCAACAATATCAAAGAACATTCAAAAGCAACTTGTTAGAAAACACATTAGGAAAATTGTACAACTTAAATAGTAAAGCTTTAGAAGTAGAAGATGTTTTCGGATTAAAAAGAGCATACCAAAAATCATTAGCTGATTATATGACTGCTAATAAACTAACAGAAGCAGACTTAACAGCAGGAACAAGAGAAGCGGATATACAGTTGGAAAAAGCAAGAAAGTATGCTATTGAACAGGCTCAAGAAGCCACATTTCATCAACAGAGTGCAATGGCATCAATGATTGCCCAGTTTGAAAAAAAGAATACAGCAACTAGATTAATAACAGGAGCTGTAATACCTTTTAAGAAAACACCTATAAATGTAGCGAAAACAGGGGCTTCATATAGTCCATTAGGTTTAATAAAATCTTTTACACTAGACGTAGTGAATTTAAAAAATGGAAAGATTACAGCTAATCAATATATAGATAATCTTGCAAAAGGTTTAACTGGGACAGGAATAGCAACAGTGGGATATGCGTTAGCACAAGCTGGAATATTATCAGCTAGTGGTGATGATGATGACCAGAAAAATCAGTATTATCAAGAAGATAGAGGAAATCAACCATTTTCTATAACAATTGGAGATAAATCATATTCACTAGATTGGTTAGCTCCAACAGCCATACCTTTATTTATAGGAGCAGAATTAAACTACAATATAAAAAATGCAGATGAGGAACAAACAACAGAGGATATATTAGATAGGGTATCAAACGGAATAGATGCAATGTCCAGTGCAATGAACCCTATGATAGAAATGTCTATGTTGTCAGGCTTAGCAAATACAATTAAAAGTTTTTCTCAAGGAGATACACAAGTGTTTCAAAACTTAGCAATTAATGCAGGGGAGTCTTACATAAATCAATTTTTCCCTACATTAGGAGGACAAATAGCCAAAATAGTTGATGACACAGAAAGAAGCACAACATCTACTAAGAAGAATGCATTTGCAAAAGCCGTAGATAGTACAGGCAAGCAAATATTAAATAAAATACCATTTGCAAGTCAATTATTGCCAGCTAAAACTGATGTATGGGGAAATACATTAAAAAGAGACAGCAATCCACTTTATAGAGCTTTACAACAAACTACATTCCCATGGACAGAGAAAGATTTAAAAAGTACTAATGTTGACAATGCTATATCAGATTTGTATGAAGAAACTGGAGAAAAATCAGTATTGCCAAATACAAGTATAAATAAAGATTTTACTTTAAATGGAGAAAAGTATCGAATGACATCAGAAGAATATGCGGAATATAAAAAACAATATGGTAAAAATTCATATGAACTACTAAAAGGTTTGACAAGTTCAAAAGAATATAAAGATATGAATAATGAACAAAAGACAGAAGCAGTAAGTAAAATATATGAATATGCAAATGAAAAGAATAAAGTTGACTATGCAAATAAAAAGAAAGTAGAAATTGAGACAAGTTCACTATACAATACAGTAACTAGTATAGAAGAAGAAGGAGGAAAAGGCTCTGATTATTTTAAATACTTGGGAAGAATAACTGGAGTAGAAAAATCAGAAGAAAAAATAAAGATACTAGAAGAAACAGATATACCTTTGAAATCTAAAAGCTCTATTTATACAAATACTGTTGGTAAGTCTGATGAATTTTATGCAAATGTTTTGCAAGAAAGCAATATAAATATAAATGAATATTTAAAGTATAAACAACAGAAATTTGAAAGTGATAAAAAAGACGATGGAACTTTAGAAGGAAAAACAGTTACTAATAGTAAAAAGAAAAAGGTTTATAACTATGTAAATAACATGGATATAACATATAATCAAAAGCTTTTAATTTTAGGAAAGCAATACAAATTGACTGATGCCGAGCAAAAGAAATTATATCAATATATAAATAATATTCCAGGACAAACATCAGAGGAAAAATTAGAAATATTTAAAATGTATACTAATAATTTTCAAATATATAAAAATGGAACAATGAGTTTCAAGTAGGAGGATAAAATGGATCTAGAGTTTATAAGAGGTGATACTCAATATATTCAATTTCAATTGAAAGATGGCAATGGTAATCCTATACAATTAACAGATGATGAAAAATTATATTTTACAGTTAAGCAAAATCAAAATAGTAAAAAAATATTAATCCAAAAAATATATCCATCAGATATAACATTTTCTGATGGATATTATCAATTTGAATTAAGTTCTAAAGATACATCTAAATTAGCTTATGGAAGTTATCAATATGATATTGAATTGAAAATAGGAGAATATGTTAAAACATTAAGTTTAGGAACTATAACATTAACAGATGAAATAACATTTCAAGGAGATGAGAAATAATGATAATTTTAGATGATTTAAAAGATATAGACGTAGAGAACATTCAAATAGATGGATTAACAAATATTCCGCTTATTAAAGGAGATAAGGGGGACAAGGGAGATAAAGGAGAACCGTTTAGATATCAAGATTTTACAAAAGAACAGTTAGAAGGACTAAAAGGACCAAAAGGAGACCAAGGGGAGCAAGGACCTCAGGGAGAGCAAGGACCCCAGGGCGATACAGGACCACAAGGAGTTCCTGGTACAGCAAATGTATTATCAATAGGAACTGTAGAAAGTGGAGCTGAAGCAAGTGTTAGCATAAGCGGAAATTCGCCAAATCAAACTTTAAACTTTATATTACCCAGAGGAGAAAAGGGAGATACTGGACCTGAAGGTAAACAAGGAATACAAGGAGAACCAGGAAAACAAGGCGAAAAAGGACCACAAGGCGAGCAAGGTATTAAAGGAGATAAGGGAGATATAGGTCCTACAAATTCTTTAATAATAGGAACAGTTATTAAAGGAGAAAAGGCAGAAGCTAGCATAACAGGCGAGGCACCAAATCAAATCTTAAATTTGATATTACCTAAAGGAGATAAAGGAGAACAGGGACCACAAGGTATTCAAGGTCAACAAGGCCCAAGAGGAGAAAATGGTATCCAAGGAGAACAAGGAGTTCAGGGAGAAAAACGGAGATAAAGGCGATGTAGGGCCAGCCAATGTATTAACTATAGGAACAGTAGAAGCAGGAGAAGAAGCTAGTGCGAATATTACTGGAAACCCTCCTAATCAAGTTTTGAACCTTATACTACCTAGAGGAGAAAAAGGAAATGCTGGAGAGAAAGGCGAAACTGGTGACGTAGGACCTTCAAATACATTATCAATAGGTACAGTTGTTAGTGGAAATGAAGCAAAAGTTACTATAAGTGGTAATTCACCTAATCAAGTATTAAATTTCACATTGCCTAAAGGTGATAAAGGTGACATAGGACCAGAAGGACCTCAAGGGGTACAAGGAGAACAAGGAGTTCAGGGTGAGCAAGGAGAGCAAGGACCTCAGGGGATTCAAGGTGAAAAAGGAGAGCCTGGAAAAGATTTTTCTATATTTAAAACATACTCATCTGTAGAAGATATGGAAACAGACAAGTCAAATGTAGAAGAAGGAAGTTTTGTTCTTATTACTTCTAATGTTGAGGACCCAGACAATGCAAAATTATATGTTAAAGGTTCAAGTGATTTTACATTTTTAACAGATTTATCTGGAGCTCAAGGATTGAAAGGCGAAAAAGGAGATAAGGGAGAAACTGGTGCACAAGGTCCCCAAGGTGAGCAGGGACCACAAGGTATTCAAGGTCAACAAGGATTACAAGGTATTCAAGGAGAAAAAGGAGACACTGGAGCAGCGGCAGGATTTGGAAATGTTACAGCAACAATTGATAATAATGTAGGAACTCCATCGGTTGTAGTGACTACAGGAGGAACAAATACAGCAAAAACTTTTAATTTTGCATTCAAAAACTTAAAAGGCGAAAAGGGTAGCACAGGTGCTCAAGGCCCTAAAGGGGATAAAGGTGAGCCTGGAGAGAACCCGACAATATCTGTCACTTCAGTGACCACTACAGAAGAAATAATGCAAAATACGAATTATACAGTACCTGAATATACACTTGGAGATGATTCTTTAAGTGTATTTTTTGAAGGCTGTAAATTAATTAAAGAAAAAAATTACATAGAAGTAGATAGTACACATATTCAATTCAAAGATTGGACTGTACCTTCTGGAAGTAATTTAGAAATTATAGTAAGAAATTAGAAAGGAGAGATGAAAATGGCTAGAACCGTTGATGCTCTACACACACACACACACACACACACACACAGATAGTTTAGTAAAGAAAAGAGGTGAGCTTATATGAGCGAGCCTCTTATTTTAAAGTTGAAAAATAAAAGTAAAATAGTTGCAACCTCAAAAGTAAGACAACCTATTGGTGCAAAATCTCAAGCAAAAGTAACGTTTGCTGATTCTGAATTTTGTGGTAAGATAGAAAATCTTGTTTTTTCTAACAATGAAATTACGATAGGAAAAGGAGTCAAAAAGATTGCTGCTAAAACTAAAGTTTATGGAAATTTGTTAAAAACGGGAGCTTATTTAGAAATTAAAATAGCTAAAAACACTGATACTAATGTTTTAGCAAATAGTGTTGCCTATGGAAGTCAAGGCAATGAAACAGCAGTGATAACAGCAGAAGCAGAAATAGTAGACGTAACAGAAGGAGATAAAATTTATTTATTGGCCTACAATTCTAATACAGCAGCATCAATTGCTTTAGAGAGTTTTATAACGAGATATTTAGCTGTAGAAGTTTTGGAATAGAGGTTTGTGACTAGGAAAGGAAGAAAAAATGAGCAAACCTCTTATTTTAGAATTAAAAAAACAAAGTAAAATTGTAGTTCAATCTAACGAAAGACAAGAAATTGCAGGGTTAGAAAATTTAAAACTAGGTTTTAATATTGTTAGAAAATCTGGAAATAAAAATATTTTAGATTTTGACGAGGAAAACAAAGAAATAGTAATAGGAGAAAACATTAAGAAAATTGATATTAAAGCAAAAATATATGTAATATTACTATCTGTTGGAGCTTATGCAGAAATAAAAATAATCAAAAAAAATAATAAAAACAACGAAGAAATTTTGCGGAAATGCTATTTGTTATGGTTCGCAAGGAAATGAAAGAAGTATGCTTTATGTAGATGCAGAAAATATAGATGTAGAAGAAGGAGATGGAATTTTTGTAAGTGTATACAATTCAAATTCTGCTAGAACTATAGCATTAGATAGTTTCGTAAATCCGACTCTATCGGTTGAAGTTTTAGAATAATAGGGAGGAAGATATTATGAATAAAATCGCTAGAACACTACAGTCCGTATATATATATATATATATATATATATAAGTAACTTTATAAACAGAAAAGAGGTGAGCTTATATGAGTAAACCTCTAAATTTAATATTAAAAGAAGAAGTAGAAAAGTTAAAAGGGACAGTTCTTTATGAAAATGAGGAAGGTTCTTCTACAGAAATAAATTTAAATGACAAAATAACAAATTACAAAACGATTGAAATAGTAGTTAAAGCTACAGATACTGAAAAAGTAATAAAAATAGATAACCCAACTATTGATAAAACTTTTTTTGAAAAGTTATGTTACACATTAGGCAATGATTTAATTGAAGTTTTTTCAAAGTTTGCTATATACGAAAATAAAATTAGTCCAATAAATGCAAATTGTGGATATTATTCAATAAAATTAATTTCCAGTGATTTAGCAATGAATTTTGATAAAACTAATTATATAAAAATAACTAAAGTCATTGGGTATAAATAAGGAGAAGAAAAATGGAAGATAAAGAAAATGATTTTCAAATACAAGTGCTAACGCGTTTAGCGGTAATTGAAAGTAAGATTGATGACTATAAAAAAATAGAAGATACAACATATAGAGCTTATAATAATTCAAAGGAAAATAGTAAGGATATATCTAATTTAAAAGAAAAAGTAAGTTCTATAGAACACGACGTAGAAGGAATAAAAGAGCAACCACGTCAAAGATGGTTTAATTTAGCAGGAACAATAATAAGTGTAGTAGTAACAGCAATAGTAACGTTCATATTAGTAAAGATAGGAATTAATTAAGAAGGGAGGAATTAGCTATGGAGCTACAAACAATTTTAGGAATAGTAATAGTAGCAATAGTTGTAATAACTTTTATTATTTGGTTAGCTTGGCAAATTAAAAAGAAAGGACTAAAAGAATTTGCTACAGAAATGATCGTAAAGGCAGAAGATATGTATCAGCAAGGAGAAAATCAAGAAAAACTAAATTATGTTATTGATAAAGTTATTGCAATGTTGCCAACACCATTGCAATTTTTTATTACAAGAGAGGCAGTAAAGAAGTTCGTACAGAATGTATTTGATACAGTAAAAAAAGCACTAGATTATGTGCCTAAAAAGGAGGAAACATAGATGGAAGATAATATTTTTGAAGAAACAGTAGATTTTTCAGAAGAATTATACCAAAAGAATATAGCAAAAAATACATTTGAAGTTGAATATGAGGCAGGTGAAGGCAATGCAAATAACTAATGTAACATGCCCAACATCTAAGTATTCTGTAAAATGTCCTGATGTAACAACTAAAGATGGAATATGCGTACATAATACAGCAAATGATGCAAGTGCTATGGCAGAAGTATCTTATATGATAGGAAACAACAATAAGGTATCTTTTCATGCCGCAGTAGATAATGAAAGAGTTGTAACAGGATTGCCTTTTGATAGAAGTTGCTATGCGGCAGGGGATGGTAGATACGGAAGTGGAAATGCTCATAAAATAAATATTGAAATTTGCTATTCTAAATCTGGTGGAGAACGTTTTGAAGAAGCGGAGAATCTAGCAGCTTGCTATATAGCATATCTTTTAAAGCAATATGGTTGGGGAATAGAAAAAGTTTCTAAGCACCAAGATTATAGCGGAAAGTATTGCCCACACAGAACTTTAGATTTAGGTTGGGAAAGATTTCTAAATAAAATAAGAGAACAATTAGGATTACAAACACAACCAGTAGAAGAAAAAGATTATAGTGGAGGAAGTGACGAAGAAGTGAGAAAATATGTCAATGGAAGTACAATAGAGAATATATACGCAGATACATCTTTAACAAAGAAAATAGGATACTTAAATCCAAGAGAAGAATGCGATTGCTTTGGAATATTTAATGGAAGACCAATGGTAAGATATAAAGTAGATGGATCTAATAATTACAAGATAGGTTTTGCTAAATGGACAGGTGGAGTTAAATAAAGGTAGGCTAGTATATCTAGTCTACCTATTTTTTGTTTTAGAAATCAACGATGAAATTCATTTCTTCTTCTGTGATGTATTTTCTTTCTTTTAGCTCGACTATGTATATCCACGATACATCATAATTTCTGTAAGCTTCTTTTAAGTCTTTTATGCTTAGTTTAGCTAAGCGTTTTAATTGCATGTCAATTATTTTCATATCCTTTTCCACCTCCATGTTAATTTTTGATTTATTGTTATGTTTATCCATAACAATCACTCCTTTCAAACTTATTTTGCGTTTTTTTTAAAACGCTTAATATAATATATAAAATGTTAGACAAAACATCTTATATACTATTATTTTACTCTCGCAGTATAAAAAAATGGAAAAATCGCCATATAATTTCATTAATAAAAAAATAAAACATCTTAAAATCGATTATCGTAATTCAATTTTTGCTTGATATATCAATAAAAACAAGCCTTTATAGATTTGATAAAATAATAAAGAAATGTTATAATGTCCAAGGAGGTATTTGAGATGGAAAAACATATAAATGTCAAAAAAATTATGAATATAGATGAAGTAGAGTTTTACTGTGATGATTGCGGAAAATTCTTAGGAAAATCTGAAGAGTATGATGATGGATATTATGAAAAGTTGGGAGAATTTGAAGTTAAATTCAATTTTAACGGGTGGTATAAATTAGAAAAGCACTTATGTGATGAATGCAAAGAAAAAGAAACTAAAAAAATAGAAAAAAGCTTAAAGGAATTGGGATTTGTAAAAGATGAGTAAACTTCGACGAGTTTCGACACACTAATTTAACATAATGTGCTATAATTACAGTAGAGGTGATGAATATGAATTTCAAAGAAGCATATGAAAAATCTCTACAAATGATGAAGGATAAAAATATAAAAAATTTAAAAGAATATACTAAATTAGCTAAGAAAGAAAATCTACTAAGTGCTACCAGTTTGGAATACATTAGTAGAAAAGAATTTAATAATTTGATAGAAGAAATAAGAGAAGGTAATTAAGCCTTCTTTTTGCATGTATCATCAATATATTCGTTTATCAAAGTGCACCCATGTTGGAGTAAGTGAGATTGGTTCAACATATGACCATACACCAGAATTGTTAGCTGAGTTCCATAATTGTCTTCTTCTAGAAGCGGATAATGTTTGACCTACATCAAATGCGACTCCTGCATAATGTTGACTTTGGTTACCATGACCTCCTTCATAAGGCCTTTTAAATGCAAAGCCTACAGGTATCGGACCACCGAAAATATACCTTTGACTATTCCAACTTTGCATACATCTTTTTGTTGTCCATAATATATTACTCTTACTAGAACCTCTGAATTCTCTTACTCTTAAAGTTCCATTTGTATTATATGGCATAGGTTCTGATTCCCCTCTATAATATGATTCCATTCTATCAGTGTCATTATTAAAAACTAATATCTTTGCCATAAAATAATCCTCCCATATATACTTTCTAATATATTATGAGAGAATTATATTTTTGTTGAATATATTTTAGGTTTTATTAAATAGAGTTATAAAAAAGAAAAGAAAACTAGTTTTTCTAGTTCTCTTAAACTGCTCTTGCTTTTACTATAACCCTCATTTTACTATCGTTTGTACAAGTAATTAAAGTGATTTCTCTTTTCCCGTCTGTAAGCTGTGAGGTACAACTTACGTCATCAGGAGTTACTTCATACTTGTCATATACAGAATATTTAACAGTTTTTCCTGATTCATCAGTTATTTCTATGTAATCTCCATTTTCTAAAGTAGGTACTTTACTAAAGAATCTTGTGTCTCTGTAGTTATGTCCCACTATACAGAAGTTTCCAACTTCATTTGGATTAGGTCCCCAGAATTTTGTAGGAGATATTTTTAATAGAGCTTCTGTTTCTTCAGTAGAGTCTGTTCTACCATCCAATATTGGATAATTAACGTTTATTTTTGGAATATTAATAGTTGCTATTGTTGAATAATTAAATCCATCGTTTGTTGTTTGAACTTTTGAAGTATTTACTGTTCTTTGTGGTTGATTTTGTGAAGAATCTGTTGATGGTGAAGAACTATCTTCAGATGTATCATTTAGAACTGCAATTAATACATTACTATCTGCTGTTGTATTATCTATTTCTTGGTTAAATTCATCTAGAATTGACTGAGAAGCTTCTTCACTTTTACTTCTATCTACTTCGGCATAAATGTAGAAAGAAATTAAAGAGAACACCAAAAAAACAGATAAAAAGAAATAGAATTTATAAATCTTCTTTTTTCTTTTTAACTCAGGCGTAATATACAGTTTCTTAGTTACTAATATCTGATTCATATATTTCTCCCTATCTTATACTTCTTTTCTATTATAACATGAAATTATATTTTTTTGAATACTTTTTAGGAATTTTATAATTTATAGATAGTATTTTTTCTAAATTTTATAAAAAAAAACTTAAAATCTAATGTTAATTGAAATTAAAATTTGTCTATGATATAATTTTTTTGAAAATAGAAGAGAGGTGTTTTTATGAGTTTTAGAATGGTTACATTAAGTTTAATACCAATATATATTTTTGTTACAACAATTATATTAATGGTATTATCAATAAAAAACAAAGATAAGAAATTTTGTATAAAAAATATTATCATAAATGTTTTTTTTATTGTTTTTGGATTTGTTGATTTAATTATTTTGCCACAATATATGAACCTAGAAATGGATTTGGGAGATAGTCTATTAGTAGTTGCGGAATGCTTTATAATAATGTTATTAGCTATTGCAGCATTAATAGTAAATATTGTGATACTTTGTAGAAAAAATTTTAAAGATAGTGAAAATAAAACTAAATGGAAGAGCTATTATATTTTTATAATATTAATTCCAATTGTCTTAATTATATTAATATATTTTTATGAAAAAATATTAATCAGTAATTGTGACCTAATATTAATATCTAATTATCAAAATGGTATCACTACTTCAAAGACAAATAAATATGCAATAGGAGATAATTATTGCTTAGAAGTAAGTATTGATGAGAATTTAATACGAAAAGATGGCGAGCGTACAGATGTAAATTCATATGATATAAATTATGATGAAAATGGCAATATAGTTGAAATTGATTCAAACCTTGATGAAGAATTGGTTAATATTGATAGAGATACTGTACAAAGTATTATAAAAGATAGTATGCCAAATAAATCATTAGGTATTGAAGATATAAATTTGAGGAAAATTATTGGGACTAATTATTATATTATTGAATATTTTAGATATCGCCATTCTGGATCAGCAGGAGAGGTTAAAGGAAGATATTTATATAATGGAGAAAAAAGGATTTCTAAGTTTGATAGTTTAGCTGGTTTAGATGCGATAGTCTATAATAAGTAATTAATATAGTATTAAATATTATAAAAAATCTAATAAGAGCGAGAATAATATTTGATCTTATTAGATTTTTTAATTTTATCTTCATATTTTGCCAAAAGGAATGAAATTATTTCTTTACAAATTCATTTGTAATATTTGCAAAATCTTGAAGGGTAAGTTTTTCAGCTCTAACATCTTCAGGAAGGTTTAACTTGTTTAAGATTTTTAAACCTTCATCTTTATTTAAAAAAACTTTAGCATTTGTAAGAGCATTTAATAAAGTTTTTCTTCTTTGCATAAAAGCACATTTAATAATTCTGAACATAACTTTTTTGCTCTTTACTTCTACAGGAGGTGTTTTTCTTATTTCTAACTTTATTACCTCAGAAGTAACTTCAGGTTCTGGTATAAAAGAATCTTTTGGAACTTCTAAGATGGCTTTAGAAGTTGCGTAGTAATAAACAGAATAAGTAATAGCTCCTGTATCTTTGTTTCCAGGTGTTGCAATTAACCTATCTGCTACTTCTTTTTGAACCATAACAGTTATAGAATCTAAGTCTAATTTATCTTCTAATAATTTCATTATGATAGGTGTTGTTATATAATATGGAAGATTTGCAACTATTTTTACTTCTTTTATATCAGAATGTTCTTTTTCTTCTTTTATGATAGAATTTAAATCAACTTTTAAAATATCATTATGAAGAAGTTCAAAATTGTCATATAATTTAAATCTATCTTCTAATATTTTTATCATTTTATTATCTAATTCAACACATATGACTTTTTTGGCTTTTTCTAATAAAGATTTAGTAAGACTACCAAGACCTGGTCCAATTTCTATTACTAAATCATTTTCATTTACGTCACTACCGGAAATTATTTCGTCAACAACTTTGTCATCAATTAAAAAGTTTTGACCTAAAGACTTATTTGCCCTAATATGATATTTTTTCATAATAAATCTAGTATCTTCTAAAATATTACTCATTTTTTACCTCTCAAATTAAAAATCTATTATATTTTACAACAAATAGAGGAGTTTTTCAAGAGATGTTCAGATTGAAATTTTACATAAAATATGATATAATAATAGTATGCGAGAGGATTACCTCCGCAAAGAAAGCTTAGAGAAAATGGGCAATTGGTAAAATTGTCAAGTCCGAGAGGGCGGAAAGGAAAAGCATAATGAAGGAATACCGGAAGAAGAACTACACGATGAAGGCGGAAAAGGTAGCAGCTGGAACTAAGCTCTACAACTATCTGGAGGACTGCCACTACGTCACGACTGATGACAAGTGCATCAAGCTCATTGGCACAGTGGGTGAGGAGTGGCCTGTTACCATCGAGAAGCTTGCAAAGACCTACACGTTTATCGACGGAACTCCGATTACTTCGGAGAACATTCCTGATGGCGTGTTCGACATCGCAACCATCGTTGGTGATGATGCAGAGACTATCTTTGCTGAGCAGACCACAGAGCAGGTTCAGGTTGCCACCAGTTGGGGAGAAATCCTCACAGTCAATCGTGATGGCGTTCCTCATGGCGACGGAGATTTTATCGTAAGCGCTAACAAAGAGGGTCATCCTGATCCTTCAGACAGATGGGTGGTGAACGGTTTGGTGTTTACTAACACCTACCAGGAAGCGTAAACCCAATCTCTGAGAACTGGCTAGAAGGTCGGTGGATTTAGTTCCATCGGCTTTCTAGTTTTTTAAAAGAATACGAAAATCAAAAATAAAGGATAAAAGGTGATTATTGTGTGAATTTTCTTGACTTTTTCTAGATTTTTACTTAAAATAATTGTATAAAATTTTAACAAAAGAGGCGTGCCTATGAACAATAAAAAAGATAAGAATAAGAAGAATGAAAAAAGTAAAGTGAAAAATAAGAAAAAAAGCAACAATTCAAGTGATAATGTAATAAAAATGAAAACATCATTTGATTCAAAAAATATGATTCAAACTAAGAAATTAAGAGTATCTTTAGTTGCAATAATTTTGATATTTGTACTTTTAATATGTAGGATAGGATTTTTACAATTTGTAGAAGGAAGTACATTAAAAGAAGCAGCATATAATCAACAAGCTATAAATCAAATAATAAGTCCAAAACGTGGAAATATATATGATTCAACAGGAAGATCTTTAGCAATAAGCGCGCAAGTAGATACTATTACAATTAATCCTGCAAAAATAGCAAAAGAAAACGATGAAGAAGCAACAAAAGCATTAAAAGAGAAAGTAGCAAAAGGATTATCTGATATTTTTGAATTGGATTATCATGAAACTTTAGAAAAGGTAAGTAGTACTTCACAAGTGGAGACTATTGCTAGAAAAGTTGAGCAAGATAAAATAGATGAATTAGAACAATGGATGGATGAAAACGATGTGTCAGTTGGAATTAATATTGATGAAGATACAAAAAGATATTATCCATGTAATAATTTAGCGTCTAATGTAATAGGATTTTGTGGAAGTGATAATCAAGGTTTAAGTGGTATTGAATATCAATGGGATTCTGTTTTAACAGGAACTCCAGGAAAGATAGTAAGCTCAAAAGGAAGTGACCAACAAGAAATACCAGACTCTGAAGAAACATATATATCAGCAGAAAACGGTAGTGATATAACACTTACAATAGATTATAATATACAATCAATAGTTGAAAAATATTTAAAACAAGCAGTAGAAGAAAATAATTGCGAAAAAGGTGGAAATGCAATAGTGATGAATCCACAAAATGGAGATATTCTAGCTATGGCATGTTATCCAGACTATAATTTAAACGAACCATATACTCCTAATGAAGTACTTGCAGAAACATATGATTCATTATCTTCTGAAGAAAAGAGTGAAGCATTATATAAAATGTGGGCTAATAGGTCAGTATCAGAAACATATGAACCAGGTTCAGTATTCAAACTTATTACAGCGTCAGTAGCTTTAGAAGAAAATATAACAACTACAGATAAATCAGGTGATTTTGTATGTAGAGGATATGAAGAATTTGAAGATGCTTCATCAGATAGACCTGTTAGAATATCATGTTGGACAAGTGCTCATGGTGAATTAAGTTTAAGAGAAGCACTAGAGAAATCTTGTAACCCATCATTTATGCAATTAGGAAAAAGAATAGGAGCTTCAACTTTATATAAATATTATGAAGCATTTGGATTATTTGATTCAACAAATTCAGGATTATATGGAGAACAAAGTAGTATATTCCAAAAATTAGAAAATGTAGGACCTGTTGAACTTGCGACAATGTCATTTGGACAAAGATTAAATATTACACCACTTCAAATGGCAACAGCAGTATGTGCAATAGCAAATGATGGAGTATTATTACAACCAAGAATAGTTAAGCAAGTAACAAATACTGAAACAGGGGCAGTAACTGAAACTCCTGTAACAGAAGTAAGACAAGTAATATCAAAACAAACAGCAGATCAAGTAAAATCAATGATGGAATCAGTTGTAACTGATGGAACAGGTAGACATGCAGCAGTTGCTGGATATTCAGTTGGAGGAAAATCAGGAACATCAGAGCCGATTTATACAAATACAGATGCTGGTTATGTTGCATCATTTGTTGCTATTTCTCCTATAGAAGATACAAAGGTAGTAATATTAGTAACTCTATATGATCCACCAAAAAATAATCATCAAGGAGGAACATTAGTAGCACCGGTAGTATCACAAATGTTAACAGAAATATTACCATATTTAGGAATACCATCAACAGATACAGAAACAGAAGATACAAGTAGCTTAATAACAGTGCCAGATGTTAGAAATAAAACTGTAGCAGAGGCACAAAAAACATTAGAAAGCGCAGGATTTAAAGTTATAACTCATGTTGATGGTGATGCAAATAGTACCTTGGTTTCAGACCAAACACCAAAACCAGGTGCAAGTTTATCTAAAAATTCAGTTATAGTTCTTTATGGAGAAGGTAGTGAAGTTTCAACTTCAGTAGTAGTACCTGACTTGAAAGGTATGAATGCCTCACAAGCAACAGCAGCTTTACGAGAAAAGAATTTAAATATTAGTATAGAAGGAAAAGGAACTGTAATAACACAAGATTATATGGCAGATGAACAAGTACAAGAAGGAACTATTATAAGAGTTACATTAAAACAAGCAATAAGTGGTGGAGCTCAGTAATAAGAAGGTTTAAAAGCCTTCTTATTTTTTTGCTCTATAGGAAAACAGATATAATATTTTCAAATTTAAATAGAATTATAAGCTGATAAAAAAATATAAAAAATCAAAAAAATATAAAAAAATTTGAAAAAAGTATTGCAAATTATAAAAAGTTATATTAAAATTTAGGAGAAGTGGAGAGAAGTGGTACAAAGTGGTGACCAAGTGGAAAGAGGTGAAATCTAATTGATAATTGGTGAATACGAGCATTCTCTAGATACAAAAGGCAGATTAATAATGCCAGCAAAATTAAGACAAGATATGGGAGATAAGTTCATCGTAACAAAAGGGCTAGATGGATGTTTATTTGCGTTTTCACAAAATGAGTGGTTAAATTTCGAAACAAAATTAAAATCATTACCTCTATCAGACAGAAATGCAAGAAACTTTGTAAGATTTTTCTTATCAGGAGCAACAGAATGTGAAATAGATAAGCAAGGAAGATTCTTAATTCCTAATAATTTAAGAGTAGCAGCGAATTTAGAAAAAGAGACTGTTATTATAGGAGTTGGAACTAGACTTGAAATTTGGGATAAAGCTACATGGGATAGATGTGACGAAAATATTTCTGCTGATGAAATTGCAGAAAATATGACAATGCTTGGTATATAACTTTTTATAAAAAAAGTTTATATAGATACAAATGATAAAAATACAAAAGATAAAAATTTTAAGTTACAAAAGAAAAAGTCGCAGAAGAATTACAAAAAACAAAAGATAAAAAACAAAAGAAAATATTACAGAAGAAAATTTATACAAAAGATGAAGTTGTACAAAAGACAAATGTACAAAAGAAATTAAACATTTTATACGTAAGAAAAGCCAAAAGAAAGTACATATAAAGAAAAACAGCTGGTAGTTTTATAATTGCCAGCTGAAATTGCATTATAAAAGTTCAGAGGTGTAAAATTGGAATTTAAACATGAACCAGTTATGTTAGAAGAATGCATTAAAGGTTTAAACATAAAGAAAGATGGTATATATGTAGATGGAACTCTTGGTGGTGCAGGACATAGTAAAGAAATCTTAAAGAGATTATCTAAAGATGGAAAACTAATTGGAATAGACAGAGATGAAGAAGCACTATCTGCTGCAAAGGAAAACTTAAAAGAGTTTAATAACGTTATATATATACATGATAACCATGATAACATAAAAAATATATTGGAACATTTAAAAATAGATAAAGTAGATGGAATTTTATTAGATTTGGGAGTTTCTTCATATCAATTAGACGAAAGAAATAGAGGATTTAGTTATCTAGGTGAAAATGAATTAGATATGAGAATGGATAAATCACAAAAACTTACAGCAAAAGATGTAGTAAACAAATATAAGGAAGAAGATTTAGCTAATCTAATCTATCAATATGGAGAAGAAAGATTTTCTAGAAAAATTGCTAAAAATATTTGTGAATATCGAAAACAGAAAGAAATTGAAACAACTAAAGAATTAGTAGAAATAATAGAGAAGTCAATACCAAGAAAATTTCAAAATGATGGACATCCAGCTAAGAGAACATTCCAAGCAATTAGAATAGAAGTAAATAATGAAATAAAACCATTATATGACACTGTTAGAAATTGTATAGAATGTCTAAAACCTGGTGGAAGACTTTGTATAATAACATTTCATTCTATTGAAGACAGAGCAGTTAAAAATGCTTATATTGATGCTAAAGGAAAATGTACATGTCCAAAAGATTTACCATATTGTGTATGTGGTGCAAAATCTTTAGGAGAGATAATTACAAGAAAGCCAATTGTAGCAACAGATGATGAAAAAGAAAGAAATTCAAGAAGCAAAAGTGCTAAACTTAGAATTTTTGAGAGAAAATAATAGCTAAAGAAAAGGAGGTGAGGTAACTTATGGCAAGAAGTGGATATCAATATACTACAAATCCAAGAAAGTTAGAGCCAGATTATAAACCACAAAAGCAAAAAAGAAAATTAAAAGTAGTAGAAGATGTACCAAGACAAAAAGTACAAATATCAAAAGAACAAAAGAAGAAACAAATTAAAATAACCTTATTTGTTATTGCTATTTTTGGAATATTACTTACTATAAGTTACCGAAACTCACAGATAAATGAAAAATTTACAGAGGTACAAAACCTAAAACAAGAATTAGCTTCTTTACAAAAAGAGAATGAGCAAACAAAGGTTAGTATACAAAATGGTTTGAATTTGACTAATATAGAAAAACTTGCAAAAGAAAAATTAGGTATGCAAAAATTAACAAATAAACAAACTATATATGTAAGTTTACCAAAGAAAGACTATGTTGAATCAGCTTCTGAAGAAGTTGTGATAGAAGATAATCAAAATTGGTTCCAAAAACTTATAGACAAAATATTAAATAGATAAAAATTTTATAAAAGAATAAATAAAAAACTTCCTAATAGAATTAAATAGGAGGTTTTTTTATGATTGAAACAAAACTATCTAACAAAAGGAAAATGAGAAATATGTTATTTATTTGTTTCTTAATCTTAATTTGTTTGGTTCGGTAGAATTGGTTTTATTCAATTTGTGGATGGTAGCAGACTAAAAGAATTGGCTTATATGCAGCAGACATTAGATAGAAGTATAAATCCTAAAAGAGGAACTATTTATGATACTACTGGTAAAAATGTCCTAGCAATTAGTAGTACTGTTGAAACTGTAACAGTAAATCCAGGAAATATTGCTAAAGAAGATAAAGAAAAAGTTGCAAAAAAATTGTCAGAATTATTTGAACTAGATTATGAAACTGTACTAAAAAAGGTAACTAAAAGGAGCTCAATAGAGACAATAGTAAAGCAAGTAGAAAAAGAAAAAACAGATGAACTAAGAATGTGGATGGAAGAGAATGGAATACTTACAGGTATAAATATTGATGAAGATACAAAAAGATATTATCCAAATTCTACATTAGCATCTCAAATAATAGGTTTCTGTGGAAGTGATAATCAGGGGTTAGATGGGATAGAAGCAAAATATGATGATGAACTAAAAGGTGAAAAAGGAAGTATTCAGCGTCATACTGATGCAAAAGGTGGAGAAATAGGTGATGAAGGAGAAAATTACGTACCAGCAGTTGATGGAAATGATTTGGTGCTAACAATAGATTTAAATATCCAATCAATAGTAGAAAAATATTTAGAGGAAGCGTGTATAGACAATGAATGTACAGATGGTGGAAATGTAATAGTAATGAATCCACAAAATGGTGATATATTAGCCATGGCTACATATCCTTCATATAATTTAAATGAACCATTTGAACCTTATACAGATGAGTTAAAGCAAAATTGGGATAGTATGCAACAGCAAGACAAAACGACTGCACTTCAAGCTGTATGGAGGAATAAGGCTATTGCAGATACATATGAGCCAGGTTCAGTTTTTAAATTAATTACAGCATCAGCTGCATTAGAAGAAGGAATTACTGATACAGATAATGAAGGGGAATTTTCATGTACTGGGGGAATTGAAGTTGCAGGTGTCAGAATAAAATGTTGGAGATATTATAGACCACATGGAAGTGAAAGTTTAAGGCAGGCTTTAATGAATTCTTGTAATCCTGTTTTTATAGGGCTTGGCCAAAAATTAGGAGTAGACACATATTATAGTTATTTGGAAAAATTTAAATTGCTCGAAATAACAGGAATAGATTTACCAGGTGAAGCAGGAAGTATATTCCTTGCAAAAGATAAAGTAGGACCAGTAGAGCTTGCAACAATTAGTTTTGGCCAAAGATTTGAGATAACACCAATTCAATTAGTAACAGCAGTATCAGCGATTGCAAATGGAGGAACAAGTGTTAAGCCAAGAGTAGTAAAGCAAATAATAAATAGTGAAACAAATGAGATAACAGATGTTCCAGTAGAAAAAGATGAGACTGTTATATCTAAAGAAACCTCAGAAAAAGTGCTTAGTATGATGGAATCAGTTGTATCAGAAGGAACTGGTAAAAATGCAAAAGTTGTAGGATATAGAATAGGAGGAAAAACTGGAACGTCAGAAGATGGGGTTAATACAAATAAATATGTTACTTCATTTTTGGGAGTAGCTCCTATAGATAATCCACAAGCAGTTGTTTTGGTTACACTTTATAATCCAACAGGAGAAGGAGGACATCAAGGAGGTGGCGTTGCAGCACCTGTTGGTGGACAGATTTTTAGTGAAATATTACCATATTTGGAAGTAAATCAGATAGGTGAAGGGGCAGAGATATTAGAAGAGGTTCAAACACCAGATGTTTTGGGAAAAAGCTTGGAAGAGGCAGAGAATATACTAAAAGAAAACGGACTAGAGGCTGTATATGAAACAGACAGTGAAGAAATAGATAAGAAAAATACTTATATAAAAGAGCAAACACCTAAAGCAGGGATTACAGTTAATAAAGGAAGTAAAATATATCTAAAATAAGATGGATTTTTTGAAAAAAGTGTGATATAGTATGAAGGGAAGAAAGAAGGTAGAATTTTATGGAAAAAGAAAATTGTTTTGATCTAAAATTAGTAGATTTAAGTAAAAGAACTGAAATAGTAGTAACTGTTTTAATTGCAATTGGAGCATTATTAACGCCTTTTATAGTACCACAATTATTACAAATAGTTTTTGGAAAAACAAGTTTTATAGCTACCAATTCACAATATGTAGTAGGAAGCATTGTAAATATAGCTTTAATATTTGCAGGAATTAACTTGAAAGGATATAAGAAAATTATAGGAATAATAACACTTCCTAGTATATCAGCAATATGCAGTGGATTTATTTTTAAAACTGCATCTATATATACAGTTTATATGATACCAGCAATTTGGCTTGGAAACTTTGCACTTGTTTATTTATATAGAAAAATATATGTAGAAAAAAAGAAAAATTATATATTAGCATCTATTTCAGCAATTTTAGTAAAAACAGCAATTATATTCTTTGGATTTAATTTACTTACTTGGGTTAGTATTATACCAGGACAAGGAAAAGTATTTGAAGCTTTACAATTATCAATGGGAATGAATCAATTAGTTACAGCAACAATAGCTGTGGTGATAGTAGCTGGAATAATAGGTGCTATTAAAGCTAAAAAAGGTCTATACAAAAAAGTATAAAAGATGTATAATATACCGGAAATTGTAAACAAGATTTTGTGACTATGATTATTAATAATCGAAAGGATTTAGGATTATGAAATTAAAAGATTTGTTAATTGGCTTGGAAGGATTAAAAGCAAGAGGTAATTTAGATTTTGAAATAAAAAACATTGCTTGTAATTCAAATAATGTAGAAGAAGGAGATTTGTTTGTTGCAATAAAAGGTTTTGAATATGACGGACATGAATTTATAAATGAAGCAATAAAAAAAGGTGCAACAGCAATTCTAATAGAAGAAGGTTGTGATTTAAAATCTTTTAAAGTAAAATCTGACACTGTTGTTATTATGGCAAAAGATACAAGAGAAGCATTATCAATAGTTTCATGTAATTTTTATAAAAATCCTTCTAAGAAATTTAAATTAATTGGAATAACAGGAACAAAAGGAAAAACAACAACTTCATATATGATAAAAGAAATCTTAGAAAGAGCAGGAAAGAAAGTAGGTTTGATCGGAACCTTAGAAACTTGTATAAATGGAAAGAAAATAAAGACAAACGATAGAACAACTCCAGAAAGTTTAGAGTTACAACAATTATTTAGTAAGATGGTTGAAGAAAAAGTAGAAGTTGTTGTAATGGAAGTATCTTCACAAAGTTTAAAACTTCATAGAGTGACAGGATGTGATTTTGATATTGCAGTATTTACTAATTTTTCAGAGGATCACATAAGCAAAATAGAACATCCTACAATGGAGGATTATTTACAATCAAAACTAAAGTTATTTCAAATGTGTAAAGTAGGAATAGTAAATAGTGACGATGTTCAAGGAGCAAAGATACCAAGACTATTTCCAAAAAGTGATATTACAACATTTGGAATAGATAATTTTGCAAATGTAATGGCAAGAGATGTTACAGTAACAAATACTTATGCAGATTTTAAAGTAAAATTAACAGATAGAAATGAAAGAGTAAAAACAGGAATACCTGGAAGGTTTAGTGTTTATAATTCTCTTGCAGCTATTTGTGTAGCTAAAAAGTTTAATATATCACCAGAAATTATAAAAGAAGCTCTATTAGAAGTAAGAGTGCCTGGAAGATCAGAAATGGTTGATAATAAATTAGAAATACCAATTATGATAGATTATGCACATACGCCAGAAAGTTTAGAGAGCATATTAAAAACAGTTAAAATATATACAAGAGGAAAAGTGATTTGTGTGTTTGGTTGTGGTGGAAATAGAGATTCTAGCAAAAGACCTATAATGGGAGAAATAGCAGGAAGAGTTGCAGACTATACATTTATTACAACAGACAATGCAAGAAACGAAGACCCACAAGACATTGCTAATCAAATAGAAGTAGGTATAAAGAAGACAAAAGGAAAATATTCAGTTGTGCTAGATAGAAAAGAAGCTATAAGAGAGGCTATTAAAATGGCAAGTAAAATAGATGCTGTGGTAATTGCAGGAAAAGGCCATGAAATGTATCAAGAAATAGATGGTGAAAAAATACCATTTGATGAAAGAGAAATAGTTAAAGAAATAACAAAAGAAATAAAATAGAGGATAGAATTATTTTCTGTCTTTGGAAAGGTTTAAAATAATGGAAATAGAAACATCACTATTAATTATATCATTTTTTGTAACAGTTATATTAGGAATGATTATTATTCCTATACTTAGAAAATTTAAAGTAGGACAAATAGAAAGAGAAGATGGACCAAAGTCTCATCTAAAAAAACAAGGAACACCTACAATGGGTGGAATAATGATGATTATCTCCATGATACTAGTAATAACAGGAGCATATGTATTCCTAAGTGTAAATAATCAGGGAGACTTGGCACATAATTTACTTCCGATATTATTACTTACAATAGGATTTGGATTAATTGGTTTTATAGATGACTTTAAAAAGTTAGTATTGAAAAACACAAAGGGATTAAAACCAAGTTATAAAATGTTAGGACTATTGATAATATCAGTAGCATATGTTGTTTATTTAGTATATGGATTACATATAGGAACAGAAACTTATATTCCTTTTATGAAAGGATATATAACATTACCAATATACATTTATATTCCATTTGCTATACTTGTAATACTAGGAACAACAAATGCTGTTAATTTAACAGATGGAATTGATGGTCTTGCATCTAGTGTGAGTGCAATTATAATTACATGTCTTACAATTATAGGAATATTGTTTGGACATCAAGAAATATCTATTTTTGGAAGTGTTGTAATAGGTGCAGTTTTAGGATTTTTAATGTTTAATTTACATCCTGCAAAAGTATTTATGGGTGATACTGGTTCACTTCTTTTAGGTGGAGTAGTTTCAGCTATGGCACTATATCTAAAAATGCCATTATTATTATTAGTAATTGCACTAGTTCCAGTAATTGAAACATTATCAGTAATTATTCAAGTTGTATACTTTAAAAAGACAGGAAATAGAGTATTTAAAATGACACCAATACATCATCACTTTGAATTATCAGGATGGAAAGAAAACAAAGTTGTAATAGTATTTAGTTTAGTAACATTATTACTATGTATAATTGGACTTGTAATAATATAAAATTAAAATAGAAACAAAAGTTAAGGAAGGAAGAAATTTATATGGCAAAAAAGAAGAACAAAACTTTTTCAAGCTTTGTAAATAATCCAATAGATTTTACCTTGGTAATAACTATTTTATTGTTGTTATCAATTGGCTTAATTATGGTACTTTCTGCAAGTTCACCGTCAGCACTAGCAGAAGATGGAAATAGTTATTCATATTTCTCTAAACAGCTTATTTTTGCAGTGCTTGGAATAATTGCGATGCTATTTATATCTAAAATAGATTATAGATTTTATCAGAAGTTTTATAAATATGCATGGGTAATAGCATTTATTTTACTTGCATTAGTACTTGTAGCAGGAAGAACTATAAATGGAGCAAAAAGATGGATTTATGTTACAGATACGTTATCAGTTCAACCTTCTGAAATAGTAAAAATATTAATGATTATATTTTATGCAGGAATTTTAGTGAAAAATAGAGATGAACTTTCAAAATATGGAAAAGGTTTCATAAAACACATACTTTTTCTTGCACCGATTATAGTATTACTTCTATTAGAGCCACACTTTAGCGCATCAATTGTTATTATTGGTATTTGTTCAGTTATGATGATTATGGCTGGTTGCAAATTCTGGCATTTCCTAGCTACTGGTGGAATCTTTGGAATACCTGCAGCAATATTTTTGATAGTAAAAGAACCGTATCGTTTACAAAGGGTAATAACGTTCTTAGATCCATGGAAGGATGCAACAGGAGATGGTTGGCAAGTTATTCAGAGTTTATATGCAATTGGTTCAGGAGGTCTATTTGGAGCAGGATTAGGTGAAAGTAAACAAAAATATTTATACATACCAGAGCCTCACAATGATTTTATTTTTTCAATCTTAGGAGAGGAATTAGGATTTATTGGTTGTGTGGTAGTAATAATATTATTTGCAATACTAATTTGGAGAGGTATATTAATTGCAATGAAAGCACCAGATATGTTTGGAAGTTTACTTGCAATTGGTATAACAGCATTAATTGCAATTCAAGTAGTTATAAATATAGCAGTTGTAACATCATCAATGCCAGCAACAGGAATGCCACTTCCGTTCTTTAGTTACCGGTGGTACTGCATTATTTATATTATTGTGTGAGATGGGAATTTTATTAAATATATCAAGAGCATCAGCAAAAGAATAAAAATTTTGAGACACTTTGGAAATATATATAATAAAAGTGTCTCTTATTTCATAAAATATGGAGGTAAAATATGAAAGTTATAATTGCAGCAGCAGGAACGGCAGGACATATTAATCCAGGTCTTGCAATAGCAAATAAAATAAAAAAAGAACAAAAAGATTCTGAAATTATATTTATTGGAACAACAAGAGGATTAGAAAATGACTTAGTTCCAAGAGCAGGATATAAATTAAAAACAATAGATGCTTATGGTTTAAGTAAAGAAATATCAATAGAAAATTTAAAGAAAATGTATAAGACACTAAAAGGTTTCGGAGAAGCGAAAAAGATAATAAAAGAATTTAAGCCAGATATAGTAATAGGAACAGGTGGATATATTTGTGGAGCAACAATTACTGCTGCACATAGTTTGAAAGTTCCAACATTGTTACATGAATCTAATGCGTTTCCAGGAAAAGCTGTTAAAATGCTAGCTAAGAAAACAAATACAATACTTGTTTCTTTTAAAGATGCTGTACCAAGAATTAAAAACTGTAAGAATGTTGTTTTTACAGGAACACCTGTAAAGATAAAAAAAAGAAAGTATTCGAATGAAGAAAAAAATAGAATAATATATGGAGTAGATTTAGATATAAATAAGCCAATAGTGTTAGTATTTGGTGGAAGTCAAGGTGCTAAGAAGATTAATGATACAATCGTAGAAATAATAAAAGATAAAAAGAATAAAGATTATCAAATGATTTGGGCAACAGGACCAAAACAATTTGATAATATAAAAGAAGAATTAGAAAATTTAAGTTTAAATATTAACAATATACCAAATATGAAAATTATGCCATATATATATAATATGGAAGAGCTTATGAATGTGGTTGATTGTATTGTTTCTAGAAGTGGTGCAATGACAATTACAGAAATATCAAATTTAGGAAAACCATCGATATTAGTTCCTCTTCCTAATGTAAGCCATAATCATCAATTGTATAATGCAAAAGCATTGGAAAATGTGGGAGCGGCTAAGATAATATTAAATGATGAAATAAATGGCGAAAAATTAAATAAAGCAATAGAAGAAATTGTTTTAGATAAAGATGAAATGAGAAAAATGGGAGAAAACGCATTAAAAATATCAACAGTAGATGCAGAAGAAAAAATATATGAGGAAATAGAAAAATTGGTAAAATAGAGGTAAATAGAACGATGATTAAAAGTATACAGTTTAAAATTATATTAGTATTTTTCTTAGTAGGAATAATTTTGATAGGTGGACTTCGGATGTTTTTATTTATATTCATTAAATGTATTAAATAATGGAATAGAAAGTGGAACGTTAGAGAATTTAGCAGAACTTTCAGATATTGTTATAAATATAAAATATAATACATTTTTTGCATTAATAATTTGCACAGTAGTATTTTTAATTGTGGGAATTATTATATTTGTATTTTTATCTAAATTTGTAATTTATCCAATTAATAAATTAATAAAGAGTGCTGAAAAGATTGCAGAAGAAGATTCAAAAGATGGAGTTAAGAAAACAAAATCAAAAAAGAAAACAGACATGGACAACCTAGAAGATGTCCTTGGACTTATGACTACTGAGTTAAAAGAAAAATTAAGTGAAGTTTCAACACAGAAAAACCAAATAGAAACAATACTTTTACATATGACAGATGGAATTATAGCATTTAACAGACAAGGTGAAGTTATATTAATAAACCCAGCAGCTAAGAAATTTTTGAGTATAAGACCAGAGGACGAAACTTTTGACCAGATATTTAAAAAATATGATGTAAATATTAATATGGAAAAAATTATTTATTTAGAGAATTGGACATCAACAGAACAAAGAATACGAGTTGATGACAATTATATGAATGTGTTTTTTGCACCATTCAAAAATGATACAGAAAGACCAGATGGTGTAATTGCTGTTATACAAGATATTACAGAACATGTAAAATTGGATAATATGCAAAAAGAATTAGTTGCAGATGTATCACATGAATTAAAGACACCTATAACTTCAATTATGGGATATGCAGATACATTATTAGAAGGAGAGTATGATAAAGAAACACAAAGTAAGTTCTTAAATGTAATAGCAACAGAAGCTAGAAGAATGGCAAGATTAGTTACAGATTTATTAACTCTTTCAAGATATGATAATAAAAAGAATTCAGCAACTAAAGAATCTTTTGATTTGGGCGATTTAGTAAAAAAATGTCAGGACAAGCTAGGAATAGAGATAAAGAAAAAGAATCATACAGTAAATTGTTTTGTAACAGCAGATGTGCCACCAGTTTATGCAAATAAAGATGATATAGAAAGAGTTGTTTTGAATATATTATCAAACAGTATAAAATATACGCAAGATCGGTGGAGAGATAAAGATATATGTTGGATTTGTTTATAATGATGCATATATTAAAGTATTTGATAATGGAATAGGAATTCCTGAAGAAGATTTAGGAAGAATCTTTGAGAGATTTTATCGTGTAGATAAAGCCCGTACAAGAGAAATGGGTGGAACAGGACTTGGACTTTCTATTGCTAAAGAAATACTTGATAAAAATGGTGGAAGTATAGATATTAAAAGCGTAGTGGGACAAGGTACTGAAGTTGTAATTAGAATTCCAACAAAGCAGGAATTTTAGTTGATAAATTTGAGAAAATAATGTATAATAGAAAAGTCAGAAAAACTAAAGTTAAAATAAGGGAGAGATAAAATTGAATTCAACAGTTAAAGAAGTATTAGAATGGGTATATTGTATTATAATTGCATTGGTCTTAGCAATGTTATTTCGTTATTTTATAGGAACACCAACAGTTGTTCAGATGAGTTCAATGTACCCAACTTTGGAACAAAATCAAAGATTATGGTTAAATAGATGGGGAAGAACAACAAAAACTTTACCTGAAAGAGGCGAGATAATAACTTTTGAAGAACCAGCAAAACTGGAATATTCACCATCTGAAATAGATGTATCTAATCCAATAGCACAGTATGAAGAGAGAAATGGCTGGGAATGGTTTGTTAAAAACTTTTTAGAGATAGGAAAAAGAAGTTATATAAAAAGGGTAATAGCACTTCCTGGTGAGCATGTACAGATAAAAGATGGTAAAGTATATATTAATGATGAAGAGTTAGATGAGCCATATCTACAAGATGGAATAGTAACAGATGTTCAAGGTGTTGGCTTTGATGATTTTATTGTACCTGAAAATTGTATATTTGCAATGGGAGATAATAGAAATCATAGTACAGACTGTAGAGCATTTGGTTGTATCCCATTAGAGAAAATAGAGAGCACAGTAGCAATCAGAATTTGGCCATTAGATAAATGGGGTAAAGTAGAATAAAAGGAGAACACTAAATGTTTCAAAATATTCTAGGAAATGATAAAATAAAAAACTTATTACAAGAATCAGTAAATAATAATAAAGTATCACATAGCTATTTATTTGTTGGCAAGTCAGGAATTGGTAAAAAGATGATAGCAAAAGAATTTGCAAAAGCTATTCTTTGTTTAGGTGATAACAAATACTGTGATAATTGTAAGTCTTGTCTAGAATTTGATGGTCAAAATAATCCCGACTTCTTTATAGTAGAACCAGATGGAAATACTATAAAAATTGACCAGATTAGAAATATGCAAAAGGGAGTACAAGAAAAGCCAATTATATCTAGAAGTAAGGTTTATATAATTGATAATGCGGATTTTATGACAAAAGAAGCACAAAATGCATTATTAAAAACTTTGGAAGAACCACCAGAATTTGTAACAATAATCTTGATTGGTGAAAACGAAAATGAATTCCTTGCTACAATAAAATCAAGATGCATGATTATACATTTTAATTCTATCAGTGATTCTGAGATGGAAAAATATTTACAAGAAAATTATAATATGAATGTTACCTCCAATATGTTAGATGTATTTCAAGGTAGTATTGGAAAGGCAATAGAGCTTAAAGATAAACAAGAAGAGTATTTAATAATTGAACAAGCAATAGAAAATATAGAAAAAGAAGACTTAATAGATTTAATAAAAAAATTGGACATATTATATACTTCAAAAGATGAAATATTTGATATGTTAGATTATATAAATATAATCCTATTAAAGAAATCAAAAGAAAATGTGAAATACACAGATTGTATAAAAATTGTGGAAAATACTAAGAGAAGAATTGATCAAAATGCAAATTATGATATGAGTATAGACAATATGTTATTTAATATATGGGAGGAAGTAGTTTGAAAAATATAATAGGAGTTAGATTTAAAAAATTAGGTAAAATATATTTCTTTAATCCTAAAAATTTAAAAGTAAAAAAGGGAGTAAAAGTAATAGTTGAAACTGCTCAAGGTGAAGAGTATGGTGAAGTTGTAATTCCTAACCGTTTTGTTGAAGATGAAAAGATAGTTGCACCTTTAAAAAAGGTTATTAGAATTGCAAATGGAAGAGACCATAAACATTTTGAAGAATGTAGAAGAAAAGAAAAAGAAGCTTTTAAAACTTGTCAAAAGAAAATAAAAGAACATGGATTAGCTATGACATTAACAGATGTAGAATATAAATTTGATGACAGTAAAATCTTATTTTATTTTACAGCTGATGGAAGAATAGATTTTAGAGAGTTAGTAAAAGACTTAGCAGCAATTTATAAAACTAGAATCGAATTAAGACAAATTGGTGTGAGAGATGAAGTAAAAAGAATAGGTGGAAATGGTGTTTGCGGAAGAGAACTTTGCTGTTGTACATTCTTAAGAGATTTTGAAGCTGTTTCTATAAAGATGGCAAAAGAACAAAATCTATCTCTTAATCCAAGTAAAATATCAGGAAATTGTGGTAGACTTATGTGCTGCTTAAAATACGAAAGTGATGTTTATGAGGAAAAATTAAACAGACTTCCAAGTATTGGAGCTATTGTTAAAACACCAGATGGTGAAGGAGAAGTTGATAATATAGAGACTTTAAGAGAAATTATTAGAGTAAAAGTAAAAGATGGAGATAATTTGGTATCAAAGAAATATCCAGCAAGTGAAATTACAATAATAAAAGATAACAAGGCTGAAAAAGTTGATGAAGAAGAAATAGAACACAAACAAGAATTAGAAGAACTAGAAAAGTTAGAACAAGAAGATAAGAAGATGGAGACAAATGAAGATGAGTTTTAATACTCATCTTTTTTTTGAATATACATCTTGACATCATTACGTAACGATGATAAAATATTTATAACGAGGTGATAATATATGGAATATAAAATATCGGAACTAGCAGAAAAAGCAGGAGTAACAAAAAGAACAATACATTATTATATTAGTAAAGGCTTGTTGTTGCCACCAGAAGGTTCAGGAGTAAATAGTGTTTACAATGACGAGCATTTAGAAAGACTGTTACTTATAAAAAAATTACAAGAAAAATATATGCCACTAAATAAAATAAGGGAATATATTTTAGAAAATCCTAAGGAAAAAGTAGAAGAAAAAATAGAAGGAAATACTGAAGCTGAAGTTTATATAAGAGAAAATGTTTGTAACATTTTTGAGATACATTATACAAAAGAAAATGGTGAGAAATATAAGCATATTATAGAGAATGTAAAAAAATATGTAGAAAAGATGATGGAGGATTAGAGTATGGAAGTAGTTAATGTAGATAGACTTTCTTTGAAGAAAGTAAAAATAGAAGGAAATGTAATCGGAAAATTCGGAACTTTTGAAATTGAACAGTTATTTATAAATGATTCAAAAGATGTGTTAGAGGTGGAATATACTTTCCCAATAATAGAAACAGCAACTGTAGTTGGTTTTGAAGTAGATGTTGGAGAAGAACATTTAAAGGGAATTTGTAAAGAAAAGACAAAGGCAAAAAAAGAGTATACAAAAAATATTGTTAAAGGCAATAGTGCTTATATGATGGAGGAAGAAAGTGAAAATATTTTTAAAGTTTCTCTTGGTAAAGTTGATAGAGGCGAGACAGTAAAAGTAAAAATAAAATATATTGATAATTTTGAAATTATAGATAATAAAATTGAAATTATAATTCCAACTCTTGTTACTCCAAGGTATAAATCAAAAATTACAAGTAAATTAAATTATGGAAAAGTAGATTATACAGTAGATTTTAATATAAATATAGATAAAACTTTAAATTACAAAAGCATAGAATCTCAAAGTCATAAAATAAATATAGTGGAAGATGAAGATTGTACAAAAGTAGAAATTAAAAATTATGATATGTCTAGAGATTGTAAAATAAATATCGAATTGAAGAATGAGTCAGTATCAAACGCTGTGATGTCAAATACAAGTGATAATAATAAAATTTTATATATGTCATTCATGCCAGAGATATTAGACAGATATGAAGATGAAGAAAAAGAATATTTTTTCCTTGTTGATGTGTCAGGTTCTATGGAGGGAGAAAAATTAGAACAAACAAAAGAAGCTGTAATACAATGTTTAAGACAATTGGATAATGGAGATAAATTTAATATAATAGCATTTGAATCAGAATTTAGGGCAATGAATATTTCGTCTATAGAATATAATGATGAAAATTTAGACAGAGCAATAAAATATATTAAATCATTAAAATCTTTAGGTGGAACTGAAATATTAAATCCATTAAAGTTTGCTTTATATGAAAAAGATACAAGCAAAATAATATTATTATTTACAGATGGACAGGTTGGAAATGAGGCTCAAATAATAAATTATGTACAAAATAATGTAAATAATAGTAGAATATTTCCTTTTGGAATAGATTTTAATGTAAATGCTTATTTTATTAGAGAATTAGCAAAGGTAGGAAATGGAAAAGCAGAACTAATTAAACCTAAAGAAAGAATTGATGATAAGATAATAAGAACTTTTGCTAGAATTCAAACACCTCTTTTAGAAGAAATAAAAATTGATTATGGAAAAAATAAATTGCTAGATGAAATAAGAGAAAATACAACATTATTTAATTATGAATATTACAATGTTTTTGCAAAAATAGAGGAGTTAAAAGATGATATAAAGCTAAAAGGAAAGATACTTAATAAAGAGTATGTTTGGGTAATTAATATGGAAAATATTAAGGAGTCAAGAGTTGATTTAGAGTTGTTATTTGAAAAACAAGAGATTGAAAGATTAGAAGAATATATTAGGAAATCAGCTGATATTGAAAAGATAGAAAGTTATAAAAAGATGATAATTGAGATTTCTGAAAAATATAATATAAATTCAAAATATACAACTTTCTTAACAGTATATGAGAGAAACAACAAGATATTAGAAGTTCCTAAATATGAACAAACAACATTAAGTGATAAAGTTTTAAAAACTGGAAGAGGAAGAGTTTTGAATAAAGTTTGGGATATGTTTTCAAGTTTAGGAGCAGATCAAGCTTTTGAATATGATGAATATGATGAAGATGAAGACTATGATGTTTCTGAGTATGCTGAGTATAGAAAAGATAGTTTAGATACATCTAGTTTTATAAGAAGAGACAATAATATATGCAATAGAGAATATTCAGGAGTATCTTGGTTAGATGAAAAATACAATTTACCTGAAGATAGCATTGTAGAAAATAAGATAAAAGAATACTTTAATGAATTTATTAAGCAAGAGGATAAATCTATATTAACATATTTATTATTTGCAATTTATTACTTAGAAGGAAATGAATGTCAATTTAGTTATAATGATTTCATCAGATTTTTAAAGAAGAATAAGGAAGAAGTTTTACATAATGATTTGTACCAAAAACTATTATGTGTTTGTTATAAAGATATATCAAAAAATATGATAATTGATATAAAAAACACGTTAGAGTTTTTAAATGAAGATTATATTAAAGCATTATCTACAAATTTAGACCTAAGTATTGATTTAGAGAAAATATCAAATAAAGAGTTTAATAATATTATTAATAAAGATTTAGTGAAAGAAAATATAGACAAGATTTTAGTTAAATTATGTTGGAGTATTGATAAGGAATATGGATTTTAAAATCATTAATTAAACTGCTTTAAAATAATAAAATGGGAGAAGTATAATGAAAGTATTAACAATTAAACAACCATGGGCAAGCTTGATAATTGAAGGTTATAAAAGATTTGAGTTTAGGAGTTGGAAAACAAAATATAGAGGAGAATTATTAATTCATGCAGGGAAATCTGTTGATAAAGAAGCTTATGAAAGACTAAAAGAATATTTAACAGAGATGCCTTTAGGAAAGATTATTGGAAAGGTAGAACTTACAGATTGTATAAAAACAACTCCTAAATTCTTTGAAGAGAGATTAAAAGAAAATAAAGATATTTATACTAAAAGCATATTTAAAGAAGACTATGCATGGCAGGTTGAGTTAAAAGAAAAGTTTGATAAACCAATAGAGGTAAAAGGAAAATTAGGTTTATGGAATTATGGAGAATAGAAGACAGGAATAAATCCTGTCTTAATTTTTTATATCATTTAAATCCATATATGGAACACCAATATATAAATCTGTGGGGTATTTTATTATAGAATAACCTTCGGGAGAAGCGGATGGGTATCTGTAGATACGTGTTCCTCCATCACTTGTTTCATCAGAATCAACATTGTTTTTATCTTCTTTTGTCTTTTTTTACTGTTCAAATAGTTTATAGTACGTGATTTAGCAATTAGATAAAGATAATCTTTTTGAGAATATTTATCATCATACTTTTTTAGGTACTAACAACTACATTATCGTATCTTGGTAGATATATTGTGTTAAGCCTATATCCTTTACATATCTAGTTATAAAGTAAATAATATTTTTCTAATATTTGATAATTATTTTGTTAAAGGTTTTACTATTTCCACTTTAAAATTTTTTATCTTCTTCTATATTCTATTCCTATACTAATAATACAATAAAAAGATAAAAAAGTTTAAACATTATTTATTTCTAATCTGAAAATTTCTTGAAAATATGATATAATATTATGAGTATATAATTAATTGGAGAGAGTTGCATGAGAAGAATAGAAGAAATTATAGGTGACAAAATAATTGATTTAGCACATTATGTATTATCAAAAATTGTAAAACCAGATATAACAATAGATAAAGTTACAGAATTGACTGAAGATGAAATCGAAAGAATAAAGCAAAAATATGGAATAGAGGGGATAATTCTAGATGTTGATGATACTCTAAGAAAAGAGATGAAAAATATTCCAAAGTGCAATCAAGATTGGATTGAAAGTTTGAGGGGAAAGTTTAAAATTATAGTTTTGAGTAACGGTATAGATAAAAAAATAGAAGAGTATTTTAGAGCAAGAGGAATAGATTATATAGGTTTTGCTCTAAAACCATTAAAGAAAAACTTTAAAAAGGCTTGTGAAACAATGAATTTACCTCCAAATAAAGTTCTTGTTATAGGAGATAATTTACTTGATGACGTATATGGAGGAAAAAGGAATGCAATGAAGACAGCGTTAGTAAGAGATGTGGAAGATGAAGAAAGATAAAATTTTCATAGTAAATATTTTATCTCATAACCCGAAGGTCGTAAGTTCGAGTCTTACCCCCGCAACCACAAATTTTATTAGAGTCGCAAGAGATTGTGGACTCTTATTTTTTGCCCATTTAAAGTTACATAAAATAAATTGGGCACCATTTGGGCACGGTTCTATGTAAAAAGGTTATTGGTAAACCTTGAATTTTCGATATTTAAAGGTATATTTGATTAAATTCTATTTGAAATAAATTTTAAAAGTTTCTGCTTAAATTATAAAATATAAAATTGTAAAATTAATAAAAAGTATTTAAGCAGAAACCACCATATCTTGATTTACTTCTTTATTATTATAATTTTTCATAGAATTTCTTCCTTTCAATTTTTTGTTTAAATTTATGTGATAAGCCTCTAATTGGCTTTAAAATATTTTTTTGTATCTTCTCTATAAAGAAGATTATCAAGTTTATCTGATGCCTCTCTGTCCATTTTCGCAAACGCATGGGCATAGATATTTAATGTTGTAGATGTTTGAGCATGTCCAAGTCTATGACTAACAGTTTTAACATCTAATCCTTGTGCAATAAGCAAAGTTGCATGTGTATGGCGTAAGCCATGAAATGTAATATGTGGCAAGTTTTTATCTTCTAGGAACTGCCTAAACCATTTTGTAATTGTGTCTGGATGCATAGGAGAACCATCCCATTGTACAAATAATCGATTTGTGTTTAGCCATTTGTCTCCTAATTTTAATCTTTGTTCTAACTGTTTTCTTTTGTAATCTTTTAAAAGTTTAGTAATTGAATCAGGGATACTAATAACCCTATTTGATGTTTCTGTTTTGGGATCTTTTGTATAGATACCAATAGAAGAAACATATTGACTAGCCTGTCTTACAGTAATTGAAGAATTTTTAAAGTCTACATCTTGCCATTCTAATCCTAAAACTTCTCCACGTCTTAATCCTGTATAAATTGTTAATAGGATAATGACACGAAACTTTAATTCTTCACCTTCCAATGCTTTAATTAATGCTATTGTCTGTACATCATCATAGAAACTAATACTTGGCTTTTTAGCTTTAGGTGGTCGTACTCTTGATGCAGGATTATATGGAATCATTTGCCAATATACTGCTTGTTGTAACATTGAATGTAATAATCTATGATGTTCTAGTACAGTTTTTGGAGATAACTTATGTTTGATATTTTTTCTAATATAAGTTGCCTCACTTAATTCTTGGTATAAATACATTAATTGCATTGGTTGAATTTTGTCTAAATACATGTTGCCGAGATAGGGAAGAATCCTTGACCTTAACATACTTTTATATCTTTCATAGGTTTTAGGAGATAAATTTGGAATTGCATAATGGTCAATCCAAAAATCAGCATAATCTCTAAAACGCATCTTTTTTGCAGATAAAGCTTGTCCAGTTTCTATTTCTGATATAAATAATGCTAATTCTTTTCTAGCTTCATTTTTGTTTTTGGCTTGAACTGTCTTTTTATAGATAATTCTTTTTCCTTCTCCTGTATATCCACCAGAAACTCTTAGTCTGTAAGAATTCTCTCCTCTCTTTTCGATATTTCCTACCACACCTTCATCACCTCCTTTCATGTGGTAGGGAATGTGTATAAATTAAATATATTTAAATATTTCTTCAGGATAAAGTATTTTGTTTTTATTTTTAAATTCATTAATATCTATCCATTTTGCTATACCACTATCATCTTCATCAGCTATGTGGTATTCCTCCTTATAATCATTGTCTGATATTTCAATTAAATAAAATAAGATTAGTTCGTGAGCATTTTTACCTTGATATGTAAAAATATTTTCAGATATTCCAATAAAATCTTTAACAGTAATGTCTGCTCCAATTTCTTCTTTAAATTCTCTTTTTAGTGCATCAGAACTTTTTTCTAAAAATTCTATTCCACCACCTAAACATCTGTAAAATGTTTGATTTTTTATCTTATCAAAACCTTCTCCAACTAATAATTTATTATTTTTTATTGCAATGCCTAAAGCTATTGGTCTTATTTCTTTAAATTTGTCCATATACTACACATCCTTTTCGCCCAAATCTTCTGAAAATCTTAACAAATATCCATCAGGAGCTTGTATTAAAAATTCTTTACTTCCTAATAATTTGTCATCTTGTCTATACCAGTTTTCTTCAATATCAAAAGCTATTTTATAATTTGAATTTTTAAAATTATCATATATTTCATCTAAGTTATCAACTTCTAGTTGAAAATTTACTCCGTTGCCCAAAGGATAGGTAAGAGGAGCAATATCCCATTTATCATTATTAGAGATTTCTTGTAGCATAAATTGAATTTCACCTAAACTTATAAATGCAAATTTATTTTCAGGTCTATTATATTCAAGTTTAAACCCAGCAGTTTTATAAAATTTTAAACTATTTTCTAAATTAGTAACAGACAATTCAGGTATGTTTTTATTAAATTCTAAATAATTTGAACTCCTGATTATTTTACTTATATAAAATTTTTCTTGAAAATCTGTTAATAATTTTATTTCATTATTTGTAAAAGTTTTATTTTCTGGGGCTATGATTAATTTATCATCATCATCATTTAATCTATGTATTACTGCAATACATTTGCCCTTATATTCTTTTAATGGTTTATATTCTCCTAGCACATAACAGTCTAATTCTTCGCCATCTCCACTTATTGTATTTGGAACATATCCATAATTAACTAAATAAATATGATCTGAATAATCTGGATGACTACTTCCTATTGGTCTATCTATTTTTACTTCTACAATTTTGTTTAAATAATCTAAACTATTCATAAAATTATTCTCCTATAATTTTTCTGCAATTTTAAATCCTAAATCTAATATATTTCTTTCCATAAGTTCTTTTGAACTATCATCAATTTTTCTTCTATCCCACTCTGTTCCATCTAATGTATCATCACCATATAAAAATTGATAAATTGGAATATTTCTAAATTGGCTAACAGCCATAATTGAAGCACATTCCATTTCAACTACGATGCAACCATCTTCTTTTCTTTTTTTCATGTTCCCTACAGTTTCTCTATAAATAGCATCAGTTGTCCATGTTTTACCTTTTATATAAGGTATATTTAATTCATCAAAAATAAAACAAAGCTTATTTGCAGTTTTTACTTCGATATAATCACTAGGTTCAACATAATGATAGCTAGTCCCTTCATCTCTGTAAGCGGCAGTAGGAATTACAAAATGTCCTTTTAAAATATTTTTGTCCAATGTACCACAAGTTCCATAGATTAGTATTTTTTTTGCACCCATAGCAATTAGTTCTTCAGCAACACCAGCTGTACCGGCTCCTCCTATTATGGTCCTTGTTATGGCATATTCTTTATTATTATATTTGAGTTTGTAAACAGGTATAAAGTATCCAGCGTTTATATATCCTATAATTTTCATTCCAAATTCTTCTTGTAAATAGGTAAAAAATCTTTCTTTAAAAACTATTATAGCGACTTCTGGAAAGTTTTTTATTTTATCTACTAATTTTGTAGGCTCTAATATTTCTTTTGTCTTATCATCAAATGAATTAATTATGCTCATATAAAAGCTCCTTTCATATTTTTTTACTTACAATATAATCTCTAATTGTATAATCATTTTTTAAATAGAAGTTTAAAGCGTTTTTATTAGGACCGAAAACTTCAATATTTATTCTTTTACAATTAATACTTTTAAAATAATTTTCTATTTCCTTTAAGAGTAAGTTTCCAATGCCATGACCACGTGAAGAAATTTTAACTATTAGTTCTAATACATTACCTGTTTTAGCACAATCATTTGTTAGTTTGTCTATTTCATCAGTTTGATTTACAGCACCAAGAACTAATCCTATAATTTTAGTATCTTCAGTTGCTAAAAATATTTTTCCATCTTGTTTTTTAAGAAGTTCTAAATCCATTTTAAAGTAATCTTCACGATAGTTGTCTGATAAAATTTGAGTATGCCAATCGTCTATATCAATAAGATAATTTTGTAAATCAACTAATAAGTCTTTTATTTGTTCATCATAGATTGAATTATATTCTATTATTTTCATTAATACCACTCCTGCATTATAGATATTTTATAGTAATTGCTATTTTAATATAAAATTATTATTATTTTGTATTAAATTTATAGTTTCTTCAATAGATAAATTAGTTGTATCTAAAATATTATTAATATTGTAATTTCTATTTTTAAAATTAATTAATAAGGTAATACAACGTTCTTTCATTTGACAATCTAGAGGACGTTCTTTGTCTCTTAAAAGTAAAGTTGATTTATCAACTAATAAAACAATAAATTTTATAGTGTAATTTTTAAATTCATTTTTCAATAATGCTAAATTTTCTGGTGTAACTATATAATTAAATACTACATCAAAGCCATCTTCCAAATAACTTCTAACTATATTTATACAAACTTTCCAGAAAGTTTGTAAATGGTTTCCATCTTTCCAAGCTGGAATATAACCACCAATAACTTGATGATAAATTTCATCTCCTTCAATTAAAGCTGATTTACTAAGATTTTGTGCTAATCTTTTGGATACGGTGCTCTTACCGACTCCAGCTGGTCCTGTAATCACATATAAATTAGGCATTCTAAAACCTCCAGACATTTTATTTTTTACATTTATGCTTACTATCAGGCAAATAAAATTTTTGACAGTCAAAACAGTAATTTGGAATATTACCATTTTTTATATCTAAAAACAATTCATAATACATCAAAGAAAGCAAAGATTTATAAGAGATGCCTTCTACAATTTCACCTGTGTCAGTTTTTACAAAACGTTTTCTAATTCCACCAGTTCTATAAGAAATTTGTTCTAAAGTTTTTTCTAATAAACTATTATCACGAGATAAGTTGTAAAGTAAACGGTGCATTTCTGATAAATAATCCATATAGCAAGATATAGGTTCAAAATATCCAGTAATTTTATGCTTTTCTAATATAGTCTTATATTTATCTTTTCCAGGAAAATCTACTGTTTTAAAGTTTAAATCAAATTGAAATAAAGAAGGATTATAATAAACAGTATCAAATATTCCTATTTCAAATGGTTTAAAAATAGGAAAAGAATAATTAAAGTTTTCGTTTGTTGATTCAAAAACTTCTCCAAAAAAACCATATTTACATGCAAAGTCATAAAGAGCTTTATAAAATTTTTCTCTATTTCCTGCATAAGAATTTATAGCGAGAAATTCTAAATATATTCTTGAATTTTTCTCTTTTTCATCAAGAGGATTAAAAAATATAATTTTAGAATTTTGATTAGGTCCATAAACTTCATCTCCAGAAAAAGAAGAATATTTAATTGGATTTTTTATTTTTAACCATAAAGGTTTTTGGTTAGGTAAAATGTTAATATAATCTTCTAAAGTTTTAAAACTATATTCACTAACTAAAGAATTAGTTTTTCCTGTTAAGTATCCAACAGGCACATTAAAATAGTTAGATAATTTATTTAAAATTTCAAATCCTGGTGTGGAATTGTTAGATTCATAATTTGCAATACTAGATCTTTTTTCTCCAATAGCATTGGCTAATGCTTGTTGTGTAATACCTTTATTTTTTCGTAATTGCTTTAATTTTTCACTAAAATTTATATTCATCATAAACACTCCAATATATTTTTATGAGAACATTATAAAACAATAATTTATATTTGTAAATAATTAAAACAAAAATATTTTTAAAATGTATTGACAAAAAACAAAAATACAAATAAAATGTTTTAAAACAAAACAACAATGTTTTTGTTTTAAACAAAGCAGATGGGAGGTGATTAACTATGAATAGTGAGAATTTAAATGAAAACACAAAAGAAAAAAGAGTTTTAGATTCAGTAGAAGCAGCAGAATATTTGGGTATTTCATATTGGCTAATTCGTAAATTAGTAAGAGAAAAGAAAATACCATATTACAAAATTGAATCTAAAACACTATTCACGAAAGAAATTCTAGACAAATATATTCAAGATAGTCTAGAAGAACCAAAGAAAAAAGTAAAATATGATTTTTCTAATTTTTAAAAAGAAGTATTTTACTAAGAAAGTAGGTGATTATTAGTGAAAGGAGGAAAAAGATATTGGTTTAAGTTTTACAACAATTTTTTTGACAATGAAAAAATCAAACAAATTAAGAGAAAAAAAGATGGAGATAGACTTATTGTAATTTTTATAAATTGTTTAGCAATAGCAGCAAATTGTGAATCTGGAGGATATTTAAAAATAAGTGAAAATAAGTTTTTTACCATAGAAACATTAGCACATCATATGGGTAGAAATCAGAAAAGTATAGAGAATGCACTAGATATTTTCCAGGAATATAGCATGATTATACAAGATGAATATGGATATAAAATAAAAAATTGGAATAAGTATCAAAATCTACAGGAGAAAGGCGTACATACTAAAAAAGATTCCACAAAAGATGTAAAAAATGCGGATATAGAAAGAGAAAAAGAATTAAAAAAAGAAATAAAAACAGAAGGAGGTGTAGAAGATGAAGAGCAGAGTTATGGAAAAATCAAAGACTTTATATAGCTTAGAGGAAATCTTACAAAATGGTTATCCAATAAAAGCAAATATACCTAAGGAAACTAGATGCAAATATTGTAATAAAGTTTTAAAGCCAAGAGGAATATTAAATCCAATAAATAAAACTATAAATGTATTTATAGAAAATGAAAAATGTAATTGTAAACAATCAATAGAAGAAAGAGAAAAAGCAAAAGAAAAATTACAAGAAGAATTAATGAAACAATATGAAGAGTTTAGAAAACAAGAATATAACAAAAAAATCAAACAATATTATGGAATAGAATTTATAACAAAACAATTTAAACAAAAGACTTTGGAAAATTTTATTACAGATGAGCAAAATATAAAAACAAAATTAGCAGCTCAAAAATTTTTAACAGAGTTTAATGATATGAAAAAAGGAATTATATTTGTAGGAAAAAATGGAACAGGAAAAACACATATTTCAATGGCGATATGTAATGAATTATTAAAGAATAATGTACCAATAATATTTGGAACATTAACACAATTAGTGGAAAAGTATGCTATATGTTATAAGGATCATACAGAAAGTGAATTAACAAAATTATATACAAAAGTAGATTTATTAGTGATAGATGATTTAGGAGTAGAATCAATGAATGATTGGTTGTTATCTAAATTATTTGCAATTATAAATGAAAGATTGATAAATGAGCTACCATTTATTATAACAACAAATTATGATATGGAAGCTTTAAAACAAAGATTAAGCATACCAAACAAAGTATGTAAAACAACAGATTCTATAATATCAAGATTATCTAATATGTGCTATAGAGTGGAATGCAAAGGGGAAAGATTATAGAATATAAAGTTCGAAAATAATGTAGCTATTTATAGTGATGGAATATAAATTGGATGGATAATAAGAAAAATAGCTAGGAAGGAGGTAAAAATGTTTGAAAGAGGAATTGCAACATATGATAGAAATAACTTTAGAAAAAGATTAAGTGAGTTTTTAGATGTTGCAAATAAATATATGCAGGATGATGTAAACGAACACAATATTTATCAAGTTTTATACAGAACAGAATTATTTAGAAATGCGATATATAAATGTATAAAACTAAAAAGACCATTAATAGGAGAAGAACCCTTACCAGGAAAAGAAGATGGTATAAGTCAGTATGAAAGTGAATATTCAAATGAAATCTTAAAAATAAAGATACATGAATTATTGCCACCAGTAAGAACACCATATAATAATAAAAGATTAGAGAATACTTGCCAAGCAATAGGAGAAAAGTACAAAGGGTTATTCACTAATAAAGAAGTTATTATTAGAGTACAAGTAAGTGTGCCAAGAAATAATTGGGATATAGATAATAGAGATCTAAGATATATTTTTAATGGATTTGTTTATGGTGGACTTATTACAGATGATAATATTAAGTATGTAAGCTATATGTTAGAAGGAATTAATGACAGAGGAAATTATATAAAAATATTTATTGGAGAAAAAAGAAATATTCAAAATATTTGTAATATAAATCCAAAAGAATATTTTGAAAAAGTGTGATTATTAATCAATTTTAAAATATCCAACTAGTCACACTTTTAGGACTTTCAAAAAATCACACTTTTTAATAAATATAGAAATACCTAAAAATAAAGCAAAATAGACATTTTTTGTATTTGAAAATTGTACATAGGTAGGGAGTACATAACAGAAAAAACATATAAATACATGAAAGGGCGACTGGAGGCACAAGATGGTAATCTTGTGTCTTCTGTCGCATAGAAGTAAGTTGGAAGATAGGCAGAAATGTAAAAATGGTAGGAGGTGATTTAAGTGGAAAAGGAAAAGAGGATATGTTTAAGAAATAGAGATTTTAATTTTATAATGTATTTATCCGAATATGGAATTATCACAAATGAAAACGTTAAATTATTTTATGACTCAAAATATTATTATAAAAATAGATTAGCAAGTTTAGCAAAGGGTGAGTTTGTAGAACGATTATATGGAAAAGTTGTATTAGGAAGAAAAGGCAAAAGCTATTTAAATAAAATAGGATTAGGCTATAGAAATATAAATAGAAATGAAACTTATAAAAAGAGAATGGAAAGAATTAGTGATGTTTCTTGTAAAGTACAATTATCTGGATGGTACTTTGAGCCAAGTTGGAGGTGTAGTGTAAATACTTATACTAAAAGAGGTAATAGATTTATTGGTGTCATGTCGAGAGAAAAAAGATGGTGGCAAGAAAATAATGAGGATTTTTACAAAAGATCTTATATAGTCTATTTCCTGCATAAAGATATTACACCAAGAGAATTAAAGTATATAAATAAGGAATTAGATAGAAATAAAAATAATTTTAGAGGTGCAATTATATTTATAGAAAATGAATGGCTTCTAAACCATCCAAAATTTACAAATATAAATTTTAGTGAGAATTATATAATTCTATATCAAAAAGAAATATGGGATATATTCAAGAAAATTCTAGATGAAGATTATATGAAAAATAGAATAATTAATGTATTTGGAGAAGATATTTATAGAGTAAAAGGATACATATATGAAATATATTGCAAAAAGGAAGATGATTTATATACATATATTTTTCCAATGCCTTTTGTTGATTTTAGTATTATGGATTGGATTAATGATATGGTAGATAGTAGTCTTTTTAGTAATACTAGCTTTAAAGTCGTTTGTAATGATTTTTTCTTGGGAGAAATTAGAAAGTTTTTGAAAGATGAAGTTGATGTGATTTGCATTACAGATTAGCATTAAAAGGAAAAAAATACCATAAAATTATTGAGAAAAAAGTCGTTTTATGATATAAATATACTGGAAAAATAAAAATTAGAGGTGCAAAAAATGAAAGAAGAAGAATTAAAAGATCTAGAGAAAAAATTATGGGAAGCAGCAGATAAAATGAGAGGAGCTGTACCTGTATCAAGTTATAAATTTATAGTATTAGGGTTAATATTCTTGAAATATATATCTGATTCTTTTGAAGAAAAATATCAAGAACTTGTTGAAGAAGGATATGGATTAGAAGAAGATAGAGATTCTTATGTGGCAGATAATATATTTTATGTACCAACAAAAGCTAGATGGGAATATTTAAATGTACATTCAAAAGATAGCAATATTGGACAAATTATAGATGAAGCATTAGAAGAAATAGAAAAAGAAAATCCAAGTTTAAAAGGTGTACTTATAAAACAATATAATAGTCCAGATTATAAGAATGTAAATTTAGGAGAATTAATAGACATATTTACCAATATAAGAATTGGAAGTAAAGAAGCACAAGACAAAGATTTATTAGGAAGAATATATGAATATTTCTTAGGACAATTTGCGTCAAATGAATTGCAAAAAGGTGGAGAATTCTATACACCAGCTTGTTTAGTTAGAACAATGGTAGAAATGATAGAACCGTATGAAGGTAGAGTATATGACCCTTGTTGTGGTTCTGGTGGTATGTTTGTACAAAGTTTAAAATTTATACAAAGACATCAAGGAAATGTAAATAATTTAAGTATATATGGACAAGAAAAAAATCCAACAACTTGGAAATTAGCTAAAATGAATTTAGCAATAAGAAGCATAGAAGGGAATTTAGGAAAATTTGCAGATGATACATTTCAAAATGACTTACACAAAGATTTAAAAGCAGATTTTATATTAGCTAATCCACCATTTAATATATCAGATTGGGGACAAGAAAAATTATTAGATGATCCAAGATGGAAATATGGAGTACCTCCTAAGGGAAATGCTAACTATGCTTGGCTAGAGCATATGATTTCTAAACTATCAATAAATGGTAAAGCGGCAGTAATATTGGCAAATGGTGCATTATCTAGTGATACAAGTGGAGAAGGTGAAATAAGAAAGAATATACTAGAAGCTGATTTAGTAGACTGTATTTTAGCAATGCCTTCTAATTTATTCTACACAGTTACAATACCTTGTAGTATTTGGATATTAAATAGAAATAAAAAACAAAAAGGAAAGACTTTATTTATTGATGCTAGAAACTTAGGAAAAATGGTTACAAGAAAATTAAGAGAGTTAGATGAGAAGGATATTGCTAAAATAGCAGATACATATCATAATTTCCAAAACAATGAACATTATGAAGATGTGCCAGGATTTTGCAAAGTGGCAACAATTAATGAAATAAGAGAAAACAACTATGTTCTTACACCTGGTAGATATGTTGGAGTAGAAGAAGAGGAAGATGATGGTATTCCTTTTGAAGAAAAGATGAAAACTTTAACTATAGAGCTTGGAAAACAATTTGAAGAATCTCACAAGTTAGAAGATGAAATAAGAAAGAGCTTGGAGGCGATTGGGTATGGAATATAAAAAATTAAAAGATTTGGTAGAAATGAATAGTGAAAATATTAATAAGAACTACAAAGAATGCACAATTAATTATCTAGACACATCCAATATAACTGAGGGGAGGATAGATAATATTATAGAATTAAAGTTAAATGATGCACCAAGTAGGGCAAAGAGAATAGTTAGAAAAAATGATATTATTTATTCAACAGTAAGACCTAACCTATGTCATTATGGAATATTAAGAAAAACGTTAAAAAATATGGTAGTATCAACAGGGTTTGTAGTATTAAGATGCAAAAAAGAGATTTTGCCAGAGTATTTATATGCATACATAACATTACCATCAAACACTAAAAAATTGCAGGCTATAGCTGAAACATCAACAAGTGCTTATCCATCAATAACAAAAGAAGATTTAGAAGAATTAGATATACCATTACCAGCAATAGAAATTCAAGAAAAAATAGCTGTAATATTATCAAATATAGATAAAAAAATAGAATTAAATAATCAAATAAATAATAATTTGTATGAAATTATAGAAACATATTATAAAGAAAAATACATTAATAATTCTAAAAAACATTTATGCAAAATGAATACATTGATAGAAGAAACCGTAGGTGGAGATTGGGGAAAGGACAAACCGACTGGAAATTATAATCAAGAAGTTATTTGTATTAGAGGAGCAGATATTCCTGAAATGGATAAAGGTAATAAGAGGAAAACACCCAATAGATTCATATTAGAAAAAAATTTAAGAAAAAAAAGATTAACAGGAAATGAAATTGTAATTGAAATTTCAGGAGGAAGTCCAACACAGTCTACAGGAAGAAGTGTGTATATTACACCTATATTAGAACAATCTTTTAAATTACCCGTGATATGTACTAATTTTTGTAAAGCAATAAGACTAAAAGATAAGAAGTATTTAGCAGCTTTTTATATGAATTTAAGATATTTGTATAATAAAAATATAATGTTTTTATATGAAAATGGAACAACAGGAATTAAAAATCTAGATTTAAATAGTTTATTAGAAAATGAAGAAATAAATATACTAAGTGAAAATGAGAATAATATTTTTAATTCATTATTTTATAATATAAATAATATAATGGTGAGTAATTCAGAAGAAAATACAAACTTAGAACAATTAAGAGATATATTAGTAGCAAAGTTAATGAATGGTGAAATAGATTTAGATAAAATAAAATGTTAAAAGGAGAAAAATGAGAAATTTATTAATAGGAAACGGATTAAATTTAACGAATTACAAAGAAAATTCATTTTTGAAACCAAATGAGATATATGATAGATTTATAAAAAATTTAACGGATTATTGGAATGTAATTAATAGGTTAGTTGATCGAAATGAAATGAATTTGGAAAATCTAATTAAACAATTATGTCCTAAAGAGGGAATTGAAGAGAATGCAGGAAAAGTCTTTCAATATATTTATAATGAAATAATACTAAAAAAAGAATTTACTTGGAATGATAGTTATAGATTAGCTGAAATATTAGGAGAGATTGCAATAAAATCAATATTTTTTAAAGAAAATGTATTTCTAATTCCAAAAATAACTGATGAATATATAAATAAAATAACAACAAAATATGATAATGTATATACATTAAATTATATTGAGGATTGGGATAAAAGCGAAAATTTAAACTATTTACATGGTAATTTTAAAAAATATATAAATTCATATTGTGATATTGGGTCAAGAGTGTTAAGCAATGACGCTGAATATCGCAAGTTTAAAACAAATGATTATATAAAAATTGATTTTAAAGATGTTATCTTTATGCCAATTAATAATATCATTAATAAATACAACTATATTGTCGAAGGTTTGTATCCAGGAGATAATTTATATCCTGCAGACGATTTATTCCCATATAGAGGAAGAGATATTTATAAGGACTTGGAGCACTTAAAAAATATCGATGTATTTGGTATGTCACCTTATGGGGACGAAGCTATAATAGATAAAATAAAGAATATAAAAAATAAAAATATTTACGTATACAAATTAAATGATAGTGAAATTAATAAATGGATGAGTTATGGAATCAAAAGTTGTTTTATTGATTCAGGAGAATTTTTAAATAATTAAATTTTATTATATAAATTGTTATAGGAAGAGAGGAAATTTATATGAAAAGCATTTTCGAAATAGAAAACAGACTAAATATACCAAAAGAATTTTCTAAATTTATAGAAGTATTTCATGAAGATACTAATGCAGTATTAGTAAGAGAAGATTATTATACTAGTACATATACTACATTTATAAATGCAATAGAGAATATAGTGTTTTTAAAATGGAAATATAGAGATACTTTTTTGGATGTTGATGAGTATTTAGAACATATAGGGATAAAAGGAAATTCAATTGACTATTTGAAACTCTATATAGATGAAGAAACTTTTTTACGATATATTGAATTTATTTTTAATATGATTGTTTTATTAGATAATGAAAAATCTGTAACTATTCAACCATTAACGGAAGCAGCAATAGAGAATATACCTATAATTTTGGAAAAAATGAATTATAAAATAGAAAAAATAGATGAAGAAAAATATATAATAACAAAAAGAAATGCCGATGTAGATTCTGTTTTAACAGAGGTACCTGAAAATATTGCTAGTATATTATTAGAATATAATGATTTTAGAATTAAAGATAACATAGAAGAAAAGAAAAAAATACTAAAGAAGCTAGATTTGTATATAGAGAAGAAGATTAATGTAAAATCGTTTGATAGAGGATTAGATGATTCGATAGGAATGGTAGTAAATAAAATGGGAGTAAATCATCCAATTAAAGAAGAACCATTTAAATCTTTTAAAGAAACAGAATTAATAGAATGGTATGATAAATGTTTTTTAATGATGTTACATGCTATAAGGACAGTTGATATAAACAAAATTAAGAATGAAAGAAAAGAATTAATAAATAAAGATTAATTTGAATTTTAGGGGGATAGATTATGTTCAATGAAGAAACTCTAGAAAAAATAACAATGGAAATATTAGAAGAATTAGAATATGAATGTATAAATGGATATGAAATGGAAAGAACAGACTTTTCAAAAGTAATATTAGAAGAAGATTTAAAAGAAGCGATAAGAAAAATAAATAGCAATGTTAGTGAAGAAGAATTGACGGAAGTGATGAGGCAAATAAAAAATCTTGAACATAATAATACTGTTTTGAATAATAAGCAATTTACAAAATATTTGCTTGAAGGTGTTTCTGTGCCAGTTAATGAGAATGGAGAAACAAGATATAAGACAATAAGGATAGTAGATTTTAATAACATTTCCAATAATGCGTTTAAATCAATAAATCAATATACAATCATTGAACATAGTGAAAAAAGACCAGATATAATTATATTTATAAATGGTTTACCCTTAATCGTAGTAGAGTTAAAAAGTACAGTAAGAGAAGATGTAAAACTAATTGATGGATATAATCAATTAAAAGGATATCAAGAAGTACATATACCAACGTTATTTTATTATAATCAATTTATGATAGTTAGTGATGGCGTACAAGCAAGAGCAGGAACTATAACAAGTCCTTGGAGTAGATTTTCTGAATGGAAAAAGATAGAAGCAGATGATGAAGTAACAGAAAATATGCCTACACATAAAACATTATTTTACGGAATGCTTAGAAAAGATAGATTATTAGATATAATAAACAACTATATCTTATGGAGTGATGATAGTAAAATATTATCAGCATATCATCAATATTTTGGAGTAAAGAAAGCGATAAAAAGTACAGAAATATCAATAGAGAATAAAACAGGAAAAGCAGGAATATTATGGCATACACAGGGGAGTGGAAAAAGCTTTTCAATGGTATTCTATACAGGAAATATGATTAAAAAATTAGGAAACCCAAGTATAGTTGTAGTAACAGATAGAAATGATTTGGACAACCAATTATATGAAACATTTACAAAATGTTCAAATTATTTAAAACAAGATCCAGTACAAATAGAAAATAGAGAAGATTTAAACGATAAATTAGACAATAGAAAATCTGGAGGAATATTCTTTACAACTTTACAAAAGTTTGAAGAAGAAACAGGATTATTTAGTAATAGAGATGACATATTAGTATTAGTAGATGAAGCACATAGAAGCCATTACGGAATAGATGCAACAATTAAATTTGATAAAGAAAAAATGAAAGCTTATAAAAAGTATGGAACAGCCAAATATTTACATGAAGCTTTTCCTCATGCTACATATATTGGTTTTACAGGGACACCAGTTGAAACAAAAGATAAATCAACCAGCAATGTATTTGGAGATGTAATTGATACGTATGATATGACACAAGCTATAATGGATGGTGCAACAGTTCCTATTATGTATGAAGCAAGAATGGCAAGAGTAGGACTTAATCAAAAGATACTGGATGAAATAGACGACTATTATAATTACCTTGAAAGAGAAGAAGATGTAGAAGAATATAAAATTAATGAATCTAAAAAAGAAATGGCTAAGATGTCTCAAATTATAGAAGATCCAGATAGATTACAAATGATAGTAGAAGATATTATAAAACAATATGAGCAAATAGAAACATCAGTTGCAAACAAAGCAATGGTGGTAGCTTATTCAAGAAATTCAGCATACACAATGTATAAAAATTTTTTAGAACTAAAACCAAACTGGAAAAACAAAGTACATATGGTAATAACATCTAATAATAAAGATGATGAAGAAATGCAAAAAGCAATAGGATCTAAGAAAGATAAGAAGAAATTAGAAGTTGAATTTAAAGATATGAACTCTGAATTTAAAATAGCAATAGTAGTAGATATGTGGCTTACAGGATTTGATGTACCAGGACTTGGAACAATGTATATTGATAAACCTATGAAAGCACATAATTTGATGCAAGCAATAGCAAGAGTAAATAGAGTATATAAAGACAAAAAAGGTGGACTAATAGTTGATTATATAGGATTAAAGAGATGGTTATTAGATGCATTAAAAACATATACAAAAAGAGATCAAGGTAAAATTATTGATAATACAGAAATAGTAAAAGTCTTAATGGATAAAGTAGAATTAATAAGAGATTTATTTAAAGGATTTTACTATGGGCACTTTGCAACAACAACAGATAGCGATAAATACGAAATAATAACAGCAGGAGCCAACTGGATATTAAAAACCGAAGATACACAAAAAAGATTTATGAAATATAGTTATGATGTAAAAAGCTTATATTCATTGTGTGCTGGTGAATTATCACAAGAAATAAAAGATGAAATATTATTCTTTGTATCAGTTCGTTCGTTTATATCAAAGCTATCAGGTGGGAAAATTGATGTAAAAGAAATAAATAACAATGTAGCAAAAATGTTAGAAAGGGCTATACAAGATGACGAAATGTTACAAATTGGTGAAGTGCATAATAGTAATCAATTATCAATATTGAGTGATGACATATTAAACAAAGTTGCTAAAATGCAAAAGAAAAATATAGCTGTAGAAATATTGAATAGAGCATTAAAAGACTATGTAGAACAAGTTGGAAAAGAAAATGTTGTAATGATGGAAAAATTCTCTACTAGATTTCAGAAAATAGTGGCAACTTATAATGAAAGAACAAGTGTAGAAGATATAGAAAAAATTATACAAGAATTAATCAACTTAAAAAAGGAAATAGATAACGAAATGAAAGCTGGAAACGAATATAATCTATCTACAGAAGAAAAAGCTTTCTTTGATGCATTGGGAGATGATCCAGAAGTTAAGGAATTAATGAAAGATGAAACTTTAGTACAGATAGCTAAAGAATTAGTTGAAACGGTTAATAAGAATATGACTATTGACTGGGATGTAAGAAAAGATGCTAGAGCTAGAATGAGAATTGAAATAAAGAAATTGCTTATAAAATATCATTATCCACCAAACAAAAGTGAAAAAGCAGTACAAACTGTTATAAGACAAGCGGAATTGAAATGTAAAGGAATGGTTGAATAATAATTGGAAGTAATAAAAAGATAAACTATATGAGAATAATTAGTAATAGAAGAATAAAAAATGTAGCATAAAAATTATAGATAAAAAATTATAATATTTGAAATAACCAATCAAAACAGTATATGTTATTTAATAAAGGAGAGGTAAATGGAACGAAAAATAATTAATAAATATGGAATAATTGCTTTAATAATTATATGTATATACATAACATTAGATTATTTTAATATATTTAGTAATATTACTAAAAATTTAAATATAGAGATATTAAATATAATAGTAAACTCTATTGTTGTAATTTTTGTTTTCATGGTAACATATAAGTTAGTGGATAAAAAGACTATTGAAAAAGAAGAAATAACAAAGAAAAATAAGTTGAGTAATCTAAATATAATGTTACAGGAAGTATATAGTCATTGCAATACAGTAATAGATACATTAGATGACGGTGAGTTATTAGAAAAGTATATAATTCCAAAGATCAACTTTAATAGTTTACAAAATGAGGTAGAAGACAATTTGAAAGAATTACCTTTTACAAATGAAACATATATTATTGGGTTATTTTCTGATGGTATTACAACAAAAGATATAATGCATAATTATTTTCAATTTAAAAATTTGTATCAACGCTATGTGCGTGAAAAAATTACTTTTTTTGATGTTTCTATTTATACGAGTAAAGAAGTGTTTGAGATGCTAGAAAAAGATAAACTAAAATTAAAAAAAATAATAAATACTAATTTAAGTAAAATAAGCAATGATAAAAGTGTGTAAAGTATTAATCATAGAAATATTTGCTTATATTAAAAATTACAAATGAGTGATAGGGGAATAACAATGAAAATAAAATGCTTAGTTTGTGGTGATATAATAGAATCAAAAAGTGTACACAATTTAGTATGTTGTAAATGTGAATCATGCTATATTGATGGTGGAAATTACTATTCACATATAGGTGCAAAAGATTTTGATAAAGTTGTTGAAGTTAAAGATGATGGTAGTGAAGTTAAATTAGATTTTAAATAAACTAAAGAAAAACAAAATAATTAAAATTGTATTATTGTAACGATTATTAATTATTTTGTTTTTTTATAATAAATATGAATAAAGTAATTGGAGGAAGAATAATGAAGGTAGTCGAAAACGGAATAAAGGTAGATTTCCATATTCATTCAGTAGCATCTAAACATAAGGAAGAAGCAGGGAAGGTAGATGATTCTACAATAGAAAATATAGGAGTATTAATAAGAATGTTAAATGATAGGCAAATCAATATGTGTGCGATTTCGGATCATGATAATTTTGATATAAATATTTATAGAAAATTAAAACTTCAAGAAAATAAAGGAACAATACAAAAAGTTTTACCAGCAGTTGAATTTTCTGTAAGATATGATTCAAAAGTAATACATATTATTACAATTTTTGATGATTGTGATGAAGAAAAATTAAGTAATATACAGAAAATCATATTTGACCTTAAAAACAATAAACCATTATATGATGAAGAAAAAGCATTTTCTGAAGAAAAATTTTTAGATATTATAAAGCAAATAGATTTAAATGTTGTAATGATAGCTCATCAAAAAGAAAGTTTATCAAGCAAGAATACAAGAAATAATGATGTAATGTCTTTAGGAAAAGATAAGTTTAACGAGTTGGTTTTTTTAGACTATTTTGAGTCATTCGAATTTAAAAATAAAAGAAATGAAATATTTAATAAATACTACATTGAAAATAATAAAGATGGTTTAAATAGCGAAGATTTAAGATTTATTACTGGTAGTGATTGCCATAGATGGAAAGATTACCCTATAGAAAACGAAAATTTCTCATTCACATATTTAAAGTGCTTACCTACATTTAGAGGATTAGCAATGGCGATTACAAATACCAAAAGAATAAAGTTAGTAAATAGTTTCTTTTCAGGTAGCGATAATAGTATAGATAATATAAAAATGTATATTAATAATAATGAAATATCGATTCCATTATCTAAAGGAATAAATGCAATAATAGGGGATAATTCAATAGGCAAGTCTTTATTAATCCATAAACTTACTAATTATGAAAATCTAAAAGATACGAAAATAGAAAAAAAGTATGAAGATTATCTTAATAAGAATAATATTCAGATTAATACAGCTATCCCTTCTGATAAAATATATAGATTTGATAAACAGGGAGCAGTTAGGGACATGTTTGAGAAAAAAACATTTAATGTTAATGGTTTTTTGAATGAATATTTCCCATCTATACCAAATGTAGAAAAATATAAAACGAAAGTAAAAGATGAAGTGGCAAGATATATACAAGTAATAAAAAATAGTTATACCTATAGAGAAAATGCAAAAAAAATAACTAATTTTTCAATAAAATTTTTTGAAGAAAATGCAAAATCTTTAAACATACAAAAAACTAAAAAGAATTTTAAAAATAAAATTAAAAATATGAATAATATTATAGCTGAATTTGAAGATATCATATTGAAATTAGATAAATTAATAAAGAATAAAAACATATTTGTAGAAGATATTAAATTATTAATAGAGCAAAAAGATATTTATAATTTATTAATAGAAAAATATAAAAATGAAATAGAAAAATTGAAATTTCAAGATAATAAAATAAAGATTGTAAATGATTATTTAGGGAAATTAGCAAAAAAATTACAAAAAACAAAAACAGATTACACAAAAGTTATAGAAAATTATGAAAATTCAATTGAAACATTTGAGGACAGTATCGTAAATTTATATTTACAATCTCAAAAAGAGAGAGAATATATTCCTAATATAGATAATGAGGCAATACCAATAGAATATAACAGGGTAGGGGTATATAGATTTATATATAAATGTGATATTGAAGAAATATCAAATGATTATATTATAAAAGTAATAAAAAAAGTATTAGGGAAAAGAGTAAAAGATATAAATGGATTAACAGAAGATAATATTTCGGATAAGATAGAGGGGGAAGATTTTTATGAAAAATTAGATAACTTAAAAACTAATATATATGAAAAAATTGATGCGGATTTTAAATATAAACCAGTAATAAATAGTGTTGATGATAAGGATATTACAAAAGAACTGTCATCTGGTTTTAATTCAAAAATATATTTTGACATTTTATCAGAACAAACTCAAAAGGACGGTATATATATTATAGATCAACCAGAAGATGATGTATCACAAAAATCAATTAAGGAGTATTTATTAGATGATTTTTACAATATGAGTCAGAATAGACAAGTTATTTTAATAACTCATAATCCACAGTTTATAGTCAATTTAGATGTTGATAATGTTATATATTTAGGCAAAGATAATAATGGAAAAATAATTGTACAAAGCGGAGCTTTAGAGTATTTTGATAAAAGTTATGATATATTGAAAATTGTAGCAGATAATATAGATGGAGGAATTAACTCTATTAATGAAAGGTGGAAAAGATATGAAAAGAACATATAAATTTGAAGAGGATGATCAAGCATATAGAATATATTTAGATGAAATAGAAAAATATGCAATAAATAAAGACAATTTAAAAGTTGATGGAACCAAATTTTATGAAACTTTTTTTTATGAATATTCTATTGGGGATAGTATAGAAATAATAAAGGGAGAAACTGTTAATCCTAATAATAAACTGTCACTTGCTGTTTTTGATACTATTGATAAACTAATACAGGAAATAAGTCAGAAAATAAACGAACAAGAAGAATAAAAAGGTATAATAATTATGTAATATGTATTATTTATTTTAGAACTTGTATTTCATGAAGATTTAAAATTTAGATGAATTTAAAAAAGCACCTAAAAATCCAAAGTTTTTTCAAAATTTTGAAAAAAACTTTGGATTAATTTTAACTATTTATCAATGCAACCAATAATTAGCTCAATTCCATCACAAAAACCATTCCTATAATACTTTTCATTCCAATAAACAATATAATCTAAAAAGCTAGAATTAAGTAACTTGAGTTGCTTTTCAACAATCTTTCTATTCTGTTTAGGAATACTGTTTAAAATCTTTTCAGAGAAATCATCAAATTTAACAGTATGCTTTCTATCTTCATCATTAATAAAAGCAAGATCTGTTTCCTCTCTAAAATTCAACCATTCTTTTAAAATATCATCATTAACATTTCTAAAATTATTCATAATCAAAACCTCCATAAATTTATTAAAATAATTGGGCTCAAAATGGGCACACAACCCACCAAAAACAACCCAAAATCACATAAATTTACAAAGTCAAAAAATTGGGCACATCAAATATACCAACGAATACAACTCAAAACCAGATTTACCAATACTTTGCGAGCTTTACTCATAACCCGAAGGTCATAAGTTCGAGCCTTACCCCAGCAACCAAACTTTATATCACTAGAACTGTAATGGTTTTAGTGATTAAAGGATTACAACTTATTTTGCTTTTAATTATTTAGAAAATAGATATGCTTATAAATAAGAATTTTTTGTGACTATATAAGAAAAATATATTGGAAAAGTGTTATGCAAGCAATAATAAATATTTATTAGTACTTTTATTGAATCAAAAATTTTTTTATGATATAAATAAGATAAAAAAGAGAGTATTATATAAGGAGAAATTAAATGAAGAAATATTTCTTAATAATGACAAATACTAATGTATACAATAGGCAATTTATAACTTTATCAAAATCGAACTTTGATTTTGAAATAAATAAAGAAGACTATATATATATTTCTGAAAAAGGAATTATTGAAACATTATGGAAATTGAACAAGAAAGATAAAGACAGGTATAGGATTGAAAAGATAAAAGTCGTTAAAGAAGGATGTAAGTTTTTAGATTTAAATATTTCCCAAAATAATAATAAAAGAATTATATATATAAATAATGAGCAGGATATACAATATTTGAGTCGAGTTTTTCAACATAAAATTAAAATCTATCCACAATATAATATTAATAATGTATTAGATAGAGATTTGGAATTTATAAGACATTTAAAGAGATGTGATCCAGAAATAGAGTTTTATTATAATTCAATTTTAGATAATAGTCAAAAAGCGTCAGTAGCAATTATTCCTACTTATGGAGTATGTATAGTTGAAAATTTTAAAGAAAAATTTCTTGGAAATATAAATACAAATATTGATATTGTATTTGAAAAGTTAAAACAAAATAAAACTTTATACAGAGATGAGCAACTAAATGAAATAAACAATAGTCTGGTTTTAAGTAAAAATAATAAATTAAATATAAAATACAAAAAATATATAATATGTGATGATTTAAATGAAAATCAAATTTCAATGCTAAATAATTTATTAGAAGACAAGTTAACTTATATTGAATTTGCTACAACGGAAACTTTTATAAACGAATTACTTGAAATTTCAAATGGAAAGGATATTGTAATAGATGAGCAAAAGAAATATGGAATCAAATGTGCATTAATGCCACAATATGTTATAAAAAAATCATTAACGACATTTAGAATGGATCACAATGGTAAAATACAAATTCCAAAGAGTAGCATAGAATTAGATGATGAACAGATAAGGATCTTAGATGAATTAAACGAAAGAACTTATATAGAATCTACAGCAGGAACTGGCAAGTCAGCATTACTATTAACTAAAGCGTATATGATGGCAAAAGAAAATAAAAATAAAGATTTTTTATTAATATGTTATAATAATAAATTATGTGAAGAATTAGAAAACGAAGCAAAATATAAAAATCAGCAAGCAGAAAATTTACAGGTAAGAACCTTTGACAAGTTTATACAAGAAAATTTTTCAAATACTAATGATTTTATAAAAAATCATAGTGAATTTATGAAAAAAGTAAGAAATCGGAGATTTTTCAAAAATTTACGGTGGAATTTTTATAGATGAGGCACAACAACTGGAAGATGAATGGAAAATAGCATTATATAGTATGCTAGATGAAAATAAATACATGATAATGGTAGGAGATTATAATCAAGAGATAAGACCTAAAAATAAAGAAGAATATGAAGAAAATGATGATTTAATAATATTAGAAGATGATAAAAAAGATGATAATATCTATTATTTAGGAGAAATTGAGTTTAAAAGAATAGTTTTAAATAGAAATTACAGGAATACTATACAAATAACAAATGGAATAAATAGGTTGATAAGACAATTAGAAAAGTATAAAAAAGATTTTAAATTTAAAGAGAAGAAAAATAATAAAAATTTATTATTAGGTATAGCAACTAGAAATGGGGAAGAGCCAGAATATATATATGCTATGGATACAAATATACTAAAAGAAAAAATAAAAGAAAAAATACATTATTTGATAAATGAAAAAGGAATTGAACAAGAAGAAATAATATTATTATATCCACCAAATTTTACTGATAATGAAGAATCAAAAATATATAATAATAAAACATGTGGAAAATTAAGCAAGTCTATTATCGAAAAAATTATAAAGAACGAACTTAATTTAGAATTAAATGACTTGACAGATGGGCTCTCAAAGATAAATGAGCATGGAATAAAATTATCTACAACAGGTAAAGCAATTGGACTGGATTTTAAAGCAGTAATTATTTTTGGATTATATAATATAAGAGCTTCTAGATATAATAATATAGAATTTAATAACATAGCTACAATAAAAGATGCAAATAATGATATTAAAAAGGAAGTTATTAATAATATGAAGAATATATATGTTGCTGCATCAAGAGCAAGAGAGTTTTTATATATAATAGATGATATAGATGGAACAACAAAAAACATTATATCAGAATACGCAAAAAAGATTGGAGAAAAATAATGGATAAATTAAATAAATATCAAGAATTTTGCAATTATTTAAAAGAAGAATATATAAATAAACTAAGCGGAGAATCAAAAGATGATGAATATATAATAGGAGAGAGACCATCAGATAGAATTGTTATTGGCCTTTTGGATTCTGGAGATTTAGAAGATGAGTCTAAAAGATTTGAAAGCATGCATTTATTAAAAGTTAATTTCTTTCTTAACAAAAGTGCTAAAGGAGTATTGCATATAAATATAAAGGGAAATTTGTTTTATAATGTATTACCAAATTATAATGATCAGATTAATAATATAAGAATAGAAAATAATAATGATGAAAAAGAAGAAAAAATTGCTAAAATTGTAAATAAATTTAAAAGAATAAAAATAGATAATGAATTAAAAGATATTCAAGTGAATGTAGAAAAATTGATAGAAGAAAAAAGAGTTGATTTATCTAAAGAAGTGAATTCAAGAATAAATAAAATAAGAATGGATGATTCTATATATTATAAAAATAGAGTTATCCCTGTAGAAAAATTATCTAATGAGAATATTTTTTATGATTTTATAGAAAAAGAAAAGATCATAAAGCAGAGACCAAATTGGAAATTTGAAGTATATTTAACTTGTAAAAAGAGTAATTCGAAATCAGATAATTACATAGTAACCTTAATTTTTATAAATAAAACACCCAAATGCCAAAATTACAATCCTAAGAAAGAAGAATTTCTATTTTATCCTACTCCAATATTTAATGTTGGGGTTGAAATAATTGGAGAAAATGTAAAATTTGAAAGCAACAAACTTCCGTATTTTAACAACTCATACAAAGTTGATTCAAACACCAGAGTAAAAGGAGAGTGGATATCTGCAGAATTTAATGAAAAGGAAAATAAAATTTATACTACAAATGTTCCTAAATTTATAGAATACAGAAGAAAGACCATAGATATTTATAGTGAAAATACAGTATTTGAAAACTTAATAAATAATCCTATTGAAAATCTTCTTATAATTTATGAAGGAATGAAAAAATATGTAAAAGATATAAAAAAAGACAGAGCAACAATAGAATCTAAAGATTATGAAGAGTTTGACAAAGATATAAATACATTTGAACAAGAGATAAACAGATTTAAAATAGGAATAGCTGTATTAAATGATTATTTAGAAGCAAGAAAAGCATTTGAATATATGAATAAGACTTTTTCACAAAATAGAAAATATACTTCTTGGCGACTTTTTCAACTCGTATATATTGTTTCAATGATTCCAGATATTATATACAATGAACACAAAGATGAACTTAAGCAAATTTATGGTTACAAATATGAAGATGAAACTGAAATACTTTTCTTTCCAACAGGAGGAGGAAAGACAGAAGCATTTTTAGGATGTGCAACTTTTACTATGTTTTATGATAGGCTAATGGGAAAAAATTTTGGAGTAAGTACTATAATAAAATATCCATTAAGATTATTATCTATACAACAGTTAGATAGGTGTTTAAAGGTGATAATAAATGCAAATAAAGTGATGGATTCAACTGAAGAGATTAAAGATAAAGAAAGATTTTCTTTAGGTTATTTTGTTGGTTCAAGTAATACCCCAAATAAAATTGAAGAATTTGAGAAAGACGAGATTGTAAAAAAAGATGATTTTAAGTTGATTGATATATGCCCAGAATGCGGTGGTAATATACAATTAAAGTATGATGAAGAAAGCAAGACATTACAACATTTTTGTGAACATTGTAATAGACCTTTACCATTATATATAGTTGATGATGAAATTTATAGATTTTTGCCTACTATTTTAATAAGTATAGTTGACAAACTAACTCAAATAAGTTTTTCTAGCAGCTTTAAAAATATATTAGGAGCACCTGGATACAGATGTAAAAAACATGGATTTTCGCATAATAAAAAATGTAAATATGATATAAATTGTGAAATGGAAGATATTAGTTCAAGTTGTAAAGTATCTCTTGCACCTACATTATTTATACAGGATGAATTACACTTATTGAAGGAAAGTTTAGGAGCTTTTTCAGCTCATTACGAAAGTTTTTGTAAGTATTACATAAATAACTTATTGCCAGTTGAACACTCAAGAAAAATAAAATATATAGGTGCTACCGCTACTATTTCTGGAGCTGATAAACTAATTAAAAATTTATATGGAGAAAATTGTAGAATATTTCCTTGTAATTTAACGAATAAGGAAGGGGGTAATTTCTACTCATATATAGATAAAAAAGATATCTCAAGAACTATAATAGGATTTGCCCCATATGGAAGATCTGTTAATGCTGGAATGGAATACAGTGTTACTACTTTAAGAAAATTATTATATAATATGTACATAAATTCAAATGAATATATGAAAGAAATACCTGATTTACAAGTTGATGAAGATGAATTCAAAGCAATGGTTTTTTATTATTGGACAACAATTGTATATTTTAATTCAAAAAATGATAACAATAAACTAAGAAATACATTTGATCAACAAGCAAATATTGAACATTTAGGAGATATTCCAGATGCTAAATTTAACATTATTAAAATGACAGGGGATGAAGATTTTACTGAAATTAAAGATAGCTTAAATGATATTCAAAGAGAAAAAAATAAAATGAAAACGCACAATTTAATTTTAGCCACTAGTACAATCTCTCATGGTGTAGATGAAGATGAATTTAATAATATATTTTTTTATGGTGTGCCAAGTAATACTGCGGAATATATTCAAGCATATTCAAGAGTAGGAAGAAAGTATGAAGGATTGGTAATTGATATAATAAGATTAGCTAGAGCAAGAGATACATCATATTTAAATTTTTTTAATCTATTTCATAAATACAAAGATTATTTAATTTATGATGTTCCAATTAATTCTACATCTGTTAATGCTATGAAACATACATTACCTGGAATATTTATAGGATTGCTAAAACAATATTATTCTGTTAGAGATAATAAAGATTATTGTAAATTTGGAAATTTTATTGATGGGATCAAAAATGGAAAGTTAAGTATAGAAGAAATTCGTGATAGATTAACTTATATCTATAATACAAATATGTTTTCTTCTGACGAATTAAAAAAAGAATATGAAAGAGCTATTGAAATAGAGTTAATTAATATAATAGGTAATATAAATAATAAGTTGAATATGATAAAAAGAGATACAGTTATTACAAATTATATGGACGAATTTACAACAATAGGAACTAAGGTTATGACTAGTTTAAGAGATGTAGATGAAACTGTTAATATTACGATTAGTTTTTATGGAGGAAATTATGAGAAGAAGTAAGAACCAAATAATATATAGTGCTTTACCAGGACAATTTATTACTTTTTCTAGCAGTAAAAGTGATAGAGAAAATTGTAAGAGAGCAAATCAATGTGTTATAAATATAAAAAAATGGAACACCAAAAGAATAAGTGAAGATGAAATATACTTTCCTAAAATTGTTGGACAAATAAAAATGGATTTAAAAAATTTTATTAAAAGTGCAGATAAAGATTATATAGATATGGATAAAAATTTTAAAAATTTCTTAGGAAATAGTAAGGAAAATTATAAATTTTTAGAGATTAATAATGAAAAAGTGAATGATTTTGTTAAAAATGATGAAAATTTAACTAATCAAATATTCGGATACATAAATCCTAAATTATTTTATTGCCCAAAATGTGGAAGAGTAAAGAATTTAAAATATGATACAGATATATATGAGATGAATTGTGATGTGTGTAAAGAACAAATGAAACAGTATAACAGAATTTGGGCATGTAGTTGTGGCAATTTTCTACCTATAAAAATTTTGGATGAAAAGATTTCAAACTATAGATATTTTCCAAAAAATAAAAATGGATTTATAATTAATGGAAAAGAAAGTGGACTAAAAGCACCAATTTGTAGTGATTGTGGAAATTCAATGAAAATGATAAATGCAACAGACAATGCATCATTTTATCCTCGAATAATAAAATCTGTAAATTTAATTAAAAATGAAGATGCAAAAATTTGTAGCTCAAAAGAAGGAATAGAATTAATTTTAAAAAGAAAAATCGGTGATATAAATGAAAATGAATTCATAGAAAGAAAGAATAACATATTAAATAAAAAATTAAATGCTAAAAAAGCAGAGTCATCTATAACTGGATTAGAAGCTTTATTGAAAAATATAAAATCGGGAGATAAAGAAGAAACGTTTAGATTACAAGCAGATGATGAATCTATTGCAAAAAATGAAGCAATTGCATATAAACTACTAGAATATGAAACTATAAAGAATAATACACTATTAACATTAGATAAAGCCATGGAAAATTCAGTCAAATATGAACAAGCAAGAGAAAAAACAGAGCTAGAAAAATTACTAAAAATAATGGGAATAAAAGATATATCTTCAATTACTAATATAGAAATAATTAATACAGCATATGGATATACTAGAGTGTATCCTTCTGAAGAGAATGTACTACAAAATGAAAAATTTATAATTAGATCCTTTATAGATTCTAGTTCTAAAGAAAAATATGAAAATGGAACAATAGACTTTTTAAATACTAGAGATAAAACAGAAGGAATATTGATAGAATTAGATAAAGAAAAAATAATTAAATTTTTACAAAGCAATAATGAAATAATGAAAAATAGGATAATACAAACAGATAATGAAAAAGAATTAAATAAATGGTTTATAGAAAATCCAGATCCTACTATCATAGATAGATATTCAGAGATACAAGAAGATGGAAGTTGCACAAAAGATGTATACACATTATTGCATACAATATCTCACATGTTTATTAATGTATTTGGAGAAAATTGTGGATTAGATAAAAATTCTCTAGGTGAAATGATTTTTATTAATGTGCCTGCAATATTTATTTATTCACAAACAATTCAAGGATATGTTTTAGGAGCATTAACAGACATGTTTAAAAGAAATTTATTAAATGTATTAAAAGAAACATTTGAAAATAGCAAAGTTTGTATTTTTGATCCAATATGTATGGATACAAGTAATGGAAGATGTGTAGGATGTTCTTATTTAGATGAAGTTACATGTGAACACTTCAATCAGGATTTAACTAGAAAATTTTTATATGGATATAGAAATAATGACACTGAGAAAAATATAATTGGATTTTGGGAGGAATAATAAAGATGGCAATAATGCATCCAAAAAATGTTATAGAATTTAAAAATAGTACAGAAAAAAACTTTTATATTAGTTTAAAAGAACAATTACCAGATGAATATGATGTTTATTATTCTGTAACATGGTATGATAAAATAGATAATAAAAAAATAAATTCTGAAGCAGACTTTATTATAACCCATAGAACCAAAGGATTTTTGTGTATAGAAGTTAAAGGCGGTTCTAATATTATACACGAAGATGATAAATATAAAATTATTGATAATTATGGTGATGTGATTTATGAAAAAAACATTTCTCCACATGAACAAGCAGAGAAAAGTATGAGATATTTTTATAATTTATATGAAGAAATATATAATACTAAATATAATAGAATTTATGGATTTATGGCTGCATTTCCTAATTTTCAGATAAAACAAGATAGTAATAGCTTGTTTTATCAAGTATCTGATACTACAATAGATCATTCTGATATGAAAAATCTAAAGAAAAGTATTGACAATGCGTTTTTATATTTTGGACGAAATAAAAAAAATCAAATACTTACAACGGAACATGATATAAAAAATTTAAATGATATGTTTAAGAGAGTTTATGCTGTTGAAGCTTCAAAAGGAGCATTAATAGATGCAAAAGAAAAAGAACTTGAAAAAATTAATGAAATAGAAGATAATATTATTAATTTATTAATGAATTATAAAACTTTTGCCATAAAAGGCGCTGCAGGAACGGGTAAATCTTGGATAGCATATAAAATGGCTTTATCCTCTGTAATTCATAAAGAAAAAAAAGTTTTGATGACAAATAAAAGCGACTATTTGAGTAATTATTTCAGAACCCAATATGATATAACTAATTTAGATAGGTTACATATTTTAAGTTATAAAGAGTTGTTAGAAAAATTAAATATAAAGGAAAAAGAGGTAAATGATAGCGAAATAGCTCCTACAAATAAATACGATGTTATTATTATAGATGAGGCTCAAGATTTTAATGAAGAAGAAGCATTCTTTTTAAGAAATTTAACTTTATCAGAAAGTAGTGAATTTTATGTTTTTTATGATGATGAGCAAAACATTTATAATAATGAATTAGATAAGACATTAGATAATTTTTTGATAGAAAAACCACCATATGTTTTAACTGAAAATTTAAGAAATACAAGAAATATATATGAATGGGTAAAAATTAAAACAAAATTTGCAAGACAAACATATACAAATCAAATTGATGGACCAGACCCTCAATGCCTGGTGTTTAGTTCAAAAAATCAAACATGCAGATATATAAATAACACAATTAATACATTAATAAAAAAAGATGAAGTACCAATTCAATATATTAAACTAATAATAGATGATGAAATATATCAATATTTTGATAATGTAGAGTGGGATTTTAAGTATGAAAAGAATAATTATTCCATAAATTCAAAAACAATAAATATTATAAAAACAAGTGATTTTAAAGGATTAGAATCTAATGTTATTATTTATGTGCATAAATATAATTCAGATAAGAATTTTAGCTATGTTGGGTTGACTAGAGCAAGATTTTACTTATATGATATTCAATTAAAAGAATAATAAAATGATACAAACTAATGAAGGAGTTAAAAAAATGAAAAAAGAAGTTATTAATTCCCCAATAAGATGGGCGGGTTCTAAGAAAAAGATATTAAATGAAGTACTTACTTTATTTGATAAAGAAAGTGAATATTATGTAGAACCATTTTTGGGCTCAGGAGTTGTATTGATAAATTTAATGAATAATATTAAAGAATTTAAATTTAAAAAATTTTATGTGAACGATATAAATGAGAATATAATAAATTTTTATATTATTTTAAGGGATAATGTAGAATTCTTAAATGAAAATATATATACAATAACTGATAAATATAATAAGATTAAAGATATTAATGAAAAAGAAGTTTTTTATTATAATATTAGAGAAAAATATAATAAAATAGACAACAATAATGACAAGAAAACGATTTATTTTTATTTCTTAATGAAAGCTGGATATAATGGAGTATATAGGGAAAATAAAAATGGTAAATTTAATGTTCCGTTTGGAAAAAAAGAAAAAATTAATTGTGATATAGAAAATATGAGACAAATTTCAAAAAAATTACAATGTGTTGAATTTTATAACTATGATTATGATATTTTTCTAAAAATGTTAAAGAAACAAAATGTATTACAAAAAGCTTTTGCTTACTTTGATCCACCATATATACCTGAAGAAAAAGTTATAAATAAAAAACAAGAATTATATACAAATACAATTTTTAAGCATGAGAAATTTGTAGAAAATATAAGTAAAATAGAAATCAATAAATTTCTTATTTCAATGAGCGAATCTAATAAAGCAGATCAAATATATGGAAATTTTAATAAGTATAAGGTAAATGAAATTACTAGAACTATTAATCCCAAAAAGGCAATAAAGTCTACAGAAATTGTTTATTCTAATTTTAATATTATTAAAAAATATAATGACAAATAAGCAGATAAAAACAGTAACATTTTCTATTATTTATAATTAAATATTTAAAAAAGCTTTTATAAAAGGTTTTTAACAATTTGAAAAAAACACTTAAAAATCCAAAGTTTTTTCAAAATTTTGAAAAAACTTTGGATTAATTAAGCTTTAGCATTGTGGAACGAAGTGAAACAAAAACCGCTCGCTATGCGAGTGAGATTAAAAACTTATAGAAAGGCATCTCTTATATGATATAATATGGGGGTTCAAGCCTATAAAAATATCATAGAAAGGAGAGATGCCTTATGGCAAACAGTTTATCACATAGTAAATGGAATTGCAAATATCATATAGTATTCATACCGAAATATAGAAGAAAGATAATATATTATAAGTTAAGAGAAGATATACAAGGATATATAAAAGATTTATGTAAGTGGAAAGGGGTAGAAATCATAGAAGGACATATGATGCCAGACCATGTACATTTGCTATTATCAATACCACCAAAACAAGAGATATCAAGTTTTATGGGGTATTTAAAAGGAAAGAGTGCAATGATGATATTTACCAAACACGCAAATTTAAGATATAAATTTGGAAATAGTAATTTTTGGGCAACAGGATATTATGTAAGTACAGTAGGATTAAACGAAGCAACAATAAGAAAATATATAAGAGAGCAAGAAAAAGAAGATATACTAGAAGATAAATTAACAAAGAGAGAAACACATAACCCTTTTAAGGGTTGGCGAAAGTAGTCATTACGTCAAGGCTTGAACGAAGTGAAAGCCAGCGTCATTTAGGCGCTGGCAATGTTATATGCCCTTCTAAGGCTTGTTCAAACCACGCGTTTTACACGTGGTTATGATTTTAATTATTTATCAATACAACCAATAATTAATTCAACTCCATCACAAAATCCATTCCTATAATACTTCTCATTCCAATAACAAATATAATCCATAAAATTCTTATCAAGTTTATCTAATTGACTCTTTACATACTTTTGATTTTGTTTAGGAACATTCTTTAAAATATTTTCAGCAATCTCATCAAAATAAATATAATGTTTTCTATCTTCATCAGTAAGTCTACCTAAAACAGTTTCCTCTCTAAAATTATTCATAATCTAAATCCTCCAAAATTAAAATTTTTATTAATAAAATATTCTTTACAAGAGCCTGAACTCTAAGAACAAATGTACTACACATATTGGGTAAAAATTGGGTAAAATCTTCTCAAAAAATGCCCTAAAAATGCACAAATGTTTTGTAAGGCAAAACTCTTGCAAATACTGAAATACCAACAAAAACTCTGATTTTCACAAACTTACAAAAACTGGTCAAGTCTCGCTCATAACCCGAAGGTTATAAATTCCTTGAATAAATGTAAAATACAGTAATGTTATTAAATAAAAAAGTAATGAGATTTTATTCAAAACTTACTGGTCAAATTATATAAATATTCTTGACAACAAGAGGTTTTGGGAATATACTAAGCGTGTAGAAAATTATATATAAATTTTGAAAAAGGAGGCTAAATGAATATGAGTAACATGATAGAAATTAGATGGCATGGTAGAGGTGGACAAGGTGCAAAGACAGCTTCTTTACTCTTAGCAGATGCAGCATTTAACACAGGAAAATATATTCAAGGATTTCCTGAATATGGACCAGAAAGAATGGGAGCACCAATCACAGCATACAACAGAATAAGTGATGAACCTATTACAATTCATAGTAATATCTATTACCCAGATTATGTTGTAGTAGTAGATGACACACTACTTGAGTCAGTTGATGTAACATCAGGATTAAAAGAAGATGGAGCAATATTAATAAATACAACAAAGCCAGCAGAAGTATTGAAAAAAGAATTAAAAGGATATAAAGGAGATGTTTATACATTAGATGCAAGAAAAATATCTTTAGAAACTTTAGGAAGATATTTCCCTAATACTCCAATGCTAGCTGGAATTGTAAAAGTAAGCAAGATAATGACAGACGAAGAATTAATAGAAGATATGAAAGGATCATTTAAACATAAATTTGCTAAAAAGCCAGAAGTAATAGATGGAAATATGAAAGCTTTAGAAATGGCTCTAAAGGAGGTAAAAAAGATATGACAAGTATAAATCCTAATACACCAATGGAGAAAATGACTCCAGGTGGAGATATTTATGAAGCTGGTAATGCTAGAGAATTTAAAACAGGAGACTGGAGAAGTGTAAAACCAGTATTCTTAAGTGAAAAGTGCAAACAATGTGGACTTTGTTTCCCAGTTTGCCCAGATGATGCAATACCAGTAAACAAAGAAATGAAAAGAGAAGACTTTAATTATGACTATTGTAAAGGATGTGGAGTATGCGCAAAAGTTTGTCCATTTGGAGCAATAGAAATGAAAGAAGAAGAATAAAATAGAAAGGAAGAAAGAATATGAGTATAAGAGAAAGATTAAGTGGTAACGAAGCAGCTGCAACAGCTATGAAACAAATTAATCCAGATGTAGTAGCAGCATTTCCTATAACACCATCAACAGAAATACCTCAATACTTTTCAACATTTGTAGCAAATGGTGCAGTTGACACAGAATTTGTTGCAGTTGAAAGTGAGCATAGTGCTATGTCAGCTTGTATTGGTGCAGAAGCAGCAGGAGCAAGAGCAATGACAGCAACATCTGCAAATGGTTTATCATTAATGTGGGAAATGATTTACATTGCTTCTAGTTTGAGATTACCAATTGTTTTATCATTAGTAAACAGAGCTGTATCAGGACCATTAAATATACACAACGACCATTCAGATGCAATGGGAGTTAGAGATGCAGGATGGATAATGTTATTCTCAGAGAATAACCAAGAAGCATATGACAATACATTAATGGCACATAGAATTGCAGAAAATGAAAATGTAATGTTACCATTAATGGTATGCCAAGATGGATTCATCACATCACATTCTATTGAAAATATAGAATTAGTAGAAGATGAAAAAGTAAAAGAATTTGTTGGAGAATATCATCCAAAACATTATTTATTAAATCAAGATGAACCAATAGCAGTAGGACCATTAGATGTTCAAAGTTATTTATTTGAACATAAAGCACAACAAGCAGAAGCTATGAAAAATGCTAAACAAGTAATCTTAGATGTAGCAAAAGATTTTGAAAAAATGACAGGAAGAAAATATGGATTATTTGAAGAATATAAAATGGAAGATAGCGAAGTTGCAATTGTTTGTATGAACTCAACTGCAGGAACAGCAAAAGCAGTTGTAAACAAATTAAGAGAACAAGGACAAAAAGTTGGTCTATTAAAATTACGTGTATTTAGACCATTTCCAGTAGATGAAATAGCAGAAGCTCTAAGTCATCTAAAAGCAGTGGCAATACTTGATAAAGCAGATTCATTAAATGCTGCAGGTGGAGCATTATTTGAAGATGTAACAAGTGCTATGTACGTAAATAATAAACATGTACCATCTGTAAACTATGTTTATGGTATTGGTGGTAGAGATACTAGAGAAGATGAAATTGAAAAAGTATATAATGACTTATTTGAAATTGTAAAAACAGGAGAAGTAAAGAATCCTTATAGATATTTAGGATTAAGAAAGGAGGCTGAAGACTAATGCCTTACAATGTAAAAGAAGTAGTAGCAAATAAACCTTCAAGATTTACATCAGGACATAGAATGTGTGCTGGTTGTGGAGCTCCTCCAGCAGCTAGAATGATTATGAGAACTTTAAAACCAGAAGATCATGCTGTAGTTGCAGTAGCAACGGGATGTATGGAAGTTTCAACGTTTATGTATCCATATACTTCATGGACAGATTCATTTATTCATACAGCTTTCGAATGTGCAGGAGCAACACTTTCAGGAGCTGAAGCAGCTTATAAATCTATGAAGAAACAAGGAAAAATAGATAATACAACAAAATTTATTGCATTTGGTGGAGATGGAGGAACTTATGATATAGGTATCCAAAGTTTATCAGGAGCAATGGAACGTGGACATGATATGGTTTATGTATGTTATGATAACGGTGCATACATGAACACAGGTATTCAAAGATCATCTGCAACACCACATTTTGCTGATACAACAACATCACCAGCAGGAAGTGTTATTCCTGGAAAAATGCAACAAAGAAAAGATTTAACAACTATAATGGCAGGACATCACCTACCATATGTTGCACAAACTATTGGTTATATGAATTTTAAAGACTTATATGAAAAAGCAGAAAAAGCAATCTATACAGAAGGACCATGTTTCTTAAATGTATTAGCACCATGCCCAAGAGGATGGGGATATCCAACAGATATGTTAATGCAAATAAATAAATTAGCAGTAGAAACATGTTATTGGCCATTATATGAAGTAGTAGATGGTAAATATAAGATTAATTACAAACCAGCTAAAAAACTACCAATAGAAGAATTCTTAAAACCACAAAAAAGATTTAAACATATGTTTAAACCAGGAAATGAATGGATGATTGAAGAATTCCAAAAAGAAGTAGACAGAAGATGGGATGAATTATTGAAATTGGAAGAAATCACAAATAGAGAATAATAAGTGGAAAAGATGTTTTAGGAGGTGAAATAAATGGCATATAAAATAACAGATAAATGTATTTCTTGTGGAGCTTGTGCTGCTGAATGTCCAGTAGGATGCATATCACAAGGAGATAGCAAATTTGAAATAGATGCTTCTGCATGCATTTCATGTGGTACATGTGCTGGTGTTTGCCCAGTCGGAGCACCAGAGGAAAGTAACGACTAGGTTATTTTTACAAATAAAGAAAGAGGTTATTTAAAAGTAACCTCTTTTATTTGCCTTCTATATACATAAATTTTATCAATTATAGATAACCAGAATTTCTTTTTATTTGTTGTTGTAAGTTTGTTGTATATATCTATATAATTTGAATTTAATAACTTTTCAATATGTGATAAATCGCGATTTTCTGTAATAATCTTTGTTTGTTTTAAGTTTTCAATTTCTTTAGTATATTTAGTGTAATCTTTTTTATAAGTTTCTTTATCTATTAAATCGTCTAAGTATAAATCTTTTAATTTTAATACTTTCTTTTCTAACTGTTTTATTTTTTGAAGATTAGAAGAAGTTACTATTTCTTTTTCTATTTTTGCATTTAATTTATATTTATTAAATTCTTTAAATAAGTTTTCTAATAGATACTGTTCTATGTCTTCTTCTCTAATTGTAGCATTATTAATACATTTTTTTTCTTCTTTACCTTTTTCATATAAATATGAATTATTGCAACAATATCTTATGACTTTATTTTTTGTTCTATTATCTACTTTTTTATACATTCTAGATTTACAATTATAGCAATAAATTAATCCTGAAAAAATGTCTTCCACATTGTTTTTGGATATTGTTTTTTTTGGTCTTAAATCTTGCACTTTTTGCCATAAATCAGTTGACATTATGGCAGGTATATAGTTATCTAAATACACATTTTTTCTATATAGTTTATATTTTCCTATGTAAGACGTGTCTTTAAGATAGTTAGAAAGAGCATCATAGCCTTTACCTTCAAAATGTTGTATAAAGTATTTGTATGTTTTTTTCATATCTCCATTAACATTTATAAAATACTTATACAAATTTACAATATTTTCAGCTTCTGATGGATTTATTTTAAAATGCTTATCAACTATATCATATCCATATTTTTTTGTTCCTGAGGTAACCTCGCCTTTTTCACGTTTATTTTTAAATACAAAGTTAATTCTTTCAGAGGTTTTTCCTATTTCTCTTTGTGCTAAAGATACTTTTAAATTAAATATAAAAGTTCCATCTGCAGTAGAAGTATCAATATCATCTTCATCTATTGCTTTCATAGTACAATTATTTTCTTGTAGAATTTTATTTATATTATTAGCATCTAATACATTTCTACTTAATCTATCTAGTTTTGTAAATAATATCATATCAAAAACATTGCTTTTATTTAGCATTTCTTGTAATGCTTTTCTTTTTTTCATAGAAGAAGCAGAAATACCTTCATCTACATAAAATTCATACTTGTATTTATTTTCTTTACAGTATTTTTCTAAAGCATCTTTTTGTGCTTGTATAGAAAAACCAAACTTAGCCTGTTCATCTGTACTTACACGGCAATAACAAGCTACATATTTCATAAAAAATACCTCCTTAAACAAATTTTTGGTACTTGTATAAGAAAGTATATTATAGTATAATTATATAATAAAACTGCTTATACAAGTAGTTTGCTAGAATAGATAATGTAAAACTTTGGCGAGGGATACGTTATCTATTTATTTTATTTCACTTTGTTTTTTCTTTAGTCTATTTAATCTTGCTTCAAAACCACCCTTTGTTCCATCTGTATAGCCTTTATCAATTGCTTCTTCACAAACATTTATTGCACTATTGTAACATTCAGCTTTTTCATAAGCCATTGCTAATTTGTGATAAGCCACACAATAATATGGGTTTTTATAAATAGTTCCATTTATTCTAGTATCTTCTTTTCTAGCTTCTTCAAATTTTGGAATTAAATCAAAATATTTATTACAATATACAAAAAGGTTATTAAAAGCCTCTTTGCTGTTAGTATTTATATAATCTGAATAATAAGTATTTATTTTTTGAGTGTATTCTCCTATTAAATTCCATAATTCTCCATATTTTTCTTGATATTGAGCATGTTTCATAGTTTCAATATCATAATTGTAATATTTGCTAGTTTTATCTTTACATATGTTTTCATTGTTTTTATTAAATAATCTACTAAATATACCCATATTATTTTCTCCTTTTTTTTCTTCTTATTTCTTCGACAATACCAATAATTCGAACTGGTAAATTTTCTATTTGTTCATTACTATAAACAACTGGAGAATACTCAGGATTTAATGGCTGTAGAATAATTCCATTTTCATTCTTAAAAACCCTTTTGAAAGTTCCATCGTTTCCATTAACCATAATTATTGCATCATCTCCGCTTTCACAATCATCAGCTTTTTCTAATATAAGAGTATCCCCATCTAGATATTCAGGTTCCATACTATTTCCTTTTACTCTAAGCCCAAAATATTGCTTTCCACCTTTTAGCATATCTGCTGATATTTCTTCTGTATCTATAATATCTTCTATGCACTCCATTGGTATTCCAGCTGGAATAGTGCCATATATAAAGACAATTGCAGAATCATTTTTTTTGTTGTCTTTGTGATTAGAAGATAAATCTTGGTTTACAATAAATTCTTGTTGTTCATCTAAAACTTTTAATATTTCTTCAATAGAGGTATTCATACCTTTAGCAACATATTTAACTGTATCTAAAGTAGGTGCAATCGGTTTTCCTGTTCTAGGGTCAATATTTTTTTCTAAGGCAGAAATATAAGTATGACTTAGCCCACATCTTGAAGCAAAATCTCTTAAAGACAACTTATTAATAGTTCTATATTGTTTTATCAAATCTCCTAAAAACATATTATCCTCCTAAGTATTGATATAACTATATTGTACAACATAATGAACGAAAAGTCAAAAAATATTTAAAATTTTTTGTACAACATGCTTGACAAACAAAACTAATAATGATAATATATGTACAACAAGTTGAACAGAAAGGGGGTTGTAAATTGAAAAACAGAGTAAAAGAAGAAAGAGAATTACAAGGTTTATCACAAGAACAGCTATCTAATAAATCAGAAGTTTCTCGAACAATAATTTCTGAATTAGAAAATGGAAAAACAGATGTAATAACAAATGTAACATTAGAAAAGATAGCAAAAGCTTTAGGTAAAAAAGTTACAGATATTTTTTTTACAGAATAAGTACAATATGATTTACAGAAAGAGGTGAGAAGATGAAAGAATATGAAATAGACTGTTTAAAAAGTGAAAATAAAAGATTAAAAAAGCAAAACGAAGAATTAAAAGAAAAACAAAAAACACCTCTAATTCTTTTAGGTGTGGAATTAGGTGTGTTGATGTGTCAAATAATTACTTTGATAGGTCTAATAATAGTGAAATAAGGGATAAGCAAAAACTAAAACTAGAAACTATTAAAGCAATTATTGAAACAATGTTTGAACTAAGCCATTTTTTAAAACGATAACCTATTGAGTGTGTTTCTATATAACTTATACCTGCATTATTAAGTAGAAAGCCACCGTCAGTATAATGTTTTGCAAACTTTAAATCAAATAATGTAGCCATTGATTTCCTAAGAACGTGCTCGTTTATTTTAGAAGCTTTCTTATTAAAATCAGCACAGTCAAAATAATCAGGTTCAGATGAATTGGCTTTTAATCTTTTAAAATATTCTTTATAAAGCAGTTTTAAATATTTATAAGTATCACGATTTAAGACATCTTCTGACATTATTTTACACCTCACTTTCGAGGTAGATTATATCAAAAAATAAAAAAGAAAGGAAGTGATTATATGTGAGATACGAGGAAATGATAATTACTTTAATAAAAATATTTGCAGAACAAGAAAACATAAAAGTAAAAATACAAGTAGAAAGGAAGTGAAAAAAATGAAGAAAATAGATAAAAATAAAGTTTATGCATTTATAGGACGAGCAGTAGTATATACAAGTTTATATGTAGGAGCAGTAGCATTTACAGTTTTTGCATTTTTGCAAAATACGATCTATTAGAAAAGGAGGGATAAAGATGTTTTTAGGAATTGAAACTAAAAAAGATTTAAAAGAGCAACTAGAAGAAGCAGAAACAAGAGCAGTAACACATTTTACTAAAGTAAATAAGATAGAAAACATTTTAAAGAAATCTGATGCAACAAAAGAGAACTATTTTATTACTTTAAACAAAATTAAAAAAGTTATCTTTTCCAACGCCAATTAGAAAAAAGATAACTAAAAAATACATATAAATATATGAACTTCTATCTAATTATAGCATAGAAGAGAAAGGAAAGTCAAATGGAAGATGATTACATAGAAAATGATGAAGAAGGAAACATCTGGACAACCAGTAGCACAAGGAGTAGGAAGTTGCAACAGCAAAGAAAAGAAATATAGATACATAAATGTAGATAAAGTTCCAGAAGGTTATATAGGAACAGCAGAAGAATTTACAGATAAATATGGAAGAACAAAATATAAAATAAACAACCCAGACATTTGTAGTTTAGTAAATACAATATTAAAGATGGCAAAGAAAAGAGCTTTTATAGATGCAGTTTTACAAGTAGCAAGTTTAAGCGAAGTATTTACACAAGATATGGAAGATATGGGAGATTTAATAAATCAAGAGCAAACAGAAACATTAACATTAGAGCAAGCTAAAAACTTAAAATTAAGTTTTGGAAAATATAAAGGAACAACATTAATTGATTTAGTGCATAAGGATACAGGATACTGTGATTGGTTATATGGAAACAAAAAGACAGACCCAGTAATTAAAAAAGCTTTAGACATGATTTTAAAAGATGCAACAGAACAAAGTAATCAAATGCCAGAAGAAGAACCTTTTGACCCAGACGATACACATAAATATGATGGACAACCTTAAAAAGTAGGTGATTAGATGGCAAAGTTAGACACTACAGGAACAATAACAGATATAAACATAGACTTTAAAACACATAAAGCTAAAATAAGCCTACTTTTAGATACAAAGCAATTAGATATAGTAGAAGAATTAAAAAACGAGGACAAGCTAAATATAGAGCTAAAGAGATATAGAAAACACAGAAGTTTAGATGCAAATGCTTATTTTTGGAAACTGCTCACAGAACTATGTGAGTTAGTAGAGCTAGACACAGTAGAAGAATACAAAAGAAGAATAAAAGAATTGGGGATATTTAGACAATTCAAAATAGAAAAAGACAATATAAAGACATTTGAAAAAATGTGGACAGCACAAGGAATAGCATGGTTTTGTGAAGTAGCAGATACAGAGTATATTCGGAAATACCGAATTTAAGATAATAAATGCTTATTATGGATCTAGTTCTTATAATTCTAAGCAAATGGCAAGATTAATAGATGGAGTAGTACAGGACTGTAAAGAGTATGGAATAGAAACAAAACCGCAGGAAGAGATAGATAGTCTTTTAAGGAGTTGGAATAATGAGCAAAAGAAGTAAAGCTTGTGAAATACCTAAAAAAGTAAAAGAAAAAGTATGGCTTAGAGATAATAAAAGGTGTATTTGCTGTAAAAAATACGTTCCTATAGCATGTGCAAATGCACACTTTATAAAACGAAGTCAAGGTGGTTTAGGTATTGAACAGAATATAGTTACATTATGTCCAGAATGCCATTACGAGGAAGATCATGGACAAAATACAGAATTATATGAAGATTACATAGAAAACTATTTAAAAAGCATTTATGGAGCAAATTGGAATAAAGAAAATTTAATTTATAACAAATGGAGGTAAAGAAAATGGCAAATAAAAATGAAGTAACAATAACTTTAGATGAATATAAAGAACTATTATTAAAGGATAAACCTAATAACAAAGATACAATGTTATTAGAAAGAATTAAAGAATTGTTGTATGACCATATAAAATATGAAAAAGATTGGAACGACAACGTTACAATAGATTTCAAGTATGATAGTAAATTTTGTGAAGAATTAATTACAACAATAAAAGTTATAGATAAAGAGTTTTACAAAGAAATGTTGAAATATGTTTGTGATGAAAAAGCTAAAAAAGATGCAGAAAAAGCAAAGATGGAAAAAGCAAGAGCAATAAAAGAATTAAACAAAGATTAAACACCAGGGCTAGACAACAAAACTAGCCCTTAAATTTTACGAAAGGAGACCATAAATGGAAGGTTGGATAAGAGTACATAGAAAAATAATAGATGCACCTTGGTTTAACAAAAGTGAATATGTTCATTTATGGTTATATTTATTGTTAAAAGCTAATCATAAAGACCAAGAAGTTTTTATAGGAAATGAAAAGGTTTTAGTAAAAAGAGGTCAGCTTTTAACATCAAGACATAAATTATCAGAGGTTGTTCACATTCAAGAAAATAAAATTTATCGTATATTAAAGTGCTTTGAAAACGAACATCAAATTGAACAACACAAGACAAGAAAATATACAGTAATATCAATAGTTAACTATGACATGTACCAAAAAAGTGAACAAGGCAATGAACAACAAATGAACAACAAACGAACAACTGATGAACAGCAAATGAACACAAACAATAATGATAAGAATATATATTTATTTTTATTTAATAAATATAAAGAGCAAATCGAAGAAGAACCTAATAGAGTTGTACAAATTATATCAAGAATGAAAGAAACAACAGATTATGAGATGCTAACTTTAGAAGAACAGGACAAGTTATTTTATGACTTAATGAGTATAGATAAAAAGATAAGGTAGGAGGAATAAAACAATGATAATAGTAAGTCAAGACAATGATAAAGTTATAAAAAGAATAATAAATTTGGATAATATTATATATCTCAGTATAGCTAGACCAGGGGAAAACGATTTTGTAATTATTTTTAAAGACAATACAATGGACGATAATGAATTGACAAAATACAATTGTTTATTAGGGGTATATAAAACAGAAGAAAGAGCAAAAGAAGTGTTACAAGAAATAATAGAAAGATTAGAAAATTGGGAAAATTTAAAAGCAGGGCAACCTACAGGAATATGTAGTCCAAAATATGAAATGCCAAAGGAGTGATAACAAATGAATACAGTAACGTTTATGACAAGACACAAAAGTTATGAAGATATGAAAGAACACTTAAGTGAAAGACATAAACAAATATTAGAGATTTTAAAAGGCAAAGAAATGACAACAAGAGAAATAGCACAAGAATTATATAAAAAAGGATATACAAATACAGCAGATGTAAATAATGCAAGACCTAGAATAACAGAATTAGAACAATTAGGTTTTGTAATAACAGACAAAACTAAAAAATGCAACATTACGAATAAGGAAGTTGCAGTTTATAGAGAAAATAAGGATTTAGGAGGAAGCTATGTTAGTAAAAACAACACTTGCAGAAATATTAAAAACAGTTTTTAGTGGAAATGTAAAAATAATCGACAATTCAATTTGTGGTCAATGTAGCAAATGTGGAGAATGTTGTACTAATTTACTTCCAGTAAGTCAAGAAGAAGTAGATATTATACAAAAATATGTAATAGAAAATAAAATAAGACCACAAAAGCAAATGTTAGTAATGCAAAATAGATTAACTTGTCCATATTACAACGGCAAAAAATGCTTAATTTATGAAGTAAGACCATTAATCTGCAAAGAATTTTATTGTTATAAAAAACCAACTGCAGAAATAGCAAAAAAATTTAGCGCAAGAGAATATATAACAGTTGATATGTGGGGAATAGCAGAAAAAATAGATGAATATTTTAAGGAGTAGTTTATGCCAGAAGTAAAATGCAAAACTTGTTACGGTTGTAACAGGTTAGAAGATAAAAACTTTGTAGGTGTTGTAGAGTGCAAAAACTATGTAAGAGCAACACCTACAGTAAAAGATAATATAAACAAGATAAAAAAGATTTTAGATATAGGAGAACAAATGAAATTATGACAGTTGAAGAAGAATTTTTAATTAAAATGAAAAACTTTTTTGAAAATATAGATAAATTAAAAGTAGACTTAGAGAAAGAAATAAGTAGAGTAGAACTAGAAAGAAACGATTTATTACACGAATTAGAATTAGGAAATTTAAATGCAGTAGAACTAACAAAAGTGGCAGTAGTATTAAGAGACGTATTAAAAGAACGTAGAGAATATAAAGACGAATTAGCAAAAGTAATGACACTTAAAGGTTTTACAGATAAATATAATAATAAACTTATTACAGGTGATATTATACAAGTTCTAAAAAACTTAAAAACATTAGAGAAAAATAATTCTGAAAGAACCTATACACCTAGAGTAATAAAAAATTAAAATGTACGGAGGCAAAAAAAAATGGAAGAGAAGTTACTGGAAATAGCTAGATTAATGGACGATTTTAGTCGAGAATACGATTGTAGAATTGAAGTTGAAACGTGGGCTGGACAAACAATGAGAGATAGAGAACTAAAATATATTTATAACTTAAAAGCAGTAAAACCACAGACAGTTTTAGAAGTTATAAGTTAGGAGGTACAAATGATAATTAAAATACCTTTGTTATGTAGAAGCAAGAAAAATAGCCAGAATATAATTGTAAACCCAAAAACACGTAAACCAATGATAATACAAAGTAAACTATATAGAGAATTTGAACGAGATTGTGGTTATTACTTAAATAAATACAAAAAGAATATAAATATACCAGTTAATATAAAAGCAACGTTCTACGTTCCAGATAAACGTAAAAGAGACCTAACTAATTTAGAAAATGCAATAGCAGATATATTAGTTAAATATAAAGTAATAGCAGACGATAATTATAATGTTATACAGGGCTGGGACGGAAGTAGAATAATTTATGAAAAAGGCAGAGAAGAAACAATTTTAGAGATAAAGGAGATAGAAAAATGAGTGAAGAAATAATAAAAGTTTTAGATAATTTAGGAGAAAAATTTGGAATAGCAATAGATTGGACAAACCAAAATGTATTACCTTATTTACAAGATTTAATGAGTAGATTTATAGCTTATAAGAATATATCAGCAATAATATGGATAGTAGTTTCAATAATATTTATTATTTTATCTATAACTCTTGGGGTAATTATTTGTAAGAAAATAAAAAATTACTATAATGACAAACAAGGTTATGCCTGGGAAAGTGATAGAAACTTTGGATATGGGCTTACTTGGTTTTGTGCAGGAACAATTATTTTAGCATTTATAATAATATTATTTTGCAACATTAACGGAATATTTAAAAATGTTTATTTGCCAGAAACCATAGTAATAGAGTATATAAATAATTTAACAAGTATGGGAGGATAAAGAAAATGAAAAGAACAAAATATTACGATAAAGATATTTATAAAAAAGATAAGTTAATAAAAACAATATTTGTAATTCTAATAACGTTTTTAATTGGTATGTATGTAGGAGTAGCAATAAATTACTTAGAATTACAAGAAAAAGATAGCAAGATAAGAGAACAGTATGTAGAAATAGACAGTTTAAAAGAAACAATACATCAATACGAATTGGAGGAATTGAAAAATGAAGTTAAGTGAACAAGATAAAGAAGATATAACAGACATGATTATAGATAGCAGAGATATAGAAGAAGATGATTTAGAAAAAGCATATTTGGAAGGATATTCTGAATGTGAAAATAAATGGAAAAGAGCTTTAGAAAACTTAATAAAACAAGGAGGGCATTGCAGATGAGCGATTTAGATGATGAAGAACTAGAAGCTACAAGAAAATTTAATAGAGTAGATAAAGAGAGTGATAAAGAAGATGAATATCTAGAAGAGCTAAAAAAGAATGAAGAAATAGTAAGAAGAGTAGAAGTTGCTGCAAATCTTAACGCAATAATATTAATTTTGATTAATAAAGGGGTAATAAAAGAAGACGAATATTTAGACTTA
>CALXXE010000007.1 GCA_944392605.1 uncultured Clostridia bacterium | reverse complement strand
TTGGTACTTTTTGTACCGCTTAGGTTTTTCTCTAAAGGATTTTTGTTTATTTTTCAATGTACTTTTTATGTTCCCTTGTGCGGAACGATTTTTATTATACATTAACTTTTTTTCTTTGTCAACACTTTTTTTATATTTTTTTTAAAATTTTTTATTAAATATTTTTTTATCATTTTTTATCCAATATTTTTTGTTATTAATTATCGTCTACAATCGTTAGAATTAACTGATTTACAAGTCCATTTTCATCATATTGAACACTTATATTATATTTATTTCCTCTATTATTCTCTAAGAATTCAGTTAATGTATTAACTACTTCTTCATTACTTTGGTTTCTTGCAATTGTCAATCTCAATTCACTTTCAGATACTATTTCCATATTTGCTATATTATTTCTTATTGCTTGAATAGAAGTTATTACGTTTGCATTTTCTAAATTTTCTCCTTGTAGTAATTCGAAATTAGAATTAAATCTATTCTTTTCAGTTTCTGTTATTCCATTTGAATCTAGAACAGTAGAATCTTTCATCAATCCAATATCTTTTAACATTTGTTCTATATCTTGATATACTATTTCTTGCTTAATCGTTTCTATTTCTGTATCCACTCCGCTTCTTACTGTATTAACTATTTCTTTGGTTTGTGCATCATCTAGAGTATTTAACAACACCGCATTTTCATTGTTAAATTCTTGCATATTTTCTATATTTTGTACTATTTCTATATTTTCAATCATATTTACATCTACTTTTTTATCATCAATTTCATATGTTAGATCATAATTTCTTTCCATTGTTTGATTATTTATATTATCACTTCTTTTAAATGTAATTGTATTTTTATTATTATTATCTTGAATAATAATAGACAAATTGCTAGCATTATAATTTAATGTAATTTTATATTTCTCTGTTTCTTCATCTTCTATTAGAAGTTCTGCAAAATTGCCATTAACTAATTGTACATAATCTAAGTTGATTTGATAATCTTGTGTTTCGACCCTTGTTCTTAAAGTTTGTCCATCACTTTCATATACTATAATCCTTGTTTCATCTGTTCCAATATTACTTTGATTTATTTTTCTTATTCTTAAATCTATAGCATTTGTCAACTCTTCTTTCAAATTAATATTATTATTTCCTAATGAAACTTCGTCAATTTTATTTTGTAATATCTCTATCTTATTTAATATAGTTTCATCTTGTTCAACAGCTTGTAAAAGATTTATATATATAGTATTTAATTGTTCCTTTGTTAAAGTTAATACATACGCATTTGTAATATAGTTTTGTCCATTTATAGTTATAGCTTGTCTACTTTGCTTGCTAAAATTCTCTGTTGAAATATTTTGCCCTATTATAGATACATATTTATTTCCTAAACTTGTTAGTTCTTCATCACTAAATCTTATTTCATTTAGAAACTCTGTATTTAAAGATACAGTATCTGGAATGTTTTGTAATTGTTCATCTGTATATCCCATTTTTCTAAAAAGTTCTTTTAAATTAGTATTTTCTGATACTAAAAATTGATTAAATAAATCAGAGAATTTTACTCCATAATTATTAGAAGAATGTAAATATTCTACTTGTGCTACTTGTTCATCACTCTTTAGTAATTTAATATTTCGATAATCATATCCATTATTATTATCTGTTTGTCCTTCTACTGTTAATTTTAGTTGATTAATTCCATTATTAGCATTTTCTTCAGTTGTTCCTATATTTTGAGTATAATTTACTGTTGCTTCCATATTAATATTATATGGGGTTGTTGTTAATTGTCCTTCATATTCTGTTTCATTAATTATACTTTCTAGTGCTTTTAAATTATCAGCATTTTTTCCAATATATTTTACAAATAAAGTTTGATTAGATTTAAACATATCTGTATTCAAATATAATACTAAAAATGTTGTTGCTAATATTACTAATATAAGTACAATTATTATTATCAAAACTAATCTTCTTTTTTTCTTCGTCATCATTTTACTTTTTCACCTTCCTTTTAATTCTTTTGTAAACGTTGCTTTAATGTTTCATATATTACAATCCCTGCTGATACTGATGCATTTAATGATGTTACTTTTCCTTGCATAGGAATTTTAACTAAAAAGTCACATTTTTTTGTAACTTTGTTGCTCATTCCACTTCCTTCATTGCCTATCACAATTCCTATTGGTCCAGTTAGATCTTGTTCGTAATAATATTTATCAGTATTAATATCTGTACCACATATCCAAAGCCCTTCTTTTTTTAACTTCTCTATTGCATCTGTAATATTAGTAACTCTAGCAACTAGCATATGTTCTACAGCTCCAGCTGAAACTTTTGCAACAGTACTATTTACTCCTACTGCTCTTCTTTTGGGAATAATCACTCCATGTACTCCTGCTGTTTCTGCTGTTCTAATTATTGAACCTAAATTATGTGGATCTTCTATTCCATCTAATATTAATACAAATGGATCTTCTCCTTTTTCTTTTGCTTTATCTAAAATATCTTCTATTTCACAATATTCAAAAGGTGGAACTAAAGCAATTACTCCCTGATAGTTTTTGTTTTGTGCCATTTCTTCCATTTGCCTTTTATCTTTTTCTACTGTTATAACTCTTTTTTCTTTTGCCATAGCTATTATTTTATGAATAGAACCATGCTTTTCACCTTTTTCTATAAATATTTTATTTATATCTTTTCCACTTTCTAACAATTCTATAACAGAATTTCTTCCTTCGACTTGATCATTATAGTTTTCTTTACTTCTATTTTCCATTTACCTTCTCCTAATTATCATCATCTAGTTTTAATACTGATAAAAATGCCTCTTGTGGAATTTCTACATTTCCAATCTCACGCATTTTCTTTTTTCCTCTTTTTTGTTTTTCTAATAATTTCTTCTTTCTAGTTATGTCTCCACCATAACATTTAGCTAATACATCTTTTCTTAAAGTTGAAATAGTTTCCCTTGCAATTATTTTTCCTCCAATAGCTGCTTGAATAGGAATCTTAAATAATTTTCTTGGGATTACTTCTTTTAGTTTTTGAACCATTTTCCTTCCTCTATCATATGCGCTATCCTTATGAACTATAAAACTTAAAGCATCAACTATTTCTCCATTTATATAAATATCTAATTTTACTAAATCTGCTCTTTTATATTCTTTAAATTCATAATCAAGTGATGCATATCCTTTTGTTTTTGATTTTAAATTATCAAAGAAATCATATATTATTTCATTTAAAGGCATTTCATATATTAATGTAACTCTACTTTCATCTAAGTATTTCATATCTATATAAATACCTCTTCTTCTTTGACAAAGTTCCATTATGTTTCCTATATAATCTTTTGGAGTAAATATATTTGCTGTAACATATGGTTCTTCTATATATGAAACTTCTTGAGATGGTGGCAAATCTTCTGGATTATATAGTTCAATAACTTGTCCATCTGTTTTATAAACTTTATAAATAACTGATGGTGCTGTTGTAATTAGCCCTAAATCAAATTCTCTATCTAATCTTTCTTCTATTATTTCTAAATGTAATAATCCTAAAAATCCACATCTAAAACCAAAACCTAATGCCGCTGATGTTTCTGGTTCATATTCTAGTGCTGCATCATTTAGTTTCAATTTTTCTAACGCTTCTTTTAATTCTTCATATTGACTTCCATCTACTGGATATAATCCACAATATACCATTGGTGTTACTTTTTTATAACCTTTTAATGGTTCTTCTGCTAGATTATCTTTTAAAGTTATAGTATCTCCAACTCGTATATCTGATATATTTTTTATACTAGCTGCTACATATCCTACTTCTCCTGCTTTTATTTCCTGGGCAGGCATATGTGAACCTGGTATAAAGTAACCTACCTCTGTTACAACAAATTCTTTATTTGTTGCCATTAATTTTATTTCGTCACCAACTTTTATTTTTCCATCTACCACACGTACAGATGCTACTGCTCCTTTATAACTATCATAATATGAATCAAATATTAAACATTTTGTTTTTGCATTTTCGTCTCCTTTTGGAGCAGGCAGATCTGTTACTATTCTTTCTAATACTTCTTCTACATTTAATCCAGTTTTTGCCGAAATACAAGGAGCTGATTGAGCAGGTATTCCTATTATATCTTCAATTTCTTGTTTTACTTCATCTACTCTTGCATTTGGTAAGTCTATTTTATTAAGTACCGGTAATATCTCCAAATTATTATCTATTGCTAAATACACATTAGCTAATGTTTGTGCTTCAACTCCTTGGCTACTATCTACTACAAGTATTGCTCCATCACAAGCAGCTAAACTTCTTGATACTTCATAATTGAAATCAACATGTCCAGGCGTATCTATTAAATTTAAAATATATTCTTGTCCATCTTTTGCTTTATACACCATTCTTACCGCTTGAGATTTTATTGTGATACCTCTTTCTCTTTCTATATCCATATTATCTAATACTTGATCTTCCATCTCTCTTTTAGAAAGCGAACCTGTCATCTCTATTAATCTATCTGCTAAAGTAGATTTTCCATGATCTATATGTGCAATTATACTAAAATTTCTTATATTTTCTTGTCTCATATTTCCTCCTCATGCTATCATTATGAAAAAATTTTAACATAAAATTAATAAAATCTCAATAGTTTTGATATCCATTATATAAATTATACACCTTTGTATACCCCATATTCTGTAGTTCTTCTTGTGCTTTTTTACTTCTTGTTCCACTTGAACAATATACGACTATATATTTATTTTTATCTGGTAATAAATCACTTGCCTTTTTCTTTATATCATATTCTGGAAGTAATATTGCATCTTCCATATGGCCTTCTTCATATTCTTGTGGACTTCTTACATCTACTATTACAGCTCCTTTTGATATTATAGAGGTTAAATCTTTTTCATCTATGTCGTACATATCCATATTACGGTCTTTTTTCTTTCTAAATAAAAATTTAAACTTAAATAACATATAAAACCATTCCTTTTATTTTATTATATGAATAGTTTTTACAAAAGTTATCCACAAGTAATAAATTTATCCGCAAACCCATTTTCTACATTATACCTTCTTTTCCATTATTTTTCTACATTTTTATTTTTACATTTATATGACAATCATATTTCAGAAAACAATATTTTATCCGTATTATTTCGCCATTTTCACTAATATATACTTATTTTCCTTGTTTTTTCTTCTTTTTTCGCGTCTTTTTATTACTTTTTTATTTCATAATTCTTACAATTATGTTATCTTTTTATCATTATGTAACTTATATTTTTCGTCTTTTTGTAACATTTGATGTGTATAACTTTTTGTGGAAACTGTGGATAACTTTGTGAATAACTATAAAATAGCCATCTTGCGTTCACGAGTTGTTCACAATTAAATTTGGTTTATATAATATTTATGTATTTAATTTATTTTGTAATTTTTTATGTGCACCTTTTTAAATAAAAAAATAATACTAAAGTATTAAAAACTACTTTAGTATTAACTCCTTTATTTAAATATAAAATAAATAACAGTAATTATTTCTAATATTGTTATAAGTGGAAAACCTATCACAAACTGAACTTTTTGCGTTTTATGTCTAAATACATACATACCAACTGTCGTCCCTATTCCTCCACCAATAGCTGTTATTATAAATAATGTCTTTTCTGGTATTCTCCAAGCTCCTTTTTTAGCTTTTCTTTTATCTAACCACATTATAAAAAAACCAAATAAATTAATAATAATAAAAAAAATAACTATATTTTGCCATGTAAATATTTCTTGCATGTTCTTTTCCTTTCTATTTCCATGTTCTTTTCAAGTTTATTTTTTCTTTATTTTTAAAAGCTTCCAACAAGTCTATATTTAAAACTTTACACATACTTAATATATAAATAAACACATCTGCAATTTCTTCACTTGCTCCTATTTCATCTTTTTTATTTGCATCAGTCTTTATTCCTGATAATTTTCTTACCTCTTTTGCAAGTTCTCCAATTTCTTCTGTTAAAAGTATCATAATATCTTTAGGTGTTTCCTTTTCAAATCCTCTTACTTTTATCATATCATTTATATATTTTTGTAAATCTCTAACAGAAGATTCTTCATTTATTTTTTTCAGTTCATTTTCTAGGTATTTATTATCCATATTTTCCTCTCCTTATAGATGTTTCCCTTTGGACTTTATGCAAATAAACTCATTTGGTTGCTTTGGCTCATTCCTTTTAAACATCCATATTTCTTAAGTAAGTCTGTTACTGAATTTCCTACTTTTGAGCGTATTTTCAAGTCATCAATAGACATGAACTTACCTTCTTCTCTTGCCTTTGTAATACCTTCAGCTGCAACAGTTCCAAGTCCTGGTATACTATTTAATGGTGGTCTAATTGCTCCATCTTCTACTAAGAATTTTGTTGCATGAGATTTATATAAGTCCATTGGCAAGAATGTAAATCCTCTTTCATACATTTCTAGTACTAATTCTAATATTGCATACATATTTTTATCTTTTACTGTTGCGCTATTTCCTTCTAAGTCTATTTCTTTCATTTTATTTTTTACTTTTTCTTCTCCAAATATCATACAATCACTATCAAATTCATCTGCTCTAATAGAGAAGAACGCTGCATAATATGCTAAAGGCTCATGTACTTTAAACCATGCTATTCTAAATGCATTTGTTACATATGCTGCTGCGTGTGCTTTTGGGAACATGTATTTTATTTTTTCACATGATTTAATATACCAATCTGGTACATCATGTTCTTTCATCAATTGCTTATATTCTTCCCACTTAGGTTCTTTTCCTTTTGCCACTTTTCCTTTACGTACTGATTCCATTATTTTAAAAGAATCATTTGGTGGTAAGCCCATTTTTATTAAATATATCATTATATCATCACGACAACATATTGCGTCTTGAAGTGTTACTGTTCCTTGCTCTATTAAGCTCTGAGCATTTCCAAGCCACACGTCTGTACCATGTGATAAACCAGAAATACGTATTAATTCATCAAAAGTTGTTGGTTTTGTGTCAACTAACATTCCCCTTACGAATTTTGTTCCAAACTCTGGTATTCCAAAACTTCCTACTTCTGAATGAATCTGTTCTGGTGTTACTCCTAAAGCTTTTGTTGAACTAAATATTGACATCGTTTCTTTATCATCTAATGGTACTTTTCTTGGGTCTATTCCTGTTATATCTTGAAGCATTCTTATTACTGTTGGATCATCATGTCCTAATATATCTAGCTTAAGTAAGTTCTGGTCTATTGAGTGATAATCAAAGTGTGTCGTTATTATATCTGAGTTTGGGTCATCTGCTGGGTGTTGTACTGGACAAAATTCATATATTTCTCTTCCTTTTGGTACAACTATAATTCCACCTGGGTGCTGTCCTGTTGTTCTTTTTATTCCTGTACAACCTGCAGCTAATCTTTGTGTTTCTGCTCTATTTATTGGTATATTTCTTTCTTCAAAATATTTTTTTACATAACCATATGCTGTTTTATCTGCTATTGTTCCTATTGTTCCTGCCTTAAATGTTGTTCCTTTACCAAATATTACTTCTGTATATTTATGTGCTTTTGCTTGGTATTCTCCTGAAAAGTTCAAGTCTATATCAGGCTCTTTATCTCCGTTAAATCCTAAGAATGTTTCAAATGGTATGTCTAGTCCATCTTTATCTAATTTATGGCCACATTTTGGACAAGTTTTATCTGGTAAGTCGTATCCATTTTTATATCCATAATCTGTGAAGTCTGAATATTTACAGTTAGGACATCTATAATGAGGTGGAAGTGAATTTACCTCTGTTATTCCTGTCATGTTTGCTACAAATGATGAGCCAACTGAACCTCTTGAACCTACTATATATCCATCTTCATTTGATTTCCACACTAGTTTCTGAGCTATTATATACATAACTGAAAATCCATTTTTTATAATTGATTCTAGCTCTTTATCTAATCTTGTCTGTACTATTTCTGGTAATGGGTCTCCATATAATTCATGTGCTCTTTTATATGCTATATCTTTAATTGTTTGCTCACAACCTGGAATATGTGGTGGACATTTCTCTGGTGATATCGGACTTATCTTGTCACACATATCTGAAATTTTATTTGTATTTGTTACAACTACTTCATAAGCTTTTTCTTTTCCTAAATAGCTAAATTCTTCTAGCATTTCTTCTGTTGTTCTTAAATACAATGGTGCTTGTTGGTCAGCATCTTGATATCCTTGTCCTGCCTCTAATATTCTTCTATATACTTCATCTTGTGGGTCCATGAAATGAACATCACATGTTGCAACCACTGGTTTATTTAGTTTTTCTCCCAAAGCAACTATTTTTCTATTTATATCTCTTAGAGCTTCTTCATCTTTTACTGTTTCATTTCTTATTAAGAAATTATTATTTCCTATTGGTTGTATTTCTAAGTAATCATAAAAATTTGCAATTTCTTCTATTTCTTCATCTGTTTTTCCAAGCTCTATTGCTTGGTATAGTTCTCCTGCTTCACATGCGCTTCCTAAAATTAATCCTTCTCTATATTTTTCTAGTAAACTTTTAAGTATTCTAGGTTTTCTATAAAAATATTTCACATGTGAATATGATACTAATTTATATAAATTGCGTAATCCTATATAATTTTTAGCTAAGATTATTGCATGATATGTTTTTAATTTCTTATATTCTTCTTTTTTTGCTTCTTCTGTTCTACTAACACGGTCTATATCATCTACTTTTTTTGCTCCACGTTTTGCTAGCATATCTAACATTACTTTAAATACTTTTACAGTTGTATCAACATCATCTAAAGCTCTATGTGCTACTTCTACTTTTATTCCCAGGTTTTCTGCTATTTTTCCTAATTTATATTTTTTATATTCTGGAAATAAGTCTTTTGCTAAGCTTAGAGTGTCTATATATGTATAATCAAAATCATATCCTGAATTTTTAGCATTTTGTTTTAAAAAACCTACATCAAATCCTGCATTATGTGCAACTATTACACTATCTCCTAAAAATTCTAATATTTTAGGAAATACTTTATCAATTGTCTCTGCATCTTTTACCATTTCATCCGTAATGTTAGTTACTTCTGTTACTCTTTCTGGTATATGTTTTTCAGGATTTACAAAGCAAGAAAATTCATCTATTACTTCTCCTTCTTTTACTTTCATTATTCCTACTTCTGTTATCTTTTCTGTCGTTGCTGAAAATCCCGTTGTTTCTAAGTCTAGTACACAATATGTTGTATTTAAATCTTGTCCTTTCCCATTTTCTACTACCGGATTTTTATCTGGCGCTAAATATGCCTCCATTCCATAAATTATTTTCATATCTGGATTATCATATCCAAGTAGCTTATGTGCCTCTGGGAAGCTTTGAACTACTCCATGGTCTGTTATTGCAATTGATTTCATTCCCCATTTCATTGCTCGTTTTATTAAATCTGTTGCTGATGTCATTGCGTCCATTTGGCTCATCTGAGTATGCATATGTAACTCTACTCTTTTTACTTCTGAATTATCCATTCTTATTTCTTTTTTCAAGCCTTCGCATTCTACAATTGTATTAACCATCACTGATAATTCATTCGAAAAACTATCCATAGACGCTGTTCCTGCTACTATTAAACCTTTTGCAGATGTTATTCTTTTCATTGTCTTCTTTGCTTTATCTTTTTCTAAAAATGCTTTGCATGTTATTGTACTTGTTCCATCATATAAATCAAAACTAAATAATGTTTTTCCTGATTTTAATGTTCTATCTTCTGAATATATTACTTCTCCTTGTAAAGAAATCTTACCATCATCTACACCTAAATCAGAAACCTTAACTAGTGGTTCTGTAATATTCATTGAACTACCTAAAATAAGTGGTGTACTTTCATCTTCTTCTGGCATTTCTGGAAATTCATTCTCTGTTGCAATTATTGTATTTGCAATTACTGTTACATCTCCCGCATAAGTATCTAGTCCTGCTTTTCCTATTACCTTTACTGCTTTCGCATTCTGTATTTTTTCAGTCATTTCCTGACCTTCTTTTAGGTCTTTCGCAAAAGATTTTATTGTAATTCTTCCTGTTCCATCATAGATATCAAATATTAACATTCCTTTTCCTGATTTAGTTTCACGTACATCAGAAATTATTACCCTTCCTTCCAATGTTACTCTTCCTGAATCTGCGCCTAAATCTTTTACTAAAACATGTTTTTCTTTTGCTTTTGATGGTTTTCCCATTATATATTCTACTGAAACAGGTTCAAGTTCTATATCTATATTTTCAGGGACATAATCTTCATCACCAGGCATTTGATAATCTGGATCTACATATTCTGGAACTGGTACTTCCACATCTTCTTCATGTTTTCTATTTTCTTCTTCAATATGAGCTACAATTTGTGCTTCTTCTTCCTCTAATCTTTTCTTTACCAGATTCATTTCTTCTTTAGATAGCTCTTCTCTTAATTCTATATTATATCTTTCTCCAAAAAGATTTTCTAACACATGAACTAGCTCTTTATCTGTTTTCTTTGCACGTAAAAAGTCTGCACCTTTTATGTTCATTCTAACTAGTATATCCTTTCCATTTACCTCTACATCACTTTTAAGTAAAAGCATTGGTTTCATTAAAGGATATTTATGTGACATATATGCTATGATATTTTTCCATTCAGAAGCAATACTTTTTTTCTCAACTGCATCATGATATTTTATTTTCATATCTATATTAGTAAAATGGAATCTTTCTTGCAAGAACTTTTCAAAATACCATATTTCTTTTATTTCTATATATTCATCATAATACATTACTACTTCTAATGTATTTGTTTTTTTCAATACGTTTAAAGCCACTATTTGTGCGTATTTTATATTAGAATTTGTCTTATAATCGCTAAATACTTCACCTATCTTTTTTGCCCCCAAGTTTTTCATCTCCTAACAAACGTATTCTAACATAAAACAAAAGACAAAAAAAGCGAACAAAGAAAAAAATATAAAAAACATTTCTAAGATTTCTCCTAGAAATGTTTTTCTTTTATATATCTGGTGGAGCCCAATATTCCGGTATATCATTAATATTACTTACATTATTACAATGATGATAGCAACTTTCTCCATCAGGAATTCCTATATATCCATTATTTTCTCCATTTGGTACCCTTTTCCATAATTCTGGAACATTTCCTCTTAAATTTGTACACTCTTCAAATGTGTACGCAAAACTTGTTACATTATCACACCCATCAAATACTCCTTCACCTATTGTTGTTAAATTTTCACAATATGCAAAAGAACCTTCAAAGCATGTTATTTTGGTACAATTCAAAAACATCTTATCTGGTATACTTTGTATTCCTGAACCACTAAAATTTACATAGTTTAAATTTTTAAAACTATTCTCTGTTGGTTGAGCTATTTCTATTAAGTTTTCTATGTCAATTAGCATGATATTTTTTAGTCCAGTTATTCCCCATTGTTCTATTCTTACCAATTTTTCTACTCCACTACAAAAAACATTTCTATAATTTTCGTAATCAAAGTAACCTACACATAGGCTTTCAAATGTTCCTGTTATTGTAATCCTTTTTTCTCCTGCTGTTGTATATTGATGTATTGATTTTGTTGTAATATCTGAATTTGTTATACTGTCTGTATTTCCATCTCCCCAGTCTACTGTAAAATCAAATGTTGCATCTACCTGATTTGTTCCATCAATTGACGCATATAATAAACATGGTAACTCTATTGTGTCTCCTGCTGATACATTATAAACTAATATTAATGCTTCTTTCCCTGTATCTGGTTCTAATGTTGCGTCTCCTGTACTTGTACTATCTGATATACTCCATATTTGTTCTGGCGTTCCATCCTTATCATAATAATTTACTACATAATTACTATCTTGTTCTTCTATCTTATATACATCTGTATCTGTTCCATTTCCTAAAGCTTGATTACTTCCTGTTAAAGCTTCTACATTTAATACATCTGTTGTTCCTTCTTTTATATATCCTTTACTGTTTAAGAAATCTAAAAATGATGAATATGATGCTAATGCTTTTTCTTCCTTTCCTTGTATTTGAACTGTTTTAGTACTTGCCAGTTTTCCATTACTTGCTGTATTTATTTCTATTTGATATTCATTATATGCAAGTGCTATTCCCTCTCTTACTGCTCCATGTGATTGTTGAATAGTTGCATTATTTGCTTGAGTTAATATTCCATTTTGTCCTGTTAGCATTGCTATTGATACTCCTGCAAGTATTAGAAGAACTATAATGGTTATTACTAAAGCAATTAATGTAATACCTTTGGTTTGTTTTAGTTTTCCTTTCATTTTTTCCTCCTTATATTTTTTATTTTTATAAATTTAAAAACTTAATAACTATTTTAAAACTCAAAAAAGACAGCAACAAAACCTAATTCTTAGGTTTCATCGCTATCTTTTTTATTTATATCTATTCTTTTTTTATTTATTAATAAGTTATCTGTGTGTGTGTGTGTGTGTGTGTGTGTACAGCCACAAGACTTTCAAGTGTTCTAGTCATCTACTTTTTCTCCTTTTCTTTAGCTTAGTATTTTCACTTTTCTTAATTTGTGCTTTTATTATATATTAGTTCTTTTAGTTTTTCAATTACGATTATATTACATTTTGTTTACAACATATCTTTTGTTTGTATTCTTTAATTTATTGTATACTTTTATGCAATTTTTTTATGCAGTTTTTATGCAATTTTTTATATACTTTTTGCATAAATATTTTTTTTAATTTGTTCATTAATAATCCATTTACCAGTTCTTTTATTTCCTTGTCTTGAAATTATCTTTTTATGTCTTAAAGCAAATACGCTCTTTTGTATTGCAGAATCTGATATTCCGACTTCTTCTGCCATCTCTTTTTGTGTAATTTCTGGATTTTTTCTAATTAACTCTAGAATTTTTACTTGTGTTTTATTTAGATTTTGTTTTAATTTGTTTTTATTATTTTTTGATAAATCATAAGTACCATAGTTTTCATCATAATATGAAGGTCTTTGAAAATTAGCATCAAAAAAATAATTATCATAATCGAACTCTGGCTCTTTTAACCCTGCACTCTTCATAAGCTCTCTCATTCTTCCAATCCCTGTTCCAATTCTTTCAATATAATGAGTTCTTCTTAATAAATCAGCAATTATTGGGTTTCTTGCAACACTTATTTTCCCAAAATTTTCTTTAGTTATTCCTTTAGGTACACTTCCAGGACTTACAATAGAAACTTTATCATCATATATTTCTACCATCACTCTTGCACCTTCTTCAAAATATTGTCTGTGACATATTCCGATTAACAATAGCTTCTTTTAGCACATCTTCTGGTATTTCTAAAACTTCTTTTCTTGTTGCATTTCCATGTTCTTGCATAACTTCACTATTTATTAAATATGTTAGTTTTATATTTCTTTTTGCAAAAGCAATTGCATCTTCAATATTTGATATAATGTCTTTTTCACATTCCAAAGTATCTAAAATATATACTCTATTTGTCCCTTTAAATGCAACACATGTTATATAGTCTTGAACTAAAAATCTTTTTGGATTTTTTACAAAAAACATTACACCTGCATTTGTAAACATATATTTACCATTTACCTTTTTTAAACAATTTAAATTAACTAATAATTCTTCTCTTTCTAATACTTCTTTAGAATCAGACAATTTTAAAAATTTATTATAAGCATCTTCATCAAAATCTTCTGGATATTTAGCATCTTTATTAATTATTCTATCAAATTGTATTTTTCCGCCTTCCTCTAAAAATTCTCTTATTTCATCTCTAGTCATTTTTTGGCACATAGCACCAGCTCTTAAAAAATATCCTTCACTTGACGAATATGGCTTATCATCTCCCTCTGGCACATTTATTACAATTACATTATCTACAACTTCGATTTCTACATTGATTTTAGGCTCTATTTGTTTTATTTGATTTTGTATATTAGCTCTTTGTTTATTTGATGTATCTGTTCCAATTATTTCTCCTTTATCATTTACACCAATTAAAATCTTTCCACCAATACTATTAGCAAAAGCTACAACTTCTGGTATTATCCTTTTTGTTAAACTTTCTTTAAATTCTAATGTATAACCTTCACCTTCTTTTGTTAATAATTCTAGTTCTTCTTGTGTCATATTTTTCACTCCTATTTGTATATATTTTATTCTTTAAAATCCTTCTCTTTAAGCTTAGTCATTTTTTCTACTTCTTTAACACTATATCATGTTTTTTATCTAATTTACTTTTTTGTTTTTCTATTTCAAAATAGTTATTTACTTCTTTTAAGATGAATCTTTTAAACTTTTTATTTTCCATATATCTAAAAAAATCTTCATGTATAAAACCTTCCAGTATTTATTTACTTTCTATTATATGTTATTTGTCTTAAAGGTTAATATTTATTTATAAGCAAATTTTATTTTTATTAGTATATTTCATGCTTTTTTCTTATTTTTTCTTTGATTTTTTAAAGATATTAAATCTGAAAATAATTAGATATAAAATTTACTAAGAAATTCATGTTAGTCACAATAGAATTTTAATCATATTTTTATTATACTTTCTTTTTATCAGGAAAAATTAGAGAATGAATTTCTCTAAAAGAATTAAAATCTCCTTGAATAAAGTATCAATATAATACTACCATTTACATTTTTTGTCAATAACAAAAAAACTATTTTTATTTTCTGTAACACATTTTTATAAAATTCATAAGATATATCATACAAAGGAAACAACAAAAGAAAACATATTGTTAATTGGAAGGGGGTTTAGACTATGCCAGAGAACAGAGGATGCGGTGGATTCGGATTTGGTGATGATTGTTGCTGGATTATAATCCTTATTTTATTAATTTGCTGCTGTTGTGGTGGTAATAGAGGTGGATGTTGCTAATCCTTCCTTAATGTAAAAGGGATTCCGATATTGGAATCCCTTTTAGTTTTATTTAAATCTTTTTCCTTTATGTTTTCTTTTTGAAGCTCTTTCTTGGTCATGATACATATTACTATTATCATAATCATCTAAAAATTGTTTTCTTGCTTTCTCTTTAGTCCAGACTTCTTCATCATTATCTAAGTTATTCATATCATCTATTTTTTCATCTTTTTCTTCTAGTTCTTTGTGATCTACAAATTCATCGTCATCATCATTTAATCCTGAAAATGGTACAGTATATTCTTCTGCCCAAGCTTTATTTCTTCTATGTCTAATAATTAAAGCAATTATGATAATTAAAACAACAACACCTACTACTGATCCTATAATAATCATTCTTCTTTGTTCTTCTCTTTGTCTTGCTTCCTCTTGTTCTCTTGCTATAGCTTCTTCATCTACTAAACTTTTATTTACAGTTACTTGATATGTTGCAACATTTTCTCCATCTGCATCTGTTACTAAAATAGTGACAATATTTTCTCCTTCTTTTAGCCCAGTATTTCCTGTTATTTCTACTGTGTACTCAGGATTTGTTGCTGTTGCTTCTACATCTACTTCAGTTCCTTCACCAATATATTTAGCTGTATATTCATAAACATCTGTACTAAATGCTGGTGTTAATTCTAAATCTCCTATTTTCAAAGACTCTAGTCCTTCTCCTGGAACTTCTGTTCCTTCTTCATTTGAACTTTCGGCACTTTCTCTTGTTACTTGTATTGTATATATTTTTTCTGTTCCATCTTCTGCTGTTACTACAATTGATAAGTCATTCATACCATCTTCTAGTTTTTTTGTTCCTAACCCACTAACTTTTGCATTACTATCTTGTGCTGTTCCATATACTTCTACTTCGTCTACATCTGCTGGTACTGTTACTTCATATGTAGTAGTACCTGACTTAAATCCTGTAAAATCATATTCAGTAGGTCTAATACCCAACATCTTTAAATTAGCATTACTAGATTCTTCGCTCTGTGTCGTAGCACTTGAAGTATTATTACTTGAGTTAGAACTACTATTAGTTGAATTACTTGTATTTGACCTATTTGTTGCATTTTCTGTTGCTGCTAGGCATTTTATTCTTTCTGCTTTTTCTAACTTAGAAGAAGTTGTATAAATTACTCCAGAATAAAATGTTACACTTATTAATAACATCGCTATTATAAATAAAATTAAATTTTTTATATTTTTCTTATGACTATCCATAAAGTTCCTCCTTAATTTCTCCTTCGTTTTTATGAAAGTATTATATCATTTCCGATTTTTTTCGTCAATAAATTTTATAATTTTACAAATCAAATCTATACTCTACATAATTTCGCATTTATGTTATAATTAAAATATGCAGTAATCGCACTGCTTTTGTAGCTTCCTACCACAAGGTAGGATAAACGAGAGGAATTATTATGCATAAGAAATTTGTGCTTGTGGTTAGTATCACCCTCGCAATAGTTTTGGGAGTTGGTCTAGCAGGCTGTTCCGATTCGGAAAACCAAAGTGCCTCTTCTGAAATTGAAGTTTCTTCAGAAGTTGCCTCGGTCAACGAGCTTGTGCTGGTGGGCTACAACGATATCACTCGTGGTGTTAGGTTCTACACTTTCTATGACCCCGATACATATGTTATGTACAAGCTTACCACCACGGGTCACCTCGATGGAGGAGTTAGCCTTACAGTTATGGTCAATCCAGATGGAACACCCAAGCTTTATGAGCCCCAAGACTAAAAAACAAAAAGAAACTATTTCTTTCCCCTCACAAGAGGGGTTCTTTTTTGTCTAAAAATAAATTTTTATTAAAATATTTGTTTTTAGATTTTTTAATGATATAATTAATAAAAAAACTTTTGGGAGGCTCTGAAATGATAGAATTACTTGCTCCTGTAGGAGATTTTGAAAGCTTAAAAGCAGCTGTTCAAAATGGTGCAGATAGTGTATATTTTGGTTCCAACTTATTTAGTGCAAGAGCATTTGCACATAACTTTAATGAAGAAAATCTAAAAAAAGCTATTGAATATGCAAAAATTCGTGGAGTAAAAACAAACTTGACATTAAACACATTAATAAAAGATGATGAATTTCACGATGCTATTATGCTCGCAGCAAAAGCTTATGAATATGGAATCGATGCAATAATAGTTCAAGACTTAGGCCTAGCAAGAACACTAATAAAATTATTTCCAGATTTACCAATCCATGGAAGTACTCAAATGACAGTACATAACTTAAATGGTGCTTTGGAATTACAAGACTTAGGTTTCAAAAGAGTAGTTTTAGCAAGAGAACTTTCTTTAGATGAAATTAAATATATTTGTAAAAATACTAAAGTAGAAATTGAATGCTTCGTTCATGGAGCTTTATGTATTTCCTATTCAGGTCAATGTCTATTTTCTAGCATGCTAGGTGGTCGTTCGGGAAATAGAGGTAAATGTGCAGGTCCTTGTAGGCTTCCTTATGAATTACTAGAAAATGAAAAAACTATTGATTCTGGTTATTTATTAAGTACTCGAGACTTATGTGGTTTAGACTACCTTCCTGATTTTATTGATGCTGGTGTTAAATGTCTAAAAATAGAAGGAAGAATGAAATCACCAGAATATGTGGCAACAGTAACAAAAATATATAGAAAATATCTTGATTTAGTACAAAACAAAAAGGAAGAATATAAAGTATCTAATAAAGATAAAAAAACATTAATGCAAGTCTTTAATAGAGGCATGACATCTTCTGGTCACTTAGATACCAGTGCAAATAAAAAGCTTGTATATAAAGAAAAACCAAATAACATGGGATTATATATCGGAACCGTAAAAAGATATAATAAAAATAAAGGATATATCACACTTGAATTAGAAGATAAAATCGAAATTGGAGACACCATTGCAATAGAAAACCGTACTGGAAGTTATAAAATTTCAGAATTAATGGAAAATGGAAAAAATATTAAGGAAACCAATATAGGTCAAACAGTAACAATAGGAAGAATTAAAGGAAATATTCAGAATGGATATAAAATTTACAGATTAGCTTCAAAAGAACTAACCAAAGAAGCCAAAGAAAGCTATCAAGGAGAAAATAGAAAAGTTGCTTTAAACTGTACGGTAACTATAAAAAAGAAACAACCTGTTTCTATTCATGTAACATCTTGTAGTAATTTAAACCTTTATAAAAACTTATCTATTACATGTAACTTGGATTTTGTTCCTGGACAAGCTAAAACAAGACCGCTAGATAAGCAAACTGTAATAAATCAAATATCAAAAACAGCCTCTTCTCCTTATTATTTTAAAAGAATCTATGTAGATATTGATGAGGATGTATTTTTACCAAAATTAAGTATATTAAATGAACTAAGAAGAATCGCTTTATCAAATATTGGAAGTATTGCACAAGCCGGAATCCACAGAAATATATCTAAGACTGTTTTAGATAAAATTAATAAAAAAGAAGATACTACCTTAAAAAATATGAGAACAATGGCAAAACTTACAAAAAATAAAACTCCTAAGATTTCTTTATTACTAAATGTTATAAACGAAAATTTTGATTACAATAAATTAGAATATGTAGATGATGTATATATACCATTAAAATATTTTACAAGTAAAAAATATGAATCTTGTTTAAAAACTATTAGTAGAAAATTTGATACATACATTTATATGCCAACTATAGTTAAAGGAAACTATAAAAACCTATTTTTAGCAAATGCTGAAAGTGCTGTTAATAAATATAATATTCAAGGGTTTGTTATCTCTAATATTTGTACTATAAAATTACTAAATAGTTTATTTAAAGATTTAGATAAATATTTTAAGATAATCTCTAACTATACATTTAATGTGTTTAACTCACAAACTGTATTAGAGCTAAAAAAATTAGGGGTTAGTAAATTCACATTATCACCTGAACTTGATAAAAAGACATTAACCGCTCTTTGTAATTATAATTATTTACAAAAAGAATTAATTGTTTATGGCAAAGTTCCACTAATCCATATGAACTATTGCTTACTTGGAGAATCAAATAAATGCTATCCTACTTGTAAAGTAAGATGTCAAAATGATAAAACATATTATTTAAAAGATAGATTAAATATGAAATTTGAAATTATGCCAGATAATATTCAAACAGTGACAACTTTATTTAACAGTAAGATAACCTCCATTTCTCCTAAAGATTTTCAAGTGGACTTTACTAGAATTGATATTTTACATGAAACTATACCTGAAATTAATGAAATTATTAAAACAGTAAAAGCTGGGAAAAAATTTCAAGGGACAGAATATACAAGTGGTAACCTTAATAGAGAAATATAAAAATACTTGGTCTCCCAAGTATTTTTTATATTATCATTTTTTATTTTTTAAACTTGCTTACTACTTAAATCTATCAACAAGTCCATATTATCATCTTTGGCCGCTTTATTTTTTCTAATTGCTCCACATTTTTTACATCTAAAAACTATCACATAACCTTTTTTACTATCAATTTCTAAACTTACAGGCTCCAAGTCACCATGGCAAGTTTCTTGTCTATCTCCAGGATTTATATCAACATGTTTTGAATGCAAACAATATGGGCAATGATTTCTAGAAGAATACCCTAATTTTGGAACTTTTCTCCCACAATTTTCACATATAAATTCATCATCATTTTTTACAAAATTTTTATGTTCCATTTTTTCTCCTTAATATTTAAAATCTCCACCACCAACAAATTCTTTTAATAAAGAGTTAGTTGGAACTTCACTTGCTGGTATTGATCTAATATATTTTAATATTCCAAGTAATCTCTGTGCTTCTGCATATTCTGTTTCATCTTTTGTTATTTCTTTTAACATTGGGGTTGCTAAACCTTTTAATACTCCTAACTCATAAATAAGTGAAGTATTAAAAATCACATCTGCATCTTCTTGGAATGGGAATATATTTTCAACTTCTCCTCTTGTTACACTTGCCCATCCTTCTATTGTGTGTTTTGCTTTATAACCTCTAAATTGATAATCTCTTACAATTCTTCTAATTAACCTAACATCTGAAGATGAGACCTTAGTATATCTATCCATATTTAAAACTGTTAAAGCACTAATATATATTTTAAACTTTTGGCTTTTTGGAATACTACTCGTCAATCTATCATTTAAACAATGTATTCCTTCTATAACTAGTACTTCATCTTCTTTCAATCTTAGCTTATTTCCTTTATATTTTTTTGTTCCTTCTACAAAATCAAATTGTGGTATTTCGACTTCTTCACCAGCTAATAATTTTGTTAAATGGTCATTAAATAACTTTAAATCAATTGCTTCTATTGCTTCAAAGTTGTATTTTCCGTTTTCATCTCTTGGTGTATCTTGTCTCTCTACAAAATAATTATCAACTGAAATTGTTACTGGTTTTATTTTATTTATTCTAAGTTGTATTCCTAATCTTTGTGCAAAAGTTGTTTTTCCTGATGATGATGGACCAGCAATTAATATCATCTTTATTTTTCTATTCTCAGCTATTCTATCTGCAATATTTGCAATTTTCTTTTCATGTAAAGCTTCATCTACCATTATAACATCTTTAATTGTTTTTTGTTTTACAGCTTCATTCAACATATATACCGCATTTGTTCCTAATATTTTGTGTATTTCATTATATTCATCAAATGCCCATTTTAGTTTTTTATTTTGCATTAAACTTGGTAATTTATTTGGTTCTTCCACACTTGGATATCTAATTATTAAACCTTTATCATATTTGACTACATTAAATGTTTTTATTACTCCTGTTCTATTTGCCATAATTCCATAACAATAATTAAAATAATCTTCACAAAAGTTCATATAAATCTTATTATTTGATTTTAACTCAAATTGTAATAGACCCCTTTTTGTATTATTTTCTTCAAAAAACTTTTCAGCTTCTTCTCTATTCATTATAATCTTTGTTATTGGTAAATCTTTTTCAACAATTTCTCTCATCTGTTTATTTAATTCTTTTACAATTTCTTCTGTTACTTCTATATCACCAATATCACAGTATATTGCATTTGCCATCTGATAATTTACTGTTGCTCTATTGTCAGGAAATATTTTTCTAAGTGCTTTTGCAAATATGAATATTAATGTTCTTCTATATGTTCTTAATCCTTCTTTTGTAGATATATCTAACAACTCTATTTTTCCATCTTCATTTATTTTTTCATTCAAATCTACATACTCATTATTATAGATTGCACCTACAACTGTATATTCACTTTTCTTTATTTCTTCTTTTAGTGCCTCTGCTATTATTTTTCCTTTTTCTATTTCAATAATTTTATCCTTATATTGTATATTCATAATCTTCCTCCTTTTTGTACCTATCTATTTTATATTAAATATTAATATTAGTCAAATATTAGTAATAATTTACAACAATTAGGATATACTTTTAATAAATATTCTTAAGGAGGTTTGTTTATGAACATAGAAAGAATAAATGATATTTTATCTCATGATGAAAAATGTGATGTATTTTATAATGAACGAGTTGTCTGGATTCAAGGTGTAAATAGTGATATTGCTAAAATTGGTTTTGTTGATAATTTTGAAGAAAGGAATGTTCCAATAAGTGATTTATATGAGAAAAAATAATAAATAAATTATAAACGATTTATGATAATGAAGTATAAGAGATTTAGACTAAGTAGTCTAAATCTCTTCAGATTGTTGACAAAGTATATAAAAATATTTTGTCAACAATTTTTTTGTTTTTTATTTTATGAATTTTTTATAATAATTCTAAATATTTTTATAAAAAAGAATATAATGGGGTATTATCCCATTACATTTGTTAGCTTTAATGCTATGTTTTTCATGTTTTGAGCAGCACAAATCAGCCACGTATAATTTTGATTTTTTTCTACTCCTCTATACATAGCATATCTATACGCGTGATTATTTTTACTATCAGCAAAGCTCCTTTCAACCTTTTCCTTTCTTAATTTATACATCTCTTTGCCTCGTTTTGATAATCTTCTTTCTCTTGCTTTTTCATTTATTTCTTCACATATTAATCTTGTTATTACTCTATATCCTTTTTTGTTACAACATTCTTTCTGATGAGGGCATCCTTTACAATTTTCTTTATCTAAATAATATTTATATCCGTTTCTATCTATTCTTCCTGTATATGGTAATATTACTCCTGTTTTTGGGCATATATAACAGTCTTTTTCTTTTTTATATTTAAACTCATACTTCCTTATTTTTGTTTCTACTTGTTGGTGTCTTCTATATGCTATTACTCCAAATATCCCATTGTCTTCAAAATATTTCTTTATATCTATACTATCATATCCTGAATCTAATCCTACTTCTTTAATATTAAATCCAAATTTATTTTGTATATATTCCATTCTTTCTATGTATGGTTTTGAATCATGTACATTTCCCTTTGTTATGTGACAATCTACTATTATATTACATTTTGAATCTACCGTTCTATGGTCTAAATACATAAATCCTTTTTCTTTATTATCTCTATGATAGTATCCACTTTCTTCATCTGTATTACTTACTTTTATTCTTTTTTTTTCTTCTTTATCTTCATATTCAAATTCTTTCTTTCCCTGTTTTAGCCTTTCTTCGTTTATTTCTTCCTCTAACCATTTCCTTCTCTTTTTTACTTCTTTTACTATTTCTTCGTGATATTTATTTTTATTTGCATTAGCTTTCTTATGTGTTGAGTCAGTAAAAAATGTTTCTCCTTTTACTAGATTATATTTTATAGCTTGTTCTACTATCTTTACAAATATATTTTCAAATACTTTTGTCCCTTTAAATCTTCTTATATAGTTTTGGCTAAACGTAGAATAATGAGGTGTTTTCTTTCCTAAAGGTATTCCTAAAAACCATCTGTACTCTAAATCTACTTTTATTTTTTCACAAGTCTTTCTCATAGATTTTAATCCATCTATAGCTTCTATAAATACTAATTTAAATAATACTACTGGGTCTACACTATTTCTTCCATTAGTACTACAATATAAATCTTTTACTTCGTCATAAATAAAAGTGAAATCGATATATTTATCTATTTTCCTATATAGACTTTCCTCTGGTACTAACTCGTCCAAAGTATATAATATCATTTCACTTTGTATATTTTCATTTTTATTTAACATTTTCATCAACTCCGTTCAACCAATTAAATTATATCATAAACAAAGAAAAAATGCAGACTTTTCTAGGAAAAATCTACATTTTTAGTTCTCTTTTTGGTTGAACGGAGAACTATATTTATTTTACATTATTTCTTCAAAAAAGAAAAGACTATTGAGCAAAATATTTTAATATACTTTGTCAACAGTCTGAAGAGATTTAGACTAAGTAGTCTAAATCTCTTTTTTCCTAGAATTCTATTTTTTCTTCTATCCAGTTTTCTAACTCTGATATCTTAATTCTAATTTGTTCCATAGTATCTCTATCACGAATTGTAACTGTTTCATCTTCTAAAGTATCAAAATCTACTGTTATACAATAAGGTGTTCCTATTTCGTCCTGTCTTCTATAACGTTTTCCTATACTTCCTGTTTCATCATAATCACACATGAATTTCTTAGATAATTTTTCATAAACTTCATTTGCTCTTTCAGATAGTTTCTTAGAAAGTGGAAGTACTGCTACTTTATAAGGAGCTAAAGCTGGATGTAGATGTAGTACTGTTCTTACATCTCCTTCTGCTATTTCTTCTTCATCATAAGCGTTACATAGAAATGATAAAACTACTCTGTCAGCTCCAAGTGATGGTTCTATTACATATGGTACATATTTTTCATTAGTCTCTGGGTCTTGATAACTTAAGTCAGTTTTAGAATGTTCCATATGTCTTGATAAATCATAATCAGTTCTATCAGCAATTCCCCATAATTCTCCCCAACCAAATGGGAAGCTGAATTCTATATCTGTTGTAGCTTTACTATAAAATACTAACTCTTCTTTTGAATGGTCTCTTAATCGTATATTTTCTTTCTTCATACCTAAATCTAATAACCATTTTTCAGAATAGTCTTTCCAATATTTAAACCACTCTAAATCGGTTCCTGGCTTACAGAAGAATTCCATTTCCATTTGTTCAAATTCACGTGTCCTAAATGTAAAGTTTCCTGGTGTTATTTCATTTCTAAATGCTTTACCTATTTGAGCTATTCCCATTGGCAATTTTTTTCTTGAAGTTCTTAAAACATTTTTGAAATCGACAAAAATACCTTGAGCTGTTTCTGGTCTTAAATATATTTCTGATTTTTTATCTTCTGTAACTCCTTGAGATGTTTTAAACATTAAATTGAATTTTCTTATATCTGTAAAATTAGTTTTTCCACAGTTAGGACATGGAATTTTGTTTTCATTAATAAAATCTATTAACTCTTTTTCGCTCATTCCATCAGCTATCATATCTTTTCCTTGTTCGTGTGCCCATTCTTCAATTAATTTATCTGCTCTATGTCTTGTTTTACATTCCCTGCAGTCTATTAAAGGATCTGAAAATCCTCCAACATGTCCTGATGCTACCCAAGTTTCTGGATTCATAAGTATTGCCGCATCTAATCCTACTACATTTTTTTGTTCTTGGATAAATTTCTTTCTCCAAGCATTTTTAACATTGTTTTTTAATTCATTTCCAAGTGGTCCATAATCCCAAGTATTTGCTAATCCTCCATAAATTTCTGAACCTGGATAAATAAATCCTCTGTTTTTACAAAGTGCAACTAAAGTTTCCATTGAATCTAACATAAAAATTCCTCCTTCTCTTAGCTAAGAAAAAAACTTTCCTCCTTAGCTAAACTATAATAACTTAGCTAGGGACGAAAGTTTCTCCGCGTTTCCACCCTATTTCCTAAATTAGAGAAATTCTAATTTAAGCACCTCAATTTAAAAATTACTCCAAAGCTCCCCATGCTTATTTATTGTAAGTATTCCACCAACACTTACTCTCTATAAATAAATTTTTCAAGCATTTTTTCTTCTTCAACGTAACAAATATTTATTTAACTTCATATATTTTATTATGATATATGAAAAAAGTCAATAAAATTTATTAAAAAATGTTGATAAATTAATTTTTTTGTGTTAATATAATAACTGTGTTTCAAATATAGGGGTATAGTGTCAATGGTAGCACATCGGTCTCCAAAACCGCCTGTGTGGGTTCGAATCCTACTACCCCTGCCAATAATTAATTTATAGGGAATAAAACTAAATGTTTTATTCCCTATTTTATTTTTTCTTTTATTAAAGGAGGTGATTTCCATTAACAAAATCTTAAATATTATTATCATTTTTATTTTATTTTTTACTTTATTTATCTGTATATTTTTTATTCCTACTTTTGGTAATTCCGATACTTCTAATTCTACATCTTCTGAAATAGTTGCTTTTAATCCAGACGGTTTTGTTTGGCCTCTTCCCGGTTATACACGTATTAGTTCTTATTTTGGTAAAAGAGTTTCACCTACTTCTGGCGCTTCTTCTTCTCATTCTGGAATAGACATCCCAGCACCTCAAGGTACTAAATTTATTGCAGTTAGCGACGGTGAAATTACGTTTAGGCAGTTTTTAGGAGCAGGTCGGTTATACCATTACTCTTTCTTTTTCAAACTTTAGAATTTCTTATTGTCATTGTAATCCTAACTTTATTGTTGAAGTTGGTGACAAAGTAAAACAAGGACAAGTAATTGGACAAGTCGGTCCTAAATATGTATATGACGTTCCTGGCAATCAATATTCTGATTCTAGTGGCAAACCTACAAATGGTGCTACTACTGGCTGCCACCTTCATTTAGGTATCCGTATAGATGGCAAATATCAAAACCCTTTAGATTTCTTCTAAATAAATTAATTTCTTCAATTCTTTAAAAAAACAAATAAAGAGTCACCTTAGTGTGGCTCTTTATATAGTTTAGCTTTATTCATAACTTATATAGATGTGTCCCAAATGCGACTTTTATTTCGTAAAGGAAACGTCCCCCACGCGAAATTACATATCGTCATCTTCGTCTCCACATCCAGAACATCCATGACAGTCTCCATTACAACCATCTGGGTCATCATCAACATCTCCAGACCAATCTAATTCTATCATATTTTTACATTCTGGACATTCAACTTCTGTTCTATTTTCATCTACATCTATAAAAAATTCATAATTACAATAAGGACAAGTAATTTCGAAATCAAATCCTTCGTCATATATATCTTTTTCTATATTGTCTATTACTTGTTGCATTCTAGACATTTTATCTTCTATTTGCTTTTGAGTTTTTTCTAATTTATCTATTTCTTCTTTCTTATAATCCATTATGTTATCAATTTGGTCTAACATGACATCTAAGAAACTTGCAAATCTTTCTTTTACGTATTCTAAGTCTTCTTTATTTTTCATGTTTTTCTCTATGTCATCTAAAAAACTCTTGTATTCGGTTTTGATTGTTCCCATTAATTAATCACCTTTCCTAAATTCTTTCCATATATTCGCCTGTTCTAGTATCTATTTTTAGAACATCTCCTATATTTACAAATAGTGGAACTTGTATTTCTAATCCTGTTTCTAATTTTGCTGGTTTTCCTGATGTTGTTGTAGTATTTCCACTAAATCCTGGCTCTGTATATGTAACTTCTAACTCAACAAATGTTGGTGGTTCTACTGCAAATACACTTCCTTTATAAGAAAGCATTGTAACTTCCATATTTTCTTTTAAGTATTTTAAGCAATCTCCTAATTGGTCTTCATTTAATGGAATTTGATCATATGTATCATTATCCATGAAATAATATAATCCTCCATCATTATATAAATATTGCATTGCTTTCTTTTCAATTTCTGCTGCTGGGAATTTATCTGATGGGTTAAAAGTTTTTTCTAATGTTGCTCCTGTTATAACATTTTTTATTTTTGTTCTAACAAATGCTGATCCTTTTCCTGGTTTTACATGTTGAAATTCTACAACTCTATAAACATTTCCTTCCATTTCAAATGTTGTTCCATTTCTAAAATCTCCTGCTGAATATACTGATGCCATAATTATTTCTCCTTTCAATTTTTTCTTAACTTTACATATTTTACTACAAATTTAAATAAAAATCAATATTATACTTATTTTATTATCTATATTATGATATAATTTTTCTCAGATTTTGTTAAACTTATACAACCAAATTTTGTTATTTGAACTGTATCTTCTATTCTTACTCCAAATTTTCCTGCTATATAAATACCTGGTTCATCTGTTACAACCATATTTTCCTTAAGTTGTGTATCAGTCCTATAATTAATATATGGTGCTTCATGTATTTCCATTCCTACTCCATGTCCTAAGCTATGAATTAAATCATATCCATTTAATTTAAAATCATTTTCTACCATCTTTGTAAGTAATCTTGTGCTTTCTCCATCTTTCATTTCTTCTAATGTTTGAATTTGATTTTTTAATACTAAATCATAGATAGGTTTTACATATTCAGGGACACTTCCAACAAAGAATGTTCTTGTCATATCAGAACAATAACCATTTACTTTACATCCCATATCTATTGTTATTATATCTTGTTCTTGTATCTTTCTATCTGTTGGTACTGCATGTGGCATTGAAGTGTTTTCTCCCGAAGCTACAATTGTCTCAAATGCTAAACCATCAGTTCTTTGTTTATAATATTCTTCTATTTCTTCTGCTATTTGTTTTTCAGTCATTCCTGGTTTTATATATGTTAATAAATATTCAAAACAATTATCAGTTATTTCGCACGCCTTTTCTATATTTGAAACTTCATCTTTATCTTTTATCATTCTTTGTCTTTCTATAATATGCTCTGTTTCTACCAAATTATTAATTTTATATTTTCTAATTAACTCCTTATAATCTGCATATGTAACATAAAATTCTTCAAAACCAACATTTTCACAAAACATAAAGAAATTTTCATAATCATCACTTGATACATCATTTATATCATAAACAATTATTTCATCATATAAAGTAAGAATACTATGTACATGCTCTATATATCTTCCATCTGTTATAAATATATTATCTTTTCTTGTAAGTAGTAATGTTCCTTCTGCATCTATACCTGTCAAATATTTTATATTAGTTGGATTAGATATTATTAATCCTTGCATATCTAAGCTTGACATTGTATTTCTTAACCATTGTAATTTAGAGTTCATACAATCCATCTCCCCTATTTTTTCTACTAATCTTATTTTAAGTTATACATTCCCAAAGTAAATATTTGCAATAATATATTCTTTATTTGTTCAAATGGAATATACATACTAATAAAGGTTGCTATAACTATAAAAGGTCCAAAAGGTATATATTCATTTGATTTTTTTATTTTACTTACTAAAAGAACAATACTTAGAATTGCTCCTATTAAGAAAGACATTAGAGTAATGGCAATTATATTTGATAATCCAAAATATAATCCTAATGCTCCCATTAGTTTTACATCACCAAATCCCATGGCTTCTTTACCATAAAAGATTCCTCCTACTAATGTTATAAGTAAGAAGATTCCTCCTCCAGCAAGCATTCCAAGTAGCATATTTATTGTAATTGCTACATCTGATAGACCATAAAGAAATGCAAATACAATTCCTATTTCAAATATCGTTAAGTTCAATCTATTTGGTATTATCTGTTGTTTATAGTCTATAACAAAAACTGATAATAGCATCGGTGTTAAAATAATATATTTTATCAAATCTAAGTTTGCAATTACTGTATCTTTTATCCCCAATACATATATTAAAGTAACATATATTGCTGCTGTTAATAACATTAATATATAATTTGGTTTAAAGTTTAATTTGTGTTCTGTAAAAAAATCTCTTGAAAAGAATTTTTTATATTCTGGAAGTCTTTTATTTGCCCAGTTTACCAATTCTCCTACAAACAATCCTATAATCGCTGCTACAAAATAATATGCTATATGTACGTCATTTATATACATTTTATTTTTTCTCCTTTGTTATCTTTCTTTTAATTCTATTCTCAATTGGTCTTTTCCAAGCTGTATACCAAAAATCTTTACTTTCTAGTGAATCTACTAAAATAGTTTTCATTTTACATCTATTTCCACCTATTATATCTGTAAATATCTGATCTCCAACAACTGCTATATTTTCTGGTTTTTCACCTAATATTTTCATTGCTTTTTTTAATCCACCTTTTAATGGTTTTTTTGCAAAAACAATATATTTTATCCCTATTTTATTTGCAGTTTTTTCGATCTTACTCTTTTTATTACTATTAGACACAATAATAAGTTTTACCCCTTGACCTTTTAATCCTTTTGCCCAATTTTCTATATTTTCTGGCATTTCTTCTTTTACATTTATCAAGGTATTATCCATATCTAATATTAATGCTTTTATTTTATTTTTCTGTAAATATTCTATTGTTATTTTATCTATTTTATCAAAATATTCATTTGGATAAATCATTTCTTCCTCCACAGGCAATATATCAAATATATATTATCAATACACATCTTTTTTGTCAAGGGAAAAAGACGTTCTTTTCCCTTTTATGAGAGAAAAACGTCCTTATTTACAAAATCTATGGCTACCTATTGTTACTGTCATTGGTCTTGACCAAATCCATTTATTTGTTGCTGTTGAAGGGTTAAAATAATATATTGCTCCATAAGTTGGGTCCCAACCATTTAAAGCATCTTGTGCTGCTTTTTTTGCTGTTGAATCTGGTGACAAATTTATTTGTCCATCTCTTACTGCATCAAAAGCACCTGATTGATATATTACTCCTGATATTGTATTTGGAAATGAACTACTTTTTACTCTATTTAAAACAACCGCTCCCACTGCAACTTGTCCTGTATATGGTTCTCCTCTTGCTTCACCATAAATTATTCTAGAAAGTAAATTCAAATCACTTGAATTACTTGTCGTAGAAGATGATGAAGAACTAGAACTATATATTCCCATCGCCTTTAAGGTTGCTGGCCCTACTATACCATCTACTGTTAATCCATTTTTTCTTTGGAAATATTTAACCGCTTCTAAAGTCTGACTACCAAATATACCATCTACACTACCATTATAATATCCCCATCTTTTAAGTTTTTCTTGTATTTGTCTTACTTCATCTCCTCTAGACCCATACTTAGATAAAGCTTGTACTTCATTATTATTTGTAAAGTATATAAAAATAACAGTCGAAAATAATAAAATTATAAATATGATTACTAAACTAACTTTTATATTCTTTCTACTTAAAGTCTTTTCTTTTATTTTGTTTGTTTTTACTTTTTTACTTTTCTTCAATTTTTTATTTTCTATCTTTTCATAGTTTCTTTTAAACATAAAAATCACCCAAATGATAAAATTTCTTTTTACTATTTTTATCATTTAAGTGATTTATTATACATTTCATGCTTATTTTTCTAAAACTATTAACAATAGAATTTTACATCTTCTACAAGGAAATGTTCTTTCCATTTTGACACAATTGAAAAATATTGCGCTGCTATAATTTCAAGTAAATAATTTAATTCTTTTTGAGGAATATTACTACTATTATTTGCCAATATACATCCACCATTTTTAGTTAACCATATCTTGGTTGAATTTGAAGTGGGTCTTCCTTTTGACACATGAACATGTATTGGCTCATTGTTTTCATTTGACCAAAAATATATCTTATATCCGCATTATCTCAAATAAACTAGGCAATTTTTATTCCTCCCTCTTTTGCATATTTAAAAAATAGATGTGCATTATGTTCCAAAAACTCTGTAAACTTCTTAATTTCTTCTTCACTATATCCTTCTCTAATTATCCACTTATAACTTGGGAGTTCGCATCTAGCACTATCAAAACCATTATCAGTTGGTCTTTCAAAATGAACTTCTACTGTATCAACTCCATCCTTATTAATTATTTGTGAAAATGTAACCTCTGTTTCATCTTCAAATTTCATATATGGATACATCATCTTCTTCACTCTCCTTTCTTTATGAACAATAATTACAAAGAATTGCTTCTAATCCTACTTCTAAATCTATTAAACCATTTTTATAATTAACATCTAAATCTCTTAAAGCTTGTAAAACATCTTTTAATTCTTTTTCTGTAAAATATTTGCTTTGTGTTTTATATTTATTAACAAGAAAAGTTTGATTTGGTTTTAAATTTAAAGAAGTTACAATATCTTTATTATATTTTGTTGCTAATTTTAAGAAATAAAGTTTCTTAAAATGATTATAAAGCATAACCAAAATCCTTTGTATTGGTTCTTTATTATAAATTAGATTTTTTAATACTTCTAAAGCCTTTGTTGTTTGCTTCTGTCCTAAATTATCTGTCAAATCAAATATTACTGCTTCTAACTTTTTTATAGTTAACCTATCTACATCTTCTTTTTTGATATCTCCATCTTTTCCTGCATATTCTATAAGTTTTCTTATTTCATTAATTACATCTTGCATATTTGTTCCACATATTTCTATGAAATACCTGAGTGTACTATCATCTATTTTTACTTCATATGCATTACAAATAGCTTTTACTCTTTTTTCTATTTGCACAGGTTTTTGGAAATCAAATTTGCAAACTATTCCTTGTTTATCTAAAGTTTTAAATAACTTTAATCTACTATCTGCATCTTCTTCTACAAAAACTAATATAACACTTTGATTTATTATATCTATATTTTCATTAATATAGTCATTTATTTTATCTTTAAAATCACTAAGTTCCCTATTTTTTCTTTTTCCTTCGCTTTTAAATAGCCCTGTATTTCTTGCAATGATTAACTTTTTCTCATAGCCAAATGCAGGTGTTTCAATATCTTGAATTAATTCTTTTACATTTGTATCGTCTATTAGAATAAAGTTTATACCTTTTACTGTTTCACCAAATAGTTTCTTTATCTTATTTAGGTTATTTTCTAGCAAAAACAATTCTTCACCATATAAAAGGTATATACTATTTAATTTACCTTGTTTTAATTCCTTTTCTAAATTTTCAATACTAACCATTTACATCCTATCCTATTACTTTTGGTTTATTATTTCCTTTTGTTAAATCTAGTAATGAATTTAAAACTTCTTTACAATTTTCATCTGTTATTTTACTAATACATCTTTCAAAACAAGATGCCTCTAATCCATATGCTGATGCCTGAAGAATAAATTCTAATTGGTCTAAGTTTTTAACAAATTTTGCCTCATTTGTTTCTGCTTCTTCAAACTCTTCCCATAATTCTAGAAAATTATTATCAAAATCTAGAGAGTTTAAAATTTTCTTTATTGCCTCTCTTTCTTGATTATGCTTATCTTCTTTAGTTACTTTATCAAATGGTGTATAGTCTCCTACATATATTTCTCCTAATTCGTGAACTATACACATTTTTATACACTTTAATGTGTCATAAGGTAGTTTATATTTTTCAATCATAGTAAGTGCAAGCAAGGCCGTTGAGAAAGAATGGTCTGCAACAGACTCACATTTATCTTTATGTTCTAGACCAATTCTCACTTTTAACCATCCTTGTCTATAAATGTTTTTCAAATGATTATACTGCATATAGAATGAAATTATACTATTGTCTATTTTTTCATATCTTTCATAAGGATTTGTATCTTTTATATAATTATTATTTTTATCTTTTAATGTATCCATAAGCTCCTCTTACTTCCCAAGTATTATTCTAAATATTTCTGCTACACTCCAACATTGTGCTATTGTACCTTTTGGTAGCTGTGGTTTTGCTGAATCATAAAGTTCTGCAATAGAACCTATACAACCATTCTCATATATTTCTTTTGAAAATGTCTTTTTAGTTTTTTCAATTAGTTTTTCTATTTTTTGTTCTATTTCTTGCTTTTCTTCTTTATCTTCTATTTTATCTCTCATATTTTTTAAAGCATTGTAATATAAACCAAGTAGCCAAGGCCAAGTTATTCCTTGATGGTAACTTAAATCTCTATGTTTCTCGTCTCCTTCATAAACTTCAACATAGTTTTCTTCACCTTTTGCAAGTGTCTTTAATCCATATGCGTTTAATAGTTTCTTTTCTACTATTGTTATCATATTTTTAGTTTCTTCTGCATCCATATCCATAACTGGATATGTTAGACTCAATGCAAATAATTGGTTTGGTCTTATTTTACTGTCACCTATCACATCGTATAAACATTTTGTTTTAGGATTATAAAATTTTTCTTGAAACGATGCTTTACATCTATCTGCTAATTCTTTATATTTCATTGCTGTTAAAAGATGTCCAAATCTTATGCTCAAATCTGCCATTATTCTATTCGCATTATACCATAAACTGTTTACTTCTACTGCTTTTCCATTTCTAGGTGTTACTGCTTTTCCTTGGAATTTCACATCCATCCATGTATTTTGTGTATTTTCTGTTCCTGAAACAATTAATCCATCAGAATCTAAATAGATATTATTTTCATCTACATCAATTCCATTACAATAATTTTCAATTATTGTTTTCATTACATCATACATTTCTTCTTTAACAAATTTATAATCTTTTGTATAATCAATATATTTTTGTATAGCTTCAAATAATAAAAGTGAAGCATCTACACTATTATAAAGTGGTCTATTATCATAACCAGAATATCCATTTGGTACCAAACCATATTTAACATCTCTTGTCATTGTTTTTAGAAGCTCTCTTGCTAAGTCATCTCTTTTAGTTACTAATAAAATACCTTCAAATGAAATTAAAGCATCTCTTCCCCAATCTAAAAACCAAGGATATCCTGCAATTAATGTATGTAAACCAAAACTATAACGATTTACAACAAAATTATCTGTAGCTAATAAAAATGTTTTTATTAATTCGTTATCTTTTTTTTCTTTTTGAGTTTTAGCTTTTCCATTTACAAGTTCAGAATTTTCATATATTTTATTTACTCTTTCTTCTTCTTTTTCTATTAAGTCTTTTACATCAATTTCTTCTATATTTTCTTCTAATGAACATACAAAAGAAATTTCTTTTACTTCTTTAGCTTTTATATCAACTTCATATCTTCCAGGTACTGCGTGATTTTCTTCTCCTACAAAACCTCTTTTTTCTTCTTCAATGTAAAACATATTATTAAAACTATCATTCTCATGTGGTATATATGTTCCATCTGATAGATTTATATAAATAGGAGTATAAGAATTTCCATCAACTGATATCCTTACTTTATTTCCTTTATTAATTTGTTTAATATCAAATACGTGGTCTGTTTTTACAGTATGGAAATCTCTAAAATTAATTACAGGTGCTAATGTTAGTTTAGATTTATAAGCTCCATTTTTTATTTTATAATATATTCCAACAGTATTTTTTCCATAATCCATACAAATAGTTTTAGTTATTTCTATCTTTCCTATTTTATATGTAAAAGTTGGCACTATATTTTTTTCAAAACTTTCTTGATACTGGAATCCTTTTGATATATATTCTTTTCCAATATTAGTATAAAGGTCATATTTTTTTCCTCTAACCTCAATGCTTTCATCTAATTTTGAAAGTATTAAAAATCTTCTTGCAGGTGGTGTTAAACTTGCAACTAACAAACCATGATATTTCCTTGTATTTGCTCCAATTATTGTAGAAGAACTATATCCTCCTATTCCATTTGTAATTAACCACTCTTTGTCTAACCCGTTTTCTAAATTCAAACTTTCTTTTGTAAATTCCATAATTTCCTCCTATTTCTTATCTTTTAATTTACTATGTTCTAGTTGTTTTAACATTTCTTCTCTTATCTCTTGGGGAGATTTTTTAGCTCTCTCCTGTTTGTTTTTCTTGTTTTTAGCCCTTTGTTCTGATTTTACTTTTGCTTTTTTATCTGCTTCTCTTATTGATACTATTCTATCTCTATATTTACTACTAAATTTGCTCTTTGACTTAAATTCTCTCTCATGTTTTCCCTTACCATCTTTGCTTGCTTTTCTTTCCTTTTTAGCCATTTTCTTTTTAACTTTATTGATTCTTTTTTCTTCTCTTAGTTTATTACTAAGCATTAAATATTGAGGGTCATTTTGTTTATCTTGATATCTTAAGTCATCACAAATTAGTTCAATTATTGAAGATGCAACTAAACTTGGATCATGTCTTATCAAATCATCTTTTATCATAGATAAATTTCTCTGTAAGAACTTAATTCCTTTTACTTTATCTACATCTTGTTCTACTAAATCTTGACCTTCTAAGTTGTATCTTTTTATAAACTCTGGAATAATTTCTCCTGTATCATAAATACAATAATCAATTACTCCTGTACCACAATGTTCTATGATTGCATTAATATGCTCTGAAACACTATAATTATCTGTTTGTCCTGGCTCTGTCATTATATTACAAACATATACTTTAATTGCTGTACTTTCCTTTATTGCTTTAGCAACTCCATTTATTAAAAGATTAGGTATAACATTTGTATATAAGCTTCCTGGTCCTATTACTATACAATCCGCTTGTTTTATTGCATCTATAACTCCTGGTGCTGGTCTACAATTTGATGGACTTACTGTAATTCTATTTATTTTTGTTATTTTATCTGCAACAACCTCTGGTATTCTAGATTTTTCTTCTACTATATATCCATTTGCAAGTTCTGCTACGATTTTCATTTCATCTAATGTAACAGGAATAACTTTTCCAATCATATTTAATACTTCATTACTTTTTATTATAGAATCCTCAAAATTACCATTAACACCTTTCATTGCTAAGAAATATATGTCTGAGAAATTTAAGCCTCTTAATTTTCCTTCTTTAAATTCATAATTAAATAATTTGTCAATTTCTCCTTCTTTTGATGATAATGAAATAATACTATCCTTGATATCATCAAGTGGTAGTGTTTGTAACTCTTTTCTAGAATTTGTTACAGCTTCTCCATAATCAGATACTGTAACTATTGCTGTTAAATTATTAGTATAATTCTTTAAACCTGAAAGTACAGTATTTAATCCTGTTCCTCCTCCAATTACTACTATATTAGGACCTTTATCATAAACGGTTTTATTAAATATAAGTGATTTCATATTAACATTTTTGTTATTTTCCATTCTTTCATCACTTGCTTCAATTAAAACCTCTAAGGTTCTTTTATTCAAAAATACAAGTCCTATAACAATTGCAAGAAAACCTATAACAAATATTGCTACAACTTGCCCAACATCTACAAAAGATATCTCTCTCATCACCAATATTCTTGCTAATCCATAACATGCAAGTATTATTCCTACTAAAATTAAAAACATCCATCTTTTCATTTTACTACTTGATTTAAACCATTGAAAAAAACCTTTCATCATTCTACTCCTTACTTGTTTCGCATTTGGGACGTTTCCTTTGCGCAAAAAAATTCGCATCTGGGACACATCTTATTTACCTATTATTTCTACTTCTAATTCTATTTTCTTTTGGAATTTTTTATAAACTTCTTCTTTTACTTTGTTTACTAATTCTAAAACATCTTTTGCAGTTGCATTTCCTTTGTTTATCACAAATCCCGCATGTTTTGTTGATACTTCTGCATCACCAACAGAATACCCTTTTAAACCTGCTTCATCTATTAATTTAGCTGTTATAAAATCTTCTCCTCTTTTAAATGTACTTCCTGCACTTGGATATTCTAGTGGTTGCTTTTCTTTTCTAAACTTTGCATATTCATCCATTTTAGCCTTTATTTCTTCTGTTTTTCCTTTTTCTAACTCTATTTCTACTTCTGTTACTATATATTTTTCTTCTTTTAAAATACTCTTTCTATATTCAAATTTCATCTCTTGATTATTAAATACTTTTTCATTACCAAAATAATCTACACAAGTCACATTTTTCACAATGTCCTTCATTTCTTTTCCATGTGCACCTGCATTCATTCTAACGGCTCCACCAAAAGTTCCTGGTATTCCTGATATTTCTTCAAAACCTGTAAGAGAATTATTTAAAAACATTCTTCCTACTTTTGCAATCTTTTCTCCTGCTCCTATTTTAACTATAAACTTTTTATCATCTAAAGTTTGAATACTTATTCCTTCTATTTTTATCATTAAAGTAATACCCGGTATACCTTCATCTAGCACTAACACATTACTTCCATTTCCTATAACTGTTATAGGAATATTATTTTCGTTTGCTAAAATTAATGCTTCTTTTAATTCTTCTTTTGTTTCAATCTTTATTAAGCATTCTGCTGGCCCACCAATTTTAAAACTTGTATATTTTTTCATTGGCTCATTAAATAATATTCTACTTTCCGGAATTTTTAAATTAGCTTTTTTAATTATTTCTTTTAATTCCAATATTACACTTCCTTTATAAAACTTTCAAAAATTCCTTTTTACTATATCATTTTTTTACTTAAATTACAAGTTTGATACATAGTTTTTTTTATTCTGAATATATTTTATAAAGTTTTATTATAAAGGATGATAATCTTGAAATCTAACTTTTACGTTTTAAAAATTAAAAGAAATATATTACCACTATTTTTTTTATGTTTTACCATGTGTTTACTTATATTTTCTAAATCTAATCTTCCTGCTGTAAAATCAGGGCTTACTTTATGGGCAACCTCTGTAGTACCTTCTCTGTTTCCATTCTTTGTTTCTACTGAACTTTTAATGCACACAAATATAGTAAACATTTTAGGTAATATTCTAAATAAATATATGAAACCATTATTTAATGTTCGTGGTGAAGGTGCTTTTGCTTTTATTATGGGAATAATTAGTGGATACCCCGTAGGAGCTAAAATCGCTTCTAATTTTAGAAAAAATGATATTTGTTCTAAAGAAGAATGTGAAAGACTACTTAGTTTTACAAATAATTCCGGTCCTCTCTTTATAATAGGAACTGTTGGTATTTTAATGTTTGGTAGCACTACTATTGGTCTATTACTTTTCATAACACATATTCTATCTTGTATTAGTGTTGGAATTACATTTAGATTTTGGAAAAAGAACTCATCAACTGCATCCTCTAATTCTCTATTTAATCAAAAAAAACAAGCAATTACCTTTTCTAATTTAGGAGAAGTATTAGCAAATAGTATTACAAGTAGTATTTCAACTATTCTACTAATTGGAGGTTTTGTTGTAATTTTTTCTAGTGTTATCTCTATTTTAAAATCAAGTGGTTTAATAAATGTTTTAGCAACATGTTTTTCACCATTGTTCAATTTTCTTAATATTGACACTTATTTTATTAGTCCTTTGATTTGTGGTTTCTTTGAAATTACAACTGGAATTAACTCTATTTCTCAAATTGCATACAAAAAACTTTCTATAAATATTATTTTTACTGCGTTTCTACTTGGTTTTGGTGGAATTTCAATATTACTTCAAGTACTAAGCATTACTTCAAAAACAGATTTATCAATAAAGCCTTACATTTATGGAAAAATACTTCAAGGAATACTTGCTTCAGTTTATACATATATTTTTATTAATGTTATACCTTTTTTTAATTTTGATTTATAGGAGATGATTTTCTTGGAAAGAGATTTTAATAATGGTTTTAATCCAAGTTTTATGGATTATAATCAAAATATGAATGTAGAAACAAATGATTTATATAGAGACCCTATGTTTAATCCAATAATGCAATATGAACAAGCCTTTTACTATTATCGTTACCTTTGTATGCAAATGGATTATAAAATAAAATGTAAAGAATATGAAAAATTATGTAATACCTCTTCTAATCAAGACACAAGAAATAATAGAAGAGTTGAATAGTTTTACTTTTTAGTCTAAATATGTTATAATATATGCACATTTGTGTACTCTCTATTTAAGGAGGTTTTACAATGAAGCAAAAAGTGCACTTTCTTGTTATAAGTGGCTTTGTTTGTCTTATAACTAACTTCATTCTATATCAAAGAGGACTTATCAAAGGCTACGAGAAAGGATACAAGAACGCTTCTGAAGTTTTCACTAGGACTAAGTAAGAGATGACAAAGTAAAGCCAAATAGGAGGTACTGACGCATATGTCAAAATATAAAGGTATTATCATAGGTCTCTTTTGTGTCTTCATTTTCAGAACTATCGTTGAAACAATATCTGAAGGATTCTCTTTAGGTATGGTTATCAACACTCTAGTCTTTTGCATAGCTTTCGGCATGGTATATGTGATTTTCTTCAACCTAGGTTACTATCAAGCTTTGCTAGAACGTGCAAATGATTATGATAATGGCTTTGAATTTGGATATAATTTGGGGAGAGTTCACCAAAGGCGTGAAGATTATTATGATTTCTTATTTAATCATGAAATAGATTTCCCCTAAGTTCAGTCTGATGAGGACATCATTGAAGCAGACGCTGAAGTCAAGTAATACCAAAGGCACCCCAAACTCGGGGTGCCTTCTTACTGGCTATTTGACTTGTAGCTAATCAATCTGAAGTGCAATAACTCTTAGTTGTGCATAGATAGCTGCCAAGTCTGCCGCAAGGTCGCACAAGACATCATAATCATGTGCTGTACCATTCGAGCTTGCTGCAAACTCATTTAGCAAACCCTGAAGCACTCTTGCTCTTTGTTGGAGTTTTGAACGCTCATTTAAAAGCTCTTCCAAACTCGTTTGCAGATTTTTAGCCATTTTTTCTCCTCTCTCGAAAATAGTCTTTTTACCAGCTGCTATATACACTCGCTGAAAAAACGAGATTATAAAGATTTCGTAACATTATTATAATATAATTTACATAACTTTTCAATATCTCTATATGATTCTAAAAGCACATAAATTTGTATTTTCACGCAAAATGTTATATAATATTTATTGTAAACCTCAACTTAGGGAGGCTTGACGAAATGTCAAAATGCATGAAAGACATCGTGCCAACTTCTATGTTCTTCGGAATCATCCTTCTCATTGTTTTGCAACTTCTTTGGTCTATAGAGCTCCCAACACTCTTGGCAAGCATATTATCTGTAGTCATCTGCTTCATCTTTGTGATGATGATTTCTCTCTTTGCTCATAAATCAGGATTTCTAGATGGCGCTATTATTGGCTATCTTATGAATCGTCATAATTACGATATCATACTTTCTGATATGAAAGAGCAATGTGAAAAAAAGCAGATAGAAATTACAGAACAATTGAAGGACCTTGACAAAGAAGACCAGCTCTGGAATATTTCATACTCCTTCGGATGTATGGATACTATAGGAGCGATTATCTCTGCTTTCAATTTTCTTGACGAGCAATATTTTCAAGGAAGTGATTCTGAAAAGGAAGATGCATGAGTCAAAACGAGCCCGCAGTCTTGCGAGCTCGTTCTTTTTATATCATAAAGAAATATGCTAAAACTATAATTCCAAGTATTATTCTGTAATATCCAAATACTTTGAAGTTGTGTTTCTTAATGTAGTTCATTAAGAATTTAATAACTATAACAGAAACTAAGAATGAAACTAACATTCCAACTAACAATACTGCAATTTCTATTCCTGTAAATCCAAATCCAAATTGAACTAATTTTAATAAACTAGCACCAAGCATTGTTGGAATTGCTAAATAAAATGTGAATTCAGCTGCATTTGGTCTAGATAGACCTATTAATAATCCACCAATAATTGTTGCACCTGAACGTGATGTACCTGGAAATATTGCTGCTATTAATTGGAATATTCCAATTAAAAACGCATCTTTATATGTAATCTCTTTACTTGTTTCTTTTACCTTTGCTCTTCTATTCTTATTCCAATTTTCTATTACAATAAAAGCAATACCAAAAACAATTAAAGCAATTGCTATACAAACTGGATTATAAAATAAAGCCTCAAATACATCATCGAAAAGCAATCCAATAATTGCTGCCGGAATACATCCAACTAATATTTTTCCCCATAAACTCATTATATCTTTATTAAAATAAGAGAGAAATCCTGTTTTCTTAATAGCCTTTTCTTTATTTTTAGTAAAAGGCCATATTTTCTTAAAATATAAGAGAACAACTGCTAGAATGGCACCAAATTGAATAACGACTTGAAACATACTCCAAAATTCTGGAGAAACCTCATTAAACTTTATAAATTGCTCTGCCAAAATCAAATGTCCTGTACTACTTATTGGTAGCCATTCTGTAATTCCTTCTATAACTCCAAATACACCTGCTTTTAAAAGCTCTAATAACATAATCATTTCTTCCTTCCTTTGTCTATTTTTTATATACTTCTTTTAATATATTATATATTGTATCTTTTATAAATTCAGCGGTCGTAACTGGTGCTACCTTTCCTGGAAGTGCTAACGCCCATATTAGATTTAAATTTCTTGCTTTAGTTTCTTTTTTATCTATTCCTCCAGGATTAGATGCTAAATCTATTAATAAACAATCCTCTTTTACATATTGTAATCTTTCTTTGTTTAGAATTAAGTGCGGAACAGTGTTTATTATAATATCAAAATCACCTAAATTTTCTCCTAAAGTATTTATATTAGTTTCATTATGTCCATATGCTCTTATCCAAGCCAAATCTTCATCTTTTCTTGCAGCACATGTAACTTTAGCAGATAAACCTGCCATTTTTCTTGCCAATACTTTTCCGATTCTACCAAACCCTAATATTAACACCTTACTTCCATGTATTATCTTATTAGTATTTGATATAGCAATTTCTATTGCACCTTCTGCTGTCGAAATTGTATTTAATACAGCTAATTCTTCTCTTTTCATAATATCTATTATTTCAATATATTCATCAGTTGCCATACTATATACTTCTGGCATAATACTTCCGGCAATCAATATTTTTGCATTTAAATAATGAACAAGTTCTCTTATAGATATTTCTGTGTTACTAAATGGTGCATTAATATTTATTCCATTGCTCGAAAAAGGTATTGGTCCAATTACTACTTCTACATCTTCTAGAATAGCTTTACTTAATTTTTCTGTAAAAATAATATTCTCATGTCCTTTTAACTCTTCTGCTTTTTCTAATCCAAAAGTATATATAGTATTTCCTTCATCTGCTAACATCTTTGCAAGTTTTATTATTCTTAAATCTCCACCAATTATAGCAAAATTTGTACTCATAAAATCCCTCCTTATGATTATTATATTGATTTTTAGGAATTTTATGAGTCATTTTTTATTCTTGTCTTTCTCTATGTTTTTCTTTTCCTTCTTGCTCTTGCATTTGCCTATCTTCTAGTTTTTCTTTTCTATTTTTCTTTAACAAATTAATATCATTATAACTTAAATGCCTTGTAATTTCAGACATTTCTTCCAAATGTTCTTTAACTTTTATTTCTTTTTTACTTAATTTACCTTTTTCCTCTTGTTCTTTGTTTTCTAAATTAAACGGAATTGAAATTCTAGCCATTATTGGTATAAAAATAGGATCTTTTTTTACTTTATCTACAATTTTCTTGCTATCTATATCTATTGCTGTATTTATATATTTTATAGCTGTATCTTTGTCATTTTTGATTAATGCTATTTTAGATAATTCATAATAACTATCTGCTGAAAGTTCTTCTTCATTCACAGCTTCTAAAAATTTTCTTTCAGCTTCTTCTATATCTTTGTAAATAAGAGCTATCTCTGCTAAGTCATATTTCAATGCATATGCAAGACTATTAATTTCTGCTGCTTTTTCATAACAAGTCTTTGCACTCTGAAAATCATTAAGCATTGTATAAGCAATTCCAAGGTTATAATTTATATCATAACTATATGGATTATATTTTAGTGCCTCTTGATATACATTTACTGCATCTTTATACATTTCAGTGTCAATTAAAATATCTCCTAATAACATAGATGCTTCATATATATCTGGTTTTTTATTTAATAAATTAAATAGCATTTCAGCTGCTTCATCTTTTTTATCCAAACCATTTAATAATTCTGCTACTTTATAATAAGAATCATAATCTTGTTTATCTAAGTCAATTGCCTGTACATATTCATCTATTGCCTTTCTCATTCCGCCTTCTTTTTCATAAATCTCCGCAAGCATCTTATGAGCTTTGTAACTATCCTTATTCTTATCAAGTAAACTAAGTAAAGCATCTTTTGCCCTTTTATTATCTTTAAATAAAAGACAAACTTTAGCTTTAGTTAAATTAATTGCTTCATACAAATATATTCCTTGTTTTTCTAATATGATAATTACTATTGGTATTAATACTGCTAATACATATTTTAAAATCTTAAAAAATACATTTAATTTTATATCAAATAAAACTTCAAGGAAATTAAGAGTTATTCCCATTGCCTCTAATACCAAAATAGTCACATAACTAGTATCGTTTCTTCTTATCATTCTAAAAAACATATACACAAATATTGCAAACGAAACAAATATAAATAGTAATTGTTCTACTAGCATATTAACTTCTCCTTCTACTTTTCGCATTTCTATTTTATTTCATTTTTCATCATTTGTCTAGTTATTCATATATGCTTTGATAAATTTCATAATTTCTTAATATTTTTCTTACATAATTGTTAGTTTCTTTGTAAGGTATATTTTCAATATCACTTCCGTCTTCCTTAATTATATCTTTTGATATCCAATTATCAACAGTTCCAATTCCTGCATTATATGCTGCTACTGCAAGCTCTTTATTTCCATATTTATCTAATAAGACTTCTAAATACTTTGTACCTATATTTATATTGTTTTCTACATTTGCTACTGATTCTTTTATATTGTCATTGTCTATATCAATTCCATATGTAGTTGCAATATCATCTGCTGTTTCTTCCATAATTTGCATTAATCCGATTGCATTTTTATGTGACACAGCTTTTTCATCGAAATTGCTTTCTGCTTTAATTACTGCAAATATCAAATTCTCTTCCACATCATATTTTTCTGCATAAGTTGAAACTATTTCTTGATAAGCTTTAGGGTACATTATTCTTAGTATTCTATCTTTAAAAATAAAAATAACTACAATAATAAGTAAAATTATTGCAACAGCAATAACTAGCTTTATATTTTTCACTTTTATTTTCTCTCCTTTGTCATTACACTTTGAAAGATGTGTCCCAGATGCGAATTTTTTTGCGCAAAGGAAACGTCCCCAACGCGAAATTATTTACAATCATACCAATTGTCTGCTTCAGACAATTCTGCAATTAGAGGTACTTTTAACTCAGCTGCTGTTTCCATACTATTTTTTACTATTTCTTGTATTTCCTCTTGTTCACTAATTGGAGTCTCTAACATCATTTCATCGTGTACTTGTAATACTATTTTTGATTTTAATCCCCTTTTTTCAATTTCTTTAAATACTTTTATCATGGCAATTTTCATTATATCTGCAGCTGTTCCTTGTATAGGTGTGTTCATAGCTGCCCTTAGCCCAAACTGCCTTACCATATAATTATTAGATTTCAATTCTGGTATATATCTTCTTCTATGGAATAATGTTTCTACATATCCTTTTTCTTTTGCATCTTCTTTTATATTATCCATAAAATTCTTAATTCCTGAATATTCACTTAAATATTCGTCAATATATTTTTTTGCCTGTTTTCTACCAATACCTAACTGTTCACCTAAGCCAAAGTCACTTATTCCATAAACTATTCCAAAGTTTACTGCTTTTGCATTACTTCTTTGCTCTTTTGTTACTTCATCAATTGGAGTTTTAAACACTTTTGATGCTGCTTGTTTATGAATATCTTTCCCCTCTTTAAATGCTTCTATCATATGTTTATCTCCAGATATTGATGCTAAAACTCTTAATTCTATTTGCGAATAGTCTGCATCAATATATACTTTTCCACTTTCAGGTTTAAACACTTTTCTTACTCTTTTTCCTAATTCAAATCTTGTTGGTATATTCTGAAGATTTGGTTCTGTTGAGCTTATTCTCCCTGTTGCTGTTATTGTTTGGTGGAAGAATGAATGGATTCTATTTGTTTTTGGATTTATATATGGTTTTAACCCTTCTACATAAGTTGAATTTAATTTCATAAGCTGTCTATATTCTAATATTTGTTCTATGATAGGATCTTCCTTTTTTAGTTTTTCTAATACGTCTACATCTGTTGAATAACCATTTTTAGTTTTCTTAATGATAGGTAGTTTCATTTTTTCAAATAGTATTTCACCCAATTGTTTAGTTGAGTTTATATTAAATTCTTCTCCTGCCATTTCATAAATTATCTTTGTTATTGTTTCTAGTTTTTCTGTTAATTCTTTTCCAAATGATTCTAATTCTTCTTTATCTACATACATACCATTCCATTGCATATTTGATAATACTTCTACTGTTGGCATATCTATTTTATAAAATAAATCTAAGCAATTTATCTCTTCTAATTTTTTTACAGTTATCTCTTTTATTTTTCCTATTGCATATGCAAAAATACAAGTTTCTTCTTGTCTTCTTTTTTCTTTATTGTTTTTTTCTTCTCCATTATCAAATAAATTTATTTGCTTTGTATCTTGTTCCTCTTCTCCTAAAATTTCTTCTAAATATAACTCTAAATATTTTGCCATTAAATCTTCTATTTTTAGTTTATTATCTGTTGGATTTAAAATATATGATGCAATTGATATATCATAATCTATTCCTTTTAAATTTACTCCTTCTTGTTCTAATAGTATATATGCTTTACTTAAATCTATGCTTACTTTCTTAATTTCATTATCTTCTAAGATATCTTTTAATTCTTTAGCTCCTTCTTTTAAGTCTATATAATAAATCTCATTATTTTCTTTATTATATATTGACATTCCTATTATTTCCTCTTTTATTATTTTATCTTCATCTTCTATTTTATTAGTTAGAAAGTAAAATATCATTTCTTTTGTTTCTTTTATATAATCTAATATTTCTTTTTTTGATTTTTCTACTATTTTATATAATTCTTTAGTACTGTTATTTCCTTCTCTTGCAACATTTTCTCCTTTTAAATTGAAACGTTCTATATAACGATTAAAATTTAACTCCTTAAATAGTTCTAATACTTTTTCTTTATCCCATTCTTCTACTTTAAAATCACTTAAATCATCTTTTATTGGTACATTTACATTTATTGTTCCTAAAGTTCTTGAAAGTATTGCTAAATCCTTATTCTCGATTATTTTTTCTCTTTGTTTTCCTTTTAAATCATCTTCTCCTACTTCTATTTTTTTATACAAATTATCAATTGAACCATATTCTTGTATTAGCTTTAAAGCTGTTTTTTCTCCTACACCTGGCACTCCTGGAATATTGTCTGATGTATCTCCTTGAAGTCCTTTTACTTCTATTAATTGTTTTGGTTCTAGTCCATATTTTTCTTTTATTTTTTCTCTATCATATTCATCAGTCTCACTTTTCCCTGCTTTTGTATGTGGTATCCTTATTGTTACTTTATCTGTTGCAAGTTGGAAAGTATCTCTGTCTCCTGAAAGAATAATTACTTCTAATCCTTGTTTTTCTCCGTAGCAAGATAATGTTCCTAAAACATCATCTGCTTCATAACCTTCCATTTCAACTATATCTATATTCATTGCATGTAAAATTTCTTTTATCATTGGCATTTGCTCAGCAAGCTCATCTGGCATTCCTTTTCTATTTGCTTTATATCCTTCATACATTTTATGTCTTGCTGTAGGTGCTTTTAAGTCAAATGCTACTGCCATATATTTAGGCTCTACATCTTCTAGTAGCCTAAATAATATTGCTAAAAAACCATATACTGCATTTGTATACTTACCGTCTTTTGTTGTTAGCATCCTACTTCCCATTATTCCATAAAACGCTCTATTCATTATACTATTTCCATCTACTAATACGAATTTATCCAAAATTTTTCCTCCTACTTAAAAATCTTTTTTATTATATCACAGATTTTTTTTATTTACTACAAGGTTTTCCACTTTATTCTAATTATTTTCTAAAAGCTTATCCCATAAGTAAAATATCCTTATGAAATAAGCTTGATTTTCCATAATATCTGTGTAATTATCCACTTCATTCTATATCTAGTGATTTATTATTCTAAATGTACTACTTTATTTTTTCTTTTTTCTCTCTTTCTTTTCTTCTAATACCTTTTCCAATCTTTCTAATTCTTTTCTAGTTTCTTCTATTTCTTCTTCTGTTTTTACCATTGGCATAAACTCTTCTGCAAACCTATATTCATCTCTATTTTTAATATATAATAATCCAAGTATTGAAAAAACTACAGCTCCTATAAAGTTTACAATTAAATCTTTCATTGTGTCATTTATACCTATATCTAAGAAGCCACCATCAATTGTAATAACACTTTCTTCTCCATTATAAGTTCCAGTAATTGTTGTTTTTTCTATATTTCTAATAACCTCTTCTTGATTTTTTCCTTCTTCATTTAATAAAGTAGATGAAATTGTAGTTAAAATCCTATCTTTTTGCATATCAGTATTAAAAGTTTTATCCATACCATATTCTATAAATTCCCAAAGTACACCAACTGTCATAGAAAAGCAAAAAGCAACTAAAGCGACAAAAGCTGGTGTTAACATTTTATGGAATTTAGAACTTCTATTTAATATATCTATCATAGAAAATCCTATTGCTGCACATAAAAATCCATTTATTGTGTGTAAAATTGTATCCCAATATTTAAATATTCCATAGAAATTTTGTACTTCACCTAATATCTGTGCAGAAAAAATAAATAAAAATATTATTATTTCTAATGTATTAGGTAATTTTATATTTAGCTTTCTCTCTATAATAATAGGTATTAAAAACAAAACTAATGTTAATGCACACATAAAAACATTTTCATAATTACCTTCTATAAATTGTAAAATCATTGTTACTATTACTAAAAATCTTAATACAAAATATACTGTTGCTGTAGCTTTTTTATTTCTTCCAAATACTTCTAATCTTTTCAAACGCCTTCTCTCCTTTATAAATCTTTTACATACCAAACATCACAAGCATAATGTTCTGTTTTTACTAATGGCTTATCTAAACTTTCAAAACCATATTTTTTATAAAATTTATTTGCAGCTACCATATTACTTAATGTTTCTAGATAACATCTTTTATAATATTTCTTAGCATAAGCAAGTGCAAGCTTCATTAGCTCATGTGCTACTCCTGTTCCTCTTGCTTCCTTAAGGCAATACATTTTTTGAAGTTCACAAACCTCATCAGTTCCTTCCAACTTACCAATACCACAACCACCTACAACATTTTCATTCTCGTCTACTGCTACCCAATACTTATACCCTTCTTTATTATATACTTCTGAAAACCTTCCAAGGTCTGGATCACTCCAAGCTAAACCTTCATGATTTCCTCCAAACTCTATTAAACATGTTCTAATTATGTGTTCTACTTGTTTATTATCTTTTTCTTTTATTTCTCTTATATTATATTTCATCTTTATTTCCTTTTTTATTATTTTTTTAATATATTGGTCCATTATATGCAATATACTTATCCAAAATTTCACTTGTATTAGCATCTATTATTATATAATTTCCTGTATCAGATCTCATTTTCCAAGATGGTTTTTCCTTATATTGATAAAATTCAATTATGTTTCCTCTTGTTAAATTACTATTACTTGTACTTGTTACCCATAAAGGCATTCCACTTATAAATTCTTCATATTCACTTGTATTTTCTAAAAAGTATTCTTTTAAAATTTGTTCTGCTTCCTCTTGGTCTATTTCTACGTCATCTACGTTACTTTAATTTAACAATTCCAATACCTGCTAATATTACTACTAAAATAACTAAAATTACAATAATTACTATTTACTTTTTTCATATAACATTTCCCCTATCTTATTCAATTACAAACTCTGCATATATGTATTTTTTTCCATTATCATATACTTCTTTTACTAATCTGTATTCTCCCGCCTCTAATTCTCCATATAAATTTTCCCAACTAGTATTCATCTCTATTATTCCATCTTCATCAGGAATATATGCAATATCCTCAAAAGCAAACTGTCCATTTTTTATCTCTAATTCTTTCCATTCTCCATTTTCATTTTTTTCAATTCTAAACCCTTGTCCATAATCATATGGCTCTTCATTCTTATCTACAATTTCAATTATAGCCGATATTCTTGTTAGAGTTCCTTCTTTAATTTTCATCTCTACATTATCGATTGTTCTATTACTTGTATCAATTGGTTCTGAGATATTATTTGAAGAATAATTCAATGTATTCTCATTTATAACTGCATTTTCATTTGCATCTGCCGCATTTTGTTCTTCTTGATGTCTATTATTAGTAAAAAATTCAATTCCACATATTATCAAAATCAAAACTATCGTTGAAATTACTATTATAAATACTTTTTTCATAACCATTTTCCCTTTTATAAATTACACTTATTTTTTCTTTTCAACTATCATTACATCAAATATTTCTTGGCTATTTCATAAAAAATCTCAGTCCCTATTAATATTGGATTTTCTCCGACAGTGAAATTCTCATTATGTTGTGGATAGAACTTATCTTTTGTACAACCTACAAATATCATACAACCTGGTACTTTTTCTAAGTAATATGAAAAATCTTCTGAAGTTGTTGTTTGATAATCAGTTACTACCTTACTTACAACGTTTTTTGCTAAATCTTGAATAGTTTTAGCTTCTTCTTTTGAATTTACTACTACTGGATATTCTACTAAAAATTTAACTTCAGCACTTCCTCCCATTTCTTTTGCAATACCTTCTACTGTTTCTTGTAGTTTCTTTTTCATTTCTTTTCTTACTTCATTATTATTAGTCCTACAAATACCTTTCATGTGTACAATATCAGGAATAACATTATTTGTTTTTCCTCCACTTATTGCAGTTGCTCCAATTATTGCCTTTTCTTCAGTTTCTACATCTAATCTTGCCATTTCTTTTAAAGCTATTCCTATTTTATTTGCAATATATATTGTATCTATACATTTTTCAGGCATTGCAGCATGACCACCCCTGCCATATACAACAATATCATATGGGTCTGATGATGCCATAACCGTTCCTTCTTTTATTGCAATTTCATCTTCTTTAAATTCACTCCATACATGTATCGCAAATGCTTTATCAACTTTTGGATTTTCTAATGCTCCATTTTCTACCATAAACTTAGCTCCTGCATCTCCTTCTTCATCAGGTTGAAAAAGTAATTTTACAGTTCCTTTCATTTTATCTTTATTATCCATTAAAATTTTAGCAAGTGAAAGTAAAATAGTCATATGTGCATCATGACCACATGTATGTTTAGTTCTTCCTGTTTCATCCATTACAACAGCATCCATATCACTTCTAAATAATATACAAGGACCATCTTCTTTTCCTTTTAATGTTGCAATTATTCCTGTTTCATATATATTTGTATTTATATCTTTATATCCTATTTCTTCTAATCTTTTCTTTATATAACTTGATGTTTCAAACTCACATAAACCTTTTTCTGGATGATTCCAGAGAACCTCTTTATCTTTTTCCATCTGTGGTTTTAACTTTAATACTTCTTGCTCAATTTTCATCTTATATAGTCTCCCTTTCTTAAATCTATGATTATTCCAAATAGTTTAACAATTCTATTAACAGCTTCTTTTGTATCTTCTTTACTTGAAAATGCTGTTAATCTAAAAAAGCCTTCTCCCGCTTCTCCAAAGCCCACTCCCGGAGTTCCTACAACTGCAATTTCATTTAGTAATTTATTAAAAAATCTCCATGAATCAATTCCGTTTGGTAGTTTCAACCAAATATATGGTGAATTAACTCCTCCATATGTAATAAAACCTATTTTTTCTAATTCATCTTTTATGTATTTGGCATTTTCTTTATAATATTTAATATTTTCTCTAATTTGTTTTTGACCTTCCTCTGTATATACTGCTTCTGCTGCTCTTTGAGTAATATATGACGCCGCTCCAAATTTTGTACTTTGTCTTCTTCTCCATAAAGCATTTAATCCTATTTCTTCTCCATCTTTTCTGTATACTTTTAATTCTTTAGGTACTACTGCAAAAGAACATCTAACACCGGTAAAACCTGCAAGTTTTGAGTAGCTTCTAAATTCTATTGCTACTTCTTTTGCTCCTTCAATTTCATATATACTATGTGGAATATTTTCATCTTCAATAAATATTTCATAGACAGAATCATAGAATATTATAGCTTTGTTTTCTTTAGCATATTTCACCCAATTTTCTAATTGTTCTCTATTTAAAACCGTTCCTGTTGGGTTATTTGGAGAACATAGATATATTATATCTACATGTTCTTTTGGAAGTTCAGGTGTAAAGTTATTTTCCTCTGTCCCCTTTAAATAAACTATATCATTTCTTCCAAGCATTATATTTGCATCTCTATATGCTGGATATACTGGGTTCATTAAAGCTACTCTATTCTCTTCTGAAAACAGCTCTGCTATTCCAGCTAAGTCTCCTTTACTTCCTGCTGCAATAAATACTTCGTCTTTGTCTAAACTTACACCTCTTCTTTTATATTCAACATCTAAAATTCTATCTATTAAAAAATCATATCCTTGAACAATTCCATAACCTTTGAAAGTTTCTTTTCTAGACATTTCATCTACAGCTTTGTGCATTGCTTCTATTACTACTGGAGCAAGAGGTAAAGATACATCTCCTACTCCCAAATTTATAACTTTTTTATCTGGATTATTTTTTTCAAACTCTCTTCTTTTTTCTGTTATAGTAGAAAACAAATAATCATTTTTTAGATTTAAAAAATTTTCATTTACATTTGCCATTATTTTCTCTTCCTTTCAAAATATCGCATAAGAAGCCTTATGCGATACAATATTATGGTCTTAACAAATCTTCTAAGACTACTTTACTTCCATATTTTATAATCATTGGAACTGATTTTGATAAAGTAACTCCTTTTATATTAGATTTAACATCTCTAGTTCCAGGTATTACAACTGCATCTTTTGGAATTACTATTTGACCATTTTCATTAGGAAGTATTATATTTCCATTTACATTATCATAAACTGGTGTACTTCCTGTAATTGTTACTCCCGCTCCTATTACAGCTCCAGTTCTTACAATTGTTCCTTCTGTTATTTGTGAACCCGCTCCAACAAATACGTTGTCCTCAATAATTACTGGATATGCACCCACAGGTTCTAATACTCCACCTATTATTACTCCTGCTCCTAAATGCACATTTTTTCCTATTTGTGCACAAGAACCAACTAATGCTAAAGAGTCTACCATTGAACCTTCATCAATATAAGCTCCTATATTTGTGTAACAAGGAGGCATAAAAGTAACACCTTTTCCTATAAATACACCATCTCTTATTGACACTGTTGGAGATACCACTCTTGCATTCTCTTCTAAAGTTACTTTTCTTTCTCCCATAGTATCTTTATCTATAGTTCCATCTTCAAATTTTATTACTTCTCCATATTTAAATCCTAGTAATATAAATTGTTTTACCCATTTATTTACTACCCATTCTCCATTTTCTTTTGATGCTACTCTTACATTTCCTTTATTTAAATCCTCTTTAAATTCTTTCCATACTGTCATAAATTCTTCACGAGTCAACTCTTCTTTTTTTAACATTTCAAGATATTTTTCCATGATATCATCTCCTAAAATTTATTTTACTTCTGCCTGCATTATAGCATTTAAGATATTCTTAGTCAAATGACGATTTCTTACTTTTATCAACAATCGCTTTTGTAATTGCTTGTCTTATTGGCCATGTTATTCTCTTATCTGCTATTCTTATTTTCCCATCATCTCTAAGTTTCTTTAATATAGAATTAATAACTTTGGTTAAATCTATATATAAGAAACCCACTTGGGTATACTTTTTTGCCATACTACTTACCGTTCTTATAATTAATTCTTCATGTTCTAAATTTATACTATTATCATTATTCTTCTTAGCTATAATAATCCCATCTTCATTTACTAATAAATCACATTTTTCTTCTTTATAGCTTTTCTCATATATTTTTTGCATCTCACTACTTAAATTAATTAATAATTTATATTTATTTTCCATTCGAATCTCCTATCAATTTATTATTTATTCATTATCCTCTAATTCATCATCTTCATCATAAAAGAAATCTATATCATCAAAAATAGCTTCATCTTCATCTAATGCATTTTTCTCTCTTTCTTCTCTTTTTTTATCCTCATATTCCTTTTTATTTTCTTCTATATTTTTATAATCTTTTTCTAAATAACTATAAAGTTTTTCCATATCATCTATTAATTCTATATATGTTGTCCAACTCATCCCCATTGATGAATACAGAAAACGTAATCTTTCTTCGTACCATGGATATTCTTCACAAACTCTTGGTCTTAGTCCTTCAAATGTTTCACTATCATATCTAACATTTATATAATCTAACATTTCTTTAAATAATTTTGCTAATTTTTCTTGTTCTTCATTATATACATCTTGATAAGTTTGCCCTTCTTTTAATTCTATATCTATAAAATCATATGCATGTTCTTTATAATCAGATTTTAGAAAATAAAAAATTTGGTCATAATAAAATATTTCTTCTACTTCGTCAACATCTATTACCTCTTCACCATCCATATAACGGTCTACATGTCCATAATAATAAATATCGTAAAGATCTACTATTTCACTATGAAAATAATTATACTTTTCATTAATGACATCTAACCAATCATTAAAATCCCAGTTAACATCATACTTTTTATTTTTGTATTGCATCATTTCTTTAAATAATGCTATAATTTTGTCTACTTTTTCCTTCTTTAAGTTTTCATATTTATTTTCATTAATTTTCTGTTTAATTGTTTCATATTCTCCTAATCTTACTAAGCTTTCATTATATAACCTTATACTCGTTTTTATTTTTTGTTCCTTTGAATCTTTTAAATAATCATCTTCCCATCTGCTAAAATTCCACATTAAAGTTTCGATTGATCCGAAATATATACTATTTGACTTAAATATTTCATCTATTTCGTCAAATATACTTTCATCATCTAAATCTATTTTTGGTAGCTTTATTTTTTTAACTTTTGCAATTTCCCTTACTAGTTCAATAGATTTTTCTACTATAACTTTATAAATACTGTCATAATCTTTACTTTCCATTTCTTCTTTAAAATCTTCTTCTTTTAATTTTTCCATCTTTTCTCCCCTTTTAATTACGTTCTTGTTCTTCTTTATTTTTAGTCATTAATTTCTTTTTTTCATAAGCTTTTATAATAATATGTCTTAAATCTTCAGGTATTAATTCTAAAGCTTTATTTCTTAACTCTCTTGGTATTCCATAATATGCTTCTGAAATTCCACCTACCATACAAGCAATCGTATCTGTATCTCCTCCAATTGATATAGCTTTTCTTATTGAATCTTCAAAATCATTAGATTGCAAAAATATAAATATAGATTGTGGTACAGTAACTTCACATGTTCCATTAAAAGTATTGTTTTCTTGTAATTCTTCCAAATTATAATCTAAATCATATCCATATTTTTCAGTAACATATTTTTCTATTTTGTCTTTGCTTTCTTTCTTCCTTGCTAAAAATATTGTTTCTGCAAGGCATTTCGCTCCTTTTATAGCTTGTTCACTATTATGAGAAGGTATAGTTGCTTTTTTAGCCTCTTTTTCAACCGTTTCTAAATCACCAAATAAAAATGCTACAGGTGAAATTCTCATAGCTGCTCCATTTCCTTGACTTGTGCCATTTTCATTAGTTTCAGAATTTGCCCATTTTATAAATGATGGAGAAAATGCATTTCTAAAAAATCCTTCTCTTTCTACAGGCTTATTTCCATACTTTTTTCCATATTTTTTCAAAGCTTCTTTATAGTCTCTATTATAAATTATAGCTTCTGCAATTGCTATTGTTAGAAGTGAGTCATCACTAATAAAGCTTTGGTCTGTTAATAGCTCAGTATTTGGATTAAGTATGTTTCTTCTTCTATCTACATTTATAACACCTTTTCTTGAATCTAAGAACTCTTGATATTCATACCTTGTTCCTGCTAAATCTCCTATTATTGCTCCTAGCATTTTTACTCCTCATTATTAAATTTATTATATAATTTATTTGTTAATTCAATTAAATCATCTAAATTATCTCCATATTTATTTTGAATTTCTCTCATTGTTCTATATGCCATATCAAAATCATCTTTTGTAATATCTTTTTCATTAAGAGCTTCTTCTAGTTCATCCTCATCAAGAATTATTTGTTTTCCATTTCTTCTTATAACTAAATCTAAATATAGATCATCAATATATGGTATTCCATTTTCTATGCCATTTAATTTTACCATGTCAAAATACCATTCAATCAAGTTCTTTTTATTGTCATACATTACTGTAATTGCATATTTTTCATTATCAGGATATATTTCAAGCCACTCATAATTTTCATCTAAGATACATCCATTATAATCTTCATCATTAATAATCCAAGGATGCCTTACATTTTTTATTTTAACTAAGCAAATATATCCTTTAAAATAATCTTCATTTATTTGTTTTATAGAATAATCATTTTCTCCTTCTTTTACTCCATTTGCAAATCTTTTTTTCATATTAGTTCACCCCCATTATTCAAAATTATTTAGGTCAAAAAATCCGATTTTTTCTTGCCTTTCGTTTTCTTGTAATTCTATTATCTTTCCTTCAAGAAAAGATTTTAAATCAACTTGTTTTCCTTTTAAATATAATTTTCCTTTTATAAATGGCTTATATTTTTGATATTCTTCTACTTCATTACACATTCTTTCCTTTTCTACAGTTGGAATCCTCCCTGCATTTCGTATTCTTTGTTTTCTTTTTAAGAAATATGTTAAAGCCGCTTCATATATTGTAGAACTTCTATACTCTATATATGAATTAATTTTTCCTTTAGGTATATTTAAACATTTACAATGCCAATATACTGGACTATTTATATATCTATCATTAAAATATTTATAAAATGCTTGTGAAAACAATGAAACGATTTCTTGTGCTTTATATTTTCCCTTAGGTACTAATTTTCTTAATTTTTCACTATTTTCAAAAACAAAACTCACTTCATCCGCACCTGAAATTGCTATACAATTAAATTTATCTGAAAGAAACTTTATTGTCTGTTCAAAAATATCATTAAATCCTTCCTTACTTTCATCCAACAAATCATGTTTGATACTTTTTGTAATATCTTTTCCATCAAGCAATATTGCTATAGGTTTATTTTTACTCATTTTTAAATCATATTTATTTTGTATATTTATAAAATAATTGTTCCATTCTTTATTATTCATAATATCATCCAATCTATATCGAATTATCAAACTCTATCAAATCAAAAAAATCATTTTCATTATTATTGTTTTCTATACTTACAACATTTCCATTTAAAAACTCATTTAAATCTATTTTATCTCCATTATGATATAAAACGCCTTCTTTATTGTCTGATATAAAAGAAAATTCCTTATAAGCTTTACACATCTCCAACTTTTCTTCTAAATTTATACCATAAGTATTCATTCCATTTTGCTTTAAGAAGATACTGGTTACATTATCTAATATTTCTTTACTTTTAAATCTAATATACGATTGTACTTTTTCTTTTGAAATATTAAAACATCTACAATTCCAAAAAACTATATCTCCGATTATATAAATTATTAAAATACTCGAAAAAATATTGTGAAAATACTGATGTAATATCATGTACTCTATACTTTTTATCATTATGTATAGAACCTGTAAAATTTTCTACATCTTCTATAATAAAACTAATTTTATCACTCCCATATATTGCTATACACTTATATTTATTAGTAAAAAATTTAACAGTCTTTTTCATTGAATCAAAAAAATTATTTTCTGTATTTATTAATAATTTTTTTTCATTTTCTGATAAAAACTTTGCATCCAAAGATACGATTAATGGTTTTTTTATACTTACTCTAACATCATATTTATTTCTAATATTTCCATAATAATTAAACCATTTTCTTTCTACCTTATTTTCTTCCATTTCATTCCTCTTTATTATAAAATAATTGAGTAAGCAAGCTAAAAGCCTACTTACTCTCGCAATATACTAATAACCAATGTACTAGTTCTACAAATGCATTCGTGGATTACGTTCCAACACTTAAATATTGCATATTTATTATATAATAATATTTTTCTTTAAACAAGTTTTAGCTATTATTTTTTATAAATGCTTCATTTTTATTATTTATTTTCTACTTTTTTAGCCTCTAATAATAATTCATCAAAATCTGATACTATTTTTTGTGTTTTATTAAATTGTTCATATTCATTTTCTGCTTTTTCTTCCGCTTGTTTTCTTGATATTTTTCCATTATCCTTAAGTATATCATATTTACGAAATTCTAAAAATTCATTTACACTTTTTGCGAATTCCTCCATCGTGAAAATATTTTCTCTTTCTACTAAATCTTCTATATAATCAAAGTAACCTGTAACCGCTCTTTCTAGCTTTTTTATTTGTTTTTCATTTAAATAATTTTTAGCAATCATAGCATCAGATTTTAATATTCTTCCATCAGGTGAATTTTTCCAAGTCTTTAATCCCATATTTTCTTTTTTGTGATCTGCATTTTGATAAATTATTTCTGCTGCTGTATTGCCTGTAATTGCATAATGAAATTTATTTTGTACCATTGCATAAAACTTACGCGTTATCTCTGAATCTTTATCATAATCAATACTGCATTCCGCAAATATATCTGTTATTTGCTGCCATATTCTACGTTCACTTGCTCTAATTGAACGAATACGTTCTAATAATTCTTTAAAATAATCTTTTCCAAATTTAGGTCCGTTTTTTAAAAATTCATCATTTAAAACAAAACCTTTTTTTATATATTCTTTTAAAGTATTTGTAGCCCATATTCTAAAATCTGTTGCCTCTTTTGAATTCACTCTATATCCTACTGCTATTATTGCATCTAGACTATAGAAGTTTGTATTATAATTTTTACCATCATTTGCAGTTATTCGAATTTTTCGAATAACTGATTCTTCTTTTAATTCGTTTGATTTAAAAATTTCTTTTAAATGATAATTAATAGTATTTACTTCAACATTAAATAATTTGGCCATTGATTTTTGCGTAAGCCAAAAATCTTCACTATCATATAAAACTTCAACTGATATGTTTTCATTATTTTGGCTTTGATATATAATTAAATCTCTTAAGTTTTCTATATTATTTATAATAATCACCTCTTTTTACTTATTTTTGTTCATATCTTTCTCGATTTTCTTTTTATATCTGTCCTCTTCTGAGTTTTTCCTTTATAACCACTCAAATTTGCGTACCCTGTCATTACTCATTAAAATAGTTAGTATATCTTACTTTATAATACTTTTTATGGTGAATAGATTTTATATATCTAATTCATATATAACTTCTTTAGTATTATCTTGTGGAGATTCATATGGCCAATATTCAAATTTTATTCTATTTTCTTTAACATATATTTCATTTGGAATATTCCCCATTATTGATAAATTACCTATCTCCTTCAACTTATTATTTATATAATTATATATTGTATACTCACTAGTAATTGGTGAAATCATATTCGAAAAAGTTCTATGTATAATCTCTAATATTCCATCACTATTTAAATCTACAATATAATATTGATTTACATTATAATCATTAAAACCTGTTGTATCATCATCATTCAAATATTTATTAACAATATAATCCGTATCATTAATAGAAATGTATTTCCCTGTTTCATTTATACCGACCTTTTCTTTTATATTGTCTCCATCTAAATCTAATTCCACCGTTGTAGATTCATTATATTTATAATTTTCTATATTTATTTTTTTCCAGTCATTATTTATGAAACCGTTCTCATTATCTTTAGATGTATTTTCTTGTGTTTCATTATTTTCTTGACTACTTAATGACAATATACTTTCAAGTTTATTTATTATAGATTCATCATATATTCTAATCTCTTTATAATCTTTAGTTGAAAGTGTGTAATAATTATAGTTAAAAGTAGATGGGGTCTGCTCATCATCTTTTTTCGTAATTATTTCATCAATTAATGACTTTAATTCACTTATTTCATTTTCGCTTAAATTTTTTGTGTAAATAATTTTTCCTTTATATTCATACCCTTTGAATCCCACATATTTATCTTCGCATTTAGTAACTTGATTATTGTCAAAATCAATTTGATAATAATCATTCATATGTGAACCACCATCATCCTGCATTGTTAAAATTTTTGCATTAGTTGTTAATATATATTTTGAATCTGAATCTAGAGTAAAATTTGAATACTCTTCTGAGTTCGAATTTAAAACAGAATTCGAATATTCATTTGAGTTTTTCTTATTATTATAAATTAGCAACATTATTATAATTGCTATAATTATTAAAATAGATATTATTATTAAAATTTTTCTATTCTTCTTCATATTAAATCTCCTTTTTACTTCATTTTTTGACTAATGTTTTTATATTTTTCATAAATTATTATACATTACTTACTACATTATTTTTTTTTAAATCTTTTGAATAATAATATATATCAACACATTGCATATTTCCATCAAATATTTCTTCATCATAATTATCTATAAAGAAATTGTTTATTGTTTTTTCATACTTATCAAAGCCTTGCTTTACATAGAAGGGTATGTTGTTTTGCGTTGTTCCAACAACCATCTTTTTATATTTTGTTTTATAATTATCTACTAAATATTTTATCATTTTTGTACCATAGCCTTTTCCTCTATAATTTTCCCTTGTTACTATATTTTTTAATTCTACAGTATGATTATCTATTTTTATTACTACAGCAACACAAGCAGGCTCATCTTTATATGTTAATACAAATAATTCACCATTAGATAAATATTTGTTAATCATCTCTTTGCTTGGATCTGCTTCAAGAAGTAAGTCTAAATATTGTTCTTTGTTTCCTCTTTCTTTTTTTATATTAACCAAATACTTTACCGGTAAGAATTCAAACCCTTCTGGTAGTCTTGCCATTGCTTGATTGCGGTTATAATATCTAATCTCCTCTGAAAAAATACATCCACAATATTTTTGCATATAAAGTCCTATTTCTCTTGCTTTTGCTTGTCCTTCTCTAAATCCAACTCTAAAATCTCTATATAAAAATTCCACACCATATTTTTTAGCTATTACTTCTCCTAGTTCTTTTATTATATCATGCTTTTGATATGGACTAACTAAAAGTGTAGTTGATATAGTATCAAATCCATGTTCTTTTGCATATTTTGCAGTTTGTTCTAAACGAACTGGATAACAATAATCTTGACATCTTGTATCTAATTTATTTGATACGTTTTTACAAAAATCATCTAAGCCATAATTTTCTTCAAATATGGCTTCTACATTTATGCTTTTAGTATATTCTTTTAAACAATCTCTCCTTGCTTTATATTCCATATATGGATGTATATTTGGATTAAACCAATATACTACCGGCTCTATATTTTCACTTCTTAATTCATCAATACAATATACACTACATGGTGCACAACAAGTATGTAATAATAATTTCATTTTTTCTACTTCCTTTTACATTATTTATGTATATTAATATATCACATTTTCAAGAATTTTTCCACTATTTTAGCCAATATATAAGGAAAGAATATTTCTACTCTTTCCTTTATTTCTTTTACTCAACAATTTCATACTCACTAATATCTGGTTCTATGAAATCGTCTTCAGTTACTGTTCCAAATTCGAATTCGTATTCAGCACCTGGTATCCTTTGTATACTTCCATCAACAACCTCTATTTCAGATGCCATTGCACTAATTAATAATCCTGTATTCTTATTTACATACATACTTGTATTAGAAAGTATATATGGCATCGCTGATACATAATAACATTCTTCTCCATCAAATGTTGTTTTATTTATCGATGTTGTAATTGCACATACTATTAGTTGTCCGATATTGTCCAATCCCCAAAATGCTTCTTGTGGATCTACAGATATACTTGCTTCTAAATTTAACCTAGCTGTTCTTTCTGTTTCAGTTTCTACATATATGTTTTGTCTATAATTTTCAATAGGTGTATTTGTTTTTACATATTGTGTATCTGTATCAGTTCCTATTTTTGTTCCATACATTCTAACAACTTTCTTTTTGCCATCACTTGACATAGTTGTTGATACTATTTTTTTCTTATCATCTAGACTAAAAATTTCTGTTTTTCTATAATTTCCTTTATTTATTGTATAAATTACTCTATGATAATTTGTAGAACTTGTATATTCTTCAGCTTTGTTATTTAAATCTGTTATAATATATATTTTTCTTCCAGTATTTATAACAAATGCAACAAATATGATTAATATAATAATTTCTAGTACTCTTAGTTTATTTCTGTATTTCTTTAAGAACTTAACTTTTTTCTTTTCTTTAGTATTATTATCTACATTTAAATCTTTTTTCATATTTTCATAAACTTTTTTACAATCTTCACAAGTCTCTAAGTGTTCTTCTATAAACTTATTTGTTTCATCATTTGTTAGATGTTCAATAAAGCTTGGTAATAAATCTTGAACAATTTTACATTTTTCTTTCTCTTTCATCTTAATCACCCTCCTTCATTTTTTGTTTACCTCTATAAAAGGTTACTCTAGCCCATGTCTCTGATTTATTTAAAATATCTCCTATTTCTTTAAAACTTAATTCTCCTGTTATTCTAAGATATATTACCTCTCTCGTTTTTTCATCTAATTTTTGCATTTTCTTATATAATGTAATTTTTTCATCATTTGAAATTATTTGCTCTTCTACACTATCTTTGCCTTTCATGTCAAGAAGTTCATATTCTTTATTAACTATTTTTTTATTTTTCCTACATTGGTCATACCATAAGTTTTTTGCTATCTGACATAACCATACAGATATCTTACAATCCCCTTTATATGTACCAATCTTCTTTACCGCTCTATAGAACGTTTCTTGGGTCAATTCTTCTGCTATGTCATAATTTTTAGTTAAACAGAATAAATATTTATTTACAGTTTCAAAATATTCTTCATATATTTTTTCTATATCCTGCATAACCTTTATCCCCTTTCTTACATATATGACGTACAAAATTGAATTTCGTTACAAATAAAAGTAGCAGTTTTTTAGTCTGCTACTTCATATAATTTATAGATATATATATTATCAAAAGTTTCTACTAATTCATAAGATACATCTACATCATAATGTTCTTTAATAAATAAAATTATATGTTTCTTATAATCTTCATAATAATTACCAGACCACGTAACATCTCCATCTATTAAATATACATTTTCTTTTAATAAATCTAGGAATGTACCATCCAAACCATATCTATCTTTAAAATCATAATAATTTTGGGTATACATATCCCATCCACCCATAACTCTTAAATTTGAGAAAGCTCCTTCAGGTGGCATTTCATATACAGAATATGTTAAGTATCTATATTGAAGTGCTGGAACAGTGTATAAATACACATTTTCCTTATGTGAATTTGTATATTCTATTACATCCTTATAGTTACTATAATCTTCTAAATGATAATTAAACTGATATGCTCCTCCTGAAAAAATTACTGTTATAACAATTATAAATACTGAAATTGCTTTTATTATATTTGACTTTTCATTATCTACTTTTTCTCTATATCTTATCAAATACAAGAACATCGCTATTCCCAAAATATATTCAGGTATTACAACTCTTTGCATACTTCTATTTATTACAATAAATATACAATTCACTGCAAGTGTTACTAAAAATATTGATATTATATAACCTCTATTTTTATTATTTGTGTAAATTGCAACTAAGAAACTTCCCAAAAACATTATACAAATATATGGATTTGTATTTCTCATTTGGTCTATTAAATCATTTACAATATTATCTAATTTAAACTCATAATTGTAAAGGTCACCTTGACTCTTTTTATAATCTACTATTTTTTGCAAATTTTCTTTACTATAAACATTCTCGTCTCCAAAGTTAAAGGTATAGAACAGATAATGATCATTTTCAGACCATCCTATCTCATCAAAAATCGCTTTGTTTTCTTCATATGAAACATAAACATTATCATGTAATATAGTTCTTAGTCCATTAAATTCATCATAATTTTTGTAAATTTCATTATTATAAAATATATAATTTGACACATATACTACAACAGTCAAAATTCCAAATAATAAATAATTCTTTACTATTTTTATTATTTTTTCTTTTTCAACTTTTTTTCTTATAAATAAAATTAAATTATATGCAAAGTATAATACAAAAAATGGTGCTATTATCATTAGAGATTGCATTCTTGTCATTATTCCCAATGTAAAAATAATAGCATAACAGATTATATATTTCTTTCCATGTTTTGCTCTTTCTATATAATCCATCATCACAAAAAAAGCTGTTAATATTAAAAGTGCTGCAACAGATGTATATTGTATTAATTGTAATAATGAAGTATAACATACACTTACAAATAACACATATAATATATAAGAAATTTTACTGTTGCTTTTTCTTATTATTAAAGTTCCTATTATAGTAAAGCAAATAAATTGCATTACAAGTAAAAACATCGTATGCCAATTTACCATTGGTAGAATTCTAAAAAACAAACCTAATATAAAACACAAAGCTGGATGAATATAAATGCCATGAACATTATATGTTCCATCTAATCCAGAATATAGATTATATATAATAAAATCATCAACCTGTTCATATTTTATATCAAATATAAGATTTACTACAGCAAACACTAAAACATTAATACCTGCAACAATCATTAATGTTTTATAGTTATTTTTTATCTTTTCTAAAAACATCGATTTCCCTCTAATTCTAAATTATCGCTGATGATACATGGAACTCATCACATTTATCTCCTAATAATTTCATTGCTCCTTGCAATACCTTGTGGTCATCATCTAAAAAGATTGCGTGCTCATACCCTTGATTTAATTTTTCTATTATCTTGTCTGCTTTTATGCGATTTCTATTTTCAGTTGTATAATCTCCAGCTTCCTTATTTATTATTATATAGTTATTTTCATCTATAAAGTCTGCATATTTTTTTAGCCACACTCTCTTTTCATCTGCTATTATATAACTTCTTGACATTGATAAAATATATAAATCTATATTTTCTATTTTATTTATTTCTCTTAACTCATCAAGAACTATTTTCAAAGGCTTGTTATTTACAAATAATCCTTTTGCTTCTGGTGTTATAACCCCATCTGGATAAAGATTATACTCTACTATTGTCCCATCCATATCTATGAACATTGCAATCTTTTTATACTTACTACAAATCTCTTTTACTCTATCATAAAAACTACTCATTTTACTTTCTCCTTTCACATTCTTAAATATTCATATCCTAAATGCTTGTATGCTGGTGGCAATACTTTTCTTCCTCTTAATGTTCTTGCAATAAATCCTATTTGTATTAAATAAGGTTCATAAACATCTTCTATTGTATCTATTTCTTCACCTACTGTTGCAGCTAGTGCTTCTATTCCAACTGCTCTACCACCATATTGTACAATCATTGTTTCCAGTAATTTTCTGTCTATATCATCTAGACCTAATTCGTCTATTTCTAATTTATTTAATGCATGTTTTGCAATCTTTAGAGTAATATGTCCATCGCCTAATACAATAGCATAATCCCTTACTCTTTTCAATAGTCTATTTGCAATTCTAGGTGTTCCTCTTGACCTTCTTGCAATTTCTACTGCTGCTTCCTCATCTATATTTACATTTAATATTTTACTTGACCTTTTTACTATTGTAGCTAGATCCTCTGGTGAATATAATTCTAATCTATGTATAATTCCAAATCTATCACGAAGTGGAGTAGTTAAAGAACCTGCTTTTGTTGTTGCTCCTATAAGAGTAAATTTTGGTAAATCTAGTCTGATAGACTTACTTCCTGGTCCTTTTCCTATTACTATATCTAATGTAAAATCCTCTAATGCTGGATATAATATCTCTTCTACACTTTTACTTAGCCTATGAATCTCATCTATAAATAAAACATCAAACTCAGATAAATTTGTAAGTAACGCTGCTAAATCTCCTGGTTTTTCAATTGCTGGACCTGATGTAACTTTTAAGTTTGACCCCATTTCATTTGCAATAATATTTGCTAAAGTTGTCTTACCTAAACCAGGAGGTCCATATAATAAACAATGGTCTAATGGTTCATTTCTTTTTTTAGCTGACTCTATATATATCTTCATGTTTTCTTTTACTTTATCTTGACCAATATATTCATCTAAAGTTTTAGGTCTCAATGAATTTTCAAGTCTTTCCTCTGTGCTATTTTCCAGCATTGGACTAATTATCCTTTCTTCCTCCATAGCCATTTCCTTTCTATTTAGCTTTATTTTAATAAATTATTTATACTTATTGAAGTTGATATAGCTAATTCTTCTTCCATATCATTATAATATTCATACAATAGTTCTTTTTCATCTTCTGGAATTGCCTCTAAATCTACTTCTATTCCATCAATTATCCTAAACCACTTTTCATCATAATAATATCTACTAGTTACAATTCTTTCATTATTTAAAGAAATAAAATCTTTTCTAGCAAACATATTAGTTCCAAGACTTACCCCTGCTTGTCCACTTATTAAATACTCAAATGTAGGTTTTATATCTAACTTACTTACCGGTTTTTCGATAGTTAAATTTTCCATACCTGGTATTTTCATGCTACATACTACTCTAATATAATTTAATTTAATATCTACATCAGTAATATTAGGATTTATCTGCTCTAAGAAATCTAACATTTCTTCATTGTACATATCAATTCCATTATGGTCACCATATATAAAAATAATTGTATCATCATATAAATCAGCTTCTTTAAGTTCTTCTATAAATGTTCCAAAAGCATAGTCTGCATAATTAACAGATTCTAAATAATTTCCAAAGAAAGTATCTTTGTATTTTCCAACATCAATACTAACTTTACTTCTATCTTCTAATCCATCTAATGTAAATCCTGTATGTGATGATGCTGATACTATAAATGAGAAAAATGGCATATTATATGTTTTCATTTTCTCAACAGCTTGTTTATATAACAATTCATCAGATAGATATCCCATTACATTTTCTGATGTATCATCAAAAGAATCTTTTAATTCCAAATGATTTACTCCAAAAGTCCTATATACATTTCCTCTATTCCAAAAGTATCCATAATTCCCATGCATATATGACGTATCATAACCTTCATTTTTAAACATAGTAAATATATCATCATATTTATTTGAATAATATCTACTATATGACATACCATTTTCCATAGGATACAAAGATGTTATTGCTGAGAATTCCGAATCCGCAGTTGTTGAATAACTTTGCATAAACATATTTGAAAATTCTATATTTTCTTCTATAAATTTATTTAAATTTGGAGTTATCTCCTTACCATTTATTGTCTTGTTTATTACAAATTCTTGAATTGATTCTAATTGTAAAATTATAACATTCTTTCCTTTTGCAATTCCATCTAAATTATAATTACTTTCTCCATATTTTTCATCATACTCATCTTTTAATTCTTCATAATCAGAAATCATTTCTTCTTTATTATCATATTTTGCTCTCTTTTTTATATTAATTAGACTTTCAATATCTGATATGTGATATCCATAAATTGTTCCTTTTTTTACCTGTGTGTCTTTATTATATGGATCTTCCCCTGCTTTTTCCACATAATCTGCATCTATTGTGAAAAACAGAACAATAGCAACCACTCCTGATAGCACTCTTAATACATTTACCTTCCAATCTGCTTTATTCTTCTTTTGTATTTTTAATATTTTTGTTAATAACAATACTACAATTAGAATTATATCAATAAAATATAATATCTGTCTAAATTCTAAAAGCATCGGAATAGTTCCCATTATTTCTTCTCCATATTGGAGATTTGTCATTTGAGCAATTGATAATACTGAACTTGAATATATATAATACAAATTATCTGCAAAAAGCAAAACACTAAGTAATGTACCTACTATAATTGTAGTCACAGTTCTAGCTCTATTGGGTAATACGCATACTATACACATAAAAGTCACTAAAAACATAACTGTTCCTATAACAAGATTTTTATCTATAGCTTCTCTTATTGTTATGGTATTTCCATAAAAGAATATCGTTTTCAATAATAATATGATTCCGATAATTATTGGAAACCATATAGAATTAAAAACTTTATTTAATATCTCTATAATTTTTTCTTTATTTACTTTTAGTTCTTGATTTACTACTTTTCTATTTTCCAATTTATTCTTCCCTATCTTTTATTTTATGCTATCTATAAAATTTTCTATTATTGATAACATTTTTTTATTACTTGCTTCATATTTCTTAGGTTCAAATTCTTTTGACTTTTCTATTGCTTTTTCTAAATCAGAAACATTATAAATACCTATAATATATCCTTTTTTATCAAAATTTTCTATTATTTGCTTTTGATGGTCATTTACATGTTCTCCATATTCATGTAGCCTAGGTACTGCAATTACTTTTTTTCCTTTTTTTATTGAACCTATTATTGAGCCTACTCCACCATGAGTTATTATTAAATCTGCTTTGTCTTGATATTTTTCTAACTCTTCTTGTGGTATCAATCCAAATACTTCCATATTATCTGATGAATATTTTGTATATCCAGCTTGTACTACTACTTTTTCATTTATTATTTTTTTATCTATTAATCTATCTATCTCCTCTAATAGCCTATGGAAACTATTATTTTGTGTTCCTAACATAACTAATATCATTGATAAATTGAACCTCCATATACAGCTTTTGGATAAACTTTAAGCATCTCCTCCCATTGCACTATAAACAAGTCTGCAATTGGATATATTAATCTTCCTGTCGCTGTTTTTTTGTTTCTATTTGCAAATGTTTCTATATATATTACTTTACTTCCGAATATTTTTCCTAAAATACACATTGGACCTGCTGTATGTGTTCCTGTTGTTATAATAACCTTTGGTCTTAGTTTAAAATAATAATATACTGTTTTTAAGCATAAATAAAAATATTTAAAAATATAACTAAATAATTTACTTCTTGTACCATATGGTAAGAAATCTATTTTATCACCATATTTTTCTTTTAAAGATTCATTTGCTTTATCTTTTTCTGTTATTATATGATAATCATATTTTTCAAATAAAGGAGATAATTGTAACATTTCACTTAAATGTCCTCCTGTACTTGATATGAATAATACTTTTTTCTTCATTTTACACACCTTTTCTTTTAATAATCATATTATATCTTTTTTTCACATTTATGTCTAGTAAAAAGATATAAAAAAAGATAGGCAGACCAGTAAATGTTCTTTCAAACACGCACTGATCCGCCTAAAGAAAAGGCTTAGCCTCGGTTAGAGTTTACCACTCATTACCATAATGATTCTCTTGAATCGTAGGAATAAATGGTATTCCCCCCGTCTGAGGAATCTCAAGCTCGTCCAAACTGGTAAACACATGTGCTGAAAGAAATGCATATACTGGTGCCCCATCTCTTACTGAATCAGTAATCAAGAATTCAGACACCCTCACCTTTGTGCGATTCTCATCGCAAACATATGCTAGCTTGTTAGCCCCATTCCTCAAATCCAACTCAAGAGTAAGCTCTTCTGCATGATGAGAGGTCTCCTGAGCAATACCTTTCTTATAGTTGCTCTTAAACCTCACACAGATAGGAATCCTTCTTTCCATCTCTCTTCCTGAAATGATAATCACGATTCCTTTGTTCTCCCGATTTGCCCTTTCAATAATTTGCATTGCCGTGGACATTTGTCCCCCTTCCTGCAGCATTATGCTGCAAACGACAAACTGACAATGATAGCTTTTATTATAGCACATATTTTAAAAAAATACAAATAAAAACTACTATGAATTAGCATAGTAGTCTTATATATTATGCTCTTGGATGAGCTTTTTTATAAATATCTTTCAATCCTCCATCTTGGAATTGCATATATACTTGTGTAGAAGATATATCTGAATGTCCAAGCATTGTTTGAATCGCTTTTAAATCTGCTCCATTTTGTAAAAGATGTGTTGCAAAAGAATGTCTTAAAACATGTGGTGTTATATCTTTTGTTATATGAGCTTGTTCTTTATAATATTTAATAATCTTCCAGAATCCTTGTCTTGTTAATCTTCCTCCATTAACATTAACAAATAATGCTTTTTGATTTTCATTTTTAATTAATATATCTCTAGCATCTTCTATATATTCTTTTAATGCATTTAATGCCATTGTTCCAAGAGGTATTGTTCTTTGTTTGTTTCCATTTCTACAAGTTACATATCCTTCATCTAGGTTTACATCATCAATGTCTAATGAAATAATTTCTGTAACTCTCATACCTGTTGCATAAGCAAATTCTAGCATTGCTTTATCACGAGTTCCCTTTAAATCAACATCTTTTGGTTGATCTAATAATAATTCGACCTCTTTTGCTGTTAATACACTAGGTACTCTTTTTTCTATTTTAGGTGATTTTACATTTGCTGTTGGATCTCTTTTTACTTTTTTTCTTTTTAGTGCAAATTGATAAAATGATCTAATTGATGCAATAGCTCTAGATATACTAGATGCCTTTTTACCATTGTCTTGTAGTTCTTTTATATAGAAATTTATATCATCTTCACTTACTTTATTATAATGAAGGCTATATGATTCTAAGAATTTCCTAAATTGCTTTAGGTCCCTTTTATATGATTGTAATGTGTTGTTTGATAATTTCTTTTCATTCTCTAAAAATTCGAAAAAAAGTTTTAATTGTCTCTCCATATCTATATCTACCCCTAATCTTTAATAATCTATTTACATAAACTATATATGTTATATCAAACAATTTAAAAAATGTAAATACATTTTTTTATATTTTTACATATTTTTAGAAATATTTAATAACAAGCTTTAAAATATTTGTGGAAATAAACACATCTACGAGTGATGCTCCTATCATAGTTGCAAGCATTATTAATGAAAATACTGTATGTCTTATTATTTCCATTTTCACATTTTCTTTTCCACTGTCTTTTACAATTGACTTATATAATTTAAATCCACTTACCGCTAAAGCTAAAGTTGCTGGTATTAATAATAAACTTGGCAATAATAAATTTATGAGTACAAATGCTAGACCTTTCGACATCCCCATAATGGTAACGCAAACTGATATAGTATATCCAAAGCAAAAACCACGAAAAATCAGTATTCCAAATACAACTGGGATTCCTATAACAGTAGTTCCAAAAAACCATATTATTACTGCAAGAACTACATTTTGTACAATGCTTGTTTTTAATAAACTAATATTATCTAAATTCTCTGTTTGCTTCATTTTTTCTACAAAATTATTTAAATACTCTTGTACTTCATTTTTTTGTATTTCGTCCAAATTGTTTACAAAAAAAACTCCTAAAAATATTCCAATTATAAATAGTAAAGTCACTATTATGTATTCTTTTTTGTTATTCATTATATGTTGTTTTATAGTCTCTTTAACCCTTAATCCTTTTTCCTTCATAAAAAATCTCCTCATCGTTTATACATAATGTGTATTCGATAAAGAGATTTTTAGAACTTTTTTATTTATTTTTCACAGAAACTTTTCCGTAGTTTCCTCCTCCACCAGAGTGTACTTCACAGTTTCCGTTTCTCGCATTTTCTATATTATTTGCAATCTTACTTCCTACAACTGCTTCTATATCATCTTTTGATAATCTATGCAAAATATTCATTTCTGTTTCAAATGCATCTAATAATTTTTGAACTGTTTTTCCACCTACCCCTGGAATGAATCCTAGTGGTATTTGATAAATATAAGGTGGTCTATTTTCCGGGCTTTTTGTTTCTTTTTTATCTTTTATTAATTCTATTCTATCAAAAACTCCAAAAGTAACATTTTTTCCGCCACAATATGGGCATTTATCTACTGGTTCTTTTGTTTCTATTGATTTATTACAATCATCACAATAGGTTCTGTGATACTTTCCAAGTTTTGGATCTAATCCATAGTTTGAAATCACTTTTCTTCCATCTTCATTTTTTAAAGCTTTTACTATTTCCTTAAAAGAGATATCTTCCACTTGCATTTTATTATATTCTCTTGCAATCTTTGGAAGAGAATGTGCGTCTGAATTTGTTAGAAAAGTTCTTGCTTCTAGCTCTGATATCTCATCTGCTAAGAATGTATCTGAGCTTAGTCCTAATTCTACTGCAAATATTTTATCAAATTTTTCCTTAAATACATCTCCTAATCTATCAGTACAATTTCCATAATAACTCTTATATGGTGTAAATATATGTGCAGGAACTAATATCCCATTATATTTTTCTACCATATCTATTAAATCATATCCTGATAAATCTGTTCTTTGTGTACTTAATGTAATATTTTTCAAATGATGGCTAAGTTCGTTTGAAAAATTCTTTATATCACTTAGATGTGGAAAATAGCACAAGTTATGTGCTGCTCCTGATTTTCCATTTCTTCCTTTTTCAGAAGTTTCTACTTCGCTTCCAAGAATTATACACACTTTATCCTTGTATATAATTCCTCCATCCTCTAACTCGTAAGCTTCACCTGTTTCTAAAAATTTCTCTATATCTTCTATTACATATGGTGATGCACAATCTATAATTCCTACAACATTTATTCCCTTTTTATCTGCACATTCTTTTGCAATATTGGCAAAATTAAGTGATCTTGCTGCTGTTATTTTTATTGGCTTACCATTTTCACTTCTTCCTATGTGTACATGTAAATCTGCAAATATTTCGTACATTTTCTACTCCCCTACTTTTTCTCCTACTCCTTCTCCTAAATGATTCATTATTTTCTTTGCTGTTTCTTCACTAAATAATGGTCTATTAGGATCTTCTATATTATTAAACATCTCTTTAGATAACTTTTCTTTTTGTTTCTCTATCAATTTATCTACCTTTGGTTCATAACTATAAGAAACTTCTTTTATGAAATTAATTACTCCATCTGTTTCATTATGAATTTTTACTAACCTTCTCAAAGCTGTCATATTTACTAATTCACTAACATTTATTCGCTCCATAAAATTCACAAAATCAATAAATGTTTCCATATAACGATTATACTTATCTTTAAGATTCCTATGTTCTAAAAGTACCAACGCCTCATCTGGTTTAAAACCTATTCTTTCAGGTCTATCTAAAAGCATTCCTCCAAATTGATCAACTAATTCTAATATGTCACTTTCTCTTTCTCTTGGATTACTATTACTATATCTATTTACCTCTTCACATATTTTACAAAATCTTTTATTAAAACCTATTGTAGAGAGATAGTCTGCACCTTTTTTTGCATAAGTATGGATACCTTCTATATCTTGAGCATTGTCTACTTTTTTTACATTACAAAGTAAAGCTGCTGTTAATACTAGGTTTTTATCTACTTCAATTTTTGAATAATTTAAGAACATTCTTGCTATCTCTGTTTTAAATATAACAGATTTATCAAAAAATATTCTATTCTTTTTTGCTAAATAATATACTATTTCCATTTTAGAAGCTAAATCTCTTTCTTCTAATATGTAATCTGCAAAAGTATCCATTAAAATCCTCCCCTGCAAAATTCTCTTTCGTTCAATATTATACACTTTTATTATACTGAAACAGACAAAATATTTCAATGTTTTTTCCTAATGTAATATAAATGTAATATATTATAATTCTTTTATTGCATTTCTTGCTAGTTCGTCACATCTATTATTTAGTTCGTTATCACTATGTCCTTTTACTTTTATAAAATTAACTTTATGTATTTTTGTTAAATTATATAATTCTTCCCATATCTCTTTATTCTTTACAGGTTCCTTTGAAGCTGTTTTCCAGTTATTCTTTACCCAGTTATATATCCATCCTTGTGTAAAACAATTCACAATATATGCACTATCACTATGTAAATCGACCTCACAAGGATATTTTAGCATCTTTAAAGCTTCTACAACAGCTGTCAATTCCATTACATTATTAGTTGTATCCTTTTTCCCTCCAGATATCTCTTTTCTGTTTTCATTATAAATTAACACTGCTGCCCAACCTCCTGGTCCTGGATTTCCAGAGCAGGCTCCATCTGTATATATAGTTACTTTTTCCATATTTTTCAACCTTTCCATTGTTTTTTTATCCATTTTATGGTAATATTATAACAGTAAATATAAAAATATACAAGGAAAGGAATTAACATGGGAAAGGTTTTAGGTATTGTATGTGAATATAATCCATTTCATAATGGCCATTTGTATCATTTAGAGCAATCTAAAAAAGCAACTGGTTCTAATTATGTTGTAGCAATTATGAGTGGTAATTTCACACAACGTGGTAGTACGGCAATTATTGATAAATGGTCTAGAACAGAAGCAGCACTAAAATGTGGTGTTGACTTAGTAATAGAACTACCCGTTTTATATGCTACGTCTAGTGCCGAAAACTTTGCAGAAGGTGCAATTCATATTTTAGATTCTCTTAAAGTAGTAGACTATCTTGGATTTGGTAGTGAAACTTCTGACGTTGATATTTTAGGTGAAATTGCAGACATATTATATAAAGAACCTAAAGCTTATAGAAATATTTTATCAGAAGAATTAAACAAAGGTATTTCATTTCCTAAAGCTAGAGAAAGCGCTTTAGTGCAATATTTAGGTAATAATAAGAAATACACTCATGTACTTTCTTCTCCTAATAATATTTTAGGAATTGAATATATGAAAGCTTTAAAGAAATACAAAAGCAGTATCACACCTATCCCTATTGCACGATTTGAGGCAGGATATAATGATTTAAATTATTCTGGAAATATAGCAAGCGCAACTGCTATTAGAAATATTATAAAAAATGGTAATTTTGAAATTGCTAGAAGACTACTTCCACCTCCTAGCTATGGTATTTTAATGGATAATATTAAACAAGGTCATATAATTCCCGACTTATCTGTATTTGAAAGACAAATTATTTATAATTTAAGAAAAATGGACACATCAGAAATCGCTGAGCTTCCTGATGTAACAGAAGGATTAGAATTTTCTATTAAAAAAGCTGCAAACTCTTGTAACACTATTCAAGAGTTCTTAACTCTTATAAAATCTAAAAGATATACTTCTACTAGAATACAAAGAATATTATTATATTCTCTACTTGGTATTACGAAAAAGGATATGACTTTATCAAAAAAAGTTAATCCTTATGTTAGAGTTTTAGGATTAAATAATAGAGGAAAATTTATAATATCAGAAATTGCAAAAGCAAATCCAAGGCTTGAGATAATTACTTCTGTAAAACGTTTTGCTGATAGATCTACTAACAAAAATTTAAAACTTATGCTTGATAAAGATATTTTTGCAACTAATGTATATACTATTGGTTATGATTTCAATTCTTGTAATAACCTAGATTTTACTAAGAAAATTGTTACAATATAAAAAAGATTACTAAAACTGATATTTAGTAATCTTTTGTTCTATAATATTAATTATTACTTTTGATATTTATCTAATAGTCCTTCTGCTTCTTTCATTACATATTCCAATTTATCATATTTAATATTTTCATCAAGATTTATAGTAAGCAGATTAATATTTTTTCCTTTTTTTCTAGCTGTTATTTCACAATTTTTATCATTGAATATTTTTGAAAACTCTTCATATAGCTCTTTAGATACTTCATTCCTTATTTTCTCGTCATACATTAATTTTTTATCTGTTTCATTTACTTCTCCTCTAACTCTCAATTCTCTTAATTCATAATTTATGTTTAAACTTAAATACATCTTTTTAAACATTTTATTATATTTTTCTTTTAGATTTTCAATAAGATACCAATCTACATAGTTTGAACCTTGCATACTTTGTATTCTACATTTTTTATTATTCTCTTTATTACTGAATTTTTTATTATAATCAAACGCAAATTTATATAATAACTCTTTTTTCTTGTTCCAATCCTTAATTGGTATTTCTCTTATCTTTTTTACTGTATTTTCAATCTCTTCTAAATACTTTTTATAATCAATATAAATATTATTATCTATATTTTCATCATCAATTAATATTTTTTCTAACATATCTTGTCTTTTTATATGTACATCTGCATATATTTCTTCTAGTTCTTCATAAGGTTTATAATACACTGTTATAATTTTAGCATCCTTTATTTGTTCTTTATATCTTTTATCTTTTTTTATTTTATTTTTATAATTTTCTATTTGTTCATCATGAATTCCTGTAAACTTTTTATCTTCTATTATTAGAAAATATTTATTATTCACAATAATTAAAATATCAATTTTTTTATATTGTTTTAAAACTTCTATTGTCTCATATTTATGGACAGTTATCCCCTTTTTTGTAAATATATAATTTAAAAAACTTTTACCTTTTTCACCAACTTTTTTATCTCCATTTTTTATAGAATTTACTAACCAACATATAAAAGCATCTTGTGACAACTCTTTTGTTGCAAATTCAAATATATTATTTTCTTCCATATAATCTCTCTCCTCTTTCCACAAATTTTCTATCTACTCAATCCTCTATCAACACTATTTGCTTGATGAAATTTTCTTAAATCAAAATCAGCAAATAAATTTTTTATAATTTGGTTATTATCTTTAATATTAGTAATTCCTGTTTCAAATATATCTGTACTTTTAGCAAACACATAATACTGACCAAGATTAAAATCTCTGTTATCATAATCTTGTGTGTCATTTAAAGGAACAGAAACAGTATATCAATTAGTTGTAAAATAAGCTATTACCATCAATAATCCCTAATTTCCTTTTTCTTTATTATTTTTAAAATCCATAAATTTATTTCTCCTAAAAAAATAATCGACAAAATGAATAGTTAAAACTACTTTTTGTCGATTATTGGTGGGCAGGGAAGGATTCGAACCTTCGTACTCAAATGAGAACAGATTTCTTACTACTATAGTTTTCACTACCAATTTCTTGTTTGTAGTCTGGACTTTCTCTTTATCTTAAAATTAAGATACTAGGTATAAAGTCTCTACACTCGGAAATTTCTTTCCTAGCTCGGGATTGCCATCAGCCTTACCTGTTAAGGATTCCCCGAATTAGCCTAGTTATCATCATACAATCACTTGTATGAGCTGCAAATTTAGGTTTTGGAATAAACCAAAGACTACAGTCTGCCGCCTTTAGCCACTCGGCCACCTACCCTTATATAAAAAATGGTGCTCCCTCAAGGATTCGAACCTTGGACCCACTGGTTATGAGCCAGTTGCTCTGACCAACTGAGCTAAGGGAGCATGTGCTTATTACTTAGCACAGATAAAAGTATAAACCATTTTAAAGTAATTGTCAATAGTTTTTTTGAATTTTTTGTAGTAAATATGCCTAAAATATTATAGGCATATTTACTATACACTTAATTTACTCTTTGCTATCTCTATTTCCTTCATAACTTGTTCTGCTGCAGGTCCTCCTGGAACATTTCTTTTATTAACACAATTAATTAAATCAATTGCATCATAAATATCATCTTCAAAAACATCACTAAATTTTTTATAAACATTTATATGTAGTTTTTCTAAAGTTGTATTATTATCAATACAATATTTTACTAGATTCCCTACTATTTTGTAAGCATCACGGAAAGGTACTCCTTTTACAGTTAAATAATCTGCACAATCTGTTGCATTTATAAAACCTTCTGCTGCTGCTTTTCTCATATTTTCTTTTTTCACAGTCATAGTTTCTACTAATGGGTCTAATGTTGTTATACATAAATTAACTGTATCTAAAGCATCAAATATTGCTTCCTTATCCTCTTGCATATCTTTATTATAAGCAAGAGGTGTACCTTTCATAACTGTTAACATTGTATTCAAATCTCCATAAACTCTTCCAGTTTTTCCTCTAATTAATTCTGTAATATCAGGATTCTTCTTTTGAGGCATAATTGATGAACCAGTAGAAAAACTATCATCTAATTCTATAAATTTAAATTCCCATGAACACCATAAAATAATCTCTTCACTTATTCTAGACAAATGCATCATAATAATCGATATTACTGATAACAATTCTATTATAAAATCTCTATCAGATACTCCATCTAAGCTATTATTTGTAATTTTAGAAAATCCTAATTCTTTTGCTTCAAATTCTCTATCTAATGGATAAGTAGTTCCTGCTAGTGCACAACTTCCTATAGGGCATACATTAATTCTTTTATATGTTTCATTTAGTCTTTCTAAATCACGCAAAAACATTTGAACATAAGCCATTAAATGGTGAGCAAAAGTAATTGGTTGAGCCCTTTGCATATGTGTATAACCTGGCATTATTGTATGAGTGTTCTCTTCTGCTTTATTTATAAATGTTAGAATTAATTTTTTTAATTTTTCTTTTAACTCTTTTACCTCTTCTTTTAAATACATTCTAATATCTAATGCAACTTGGTCATTTCTACTTCTCGCAGTGTGAAGTTTTTTACCATTGTCACCTATTCTCTTAGTTAACTCAGCTTCGATAAACATATGAACGTCTTCAGCGTTGGGGTCAAATTCTAATTTACCGTTTTCTATATCTTCTAATATTCCATTTAGTCCATCTATAATTGATTTTGACTCTTCTTCTTTTATAATTCCTTGTTTTGAAAGCATCTTACTATGAGCAATACTTCCTTTTATATCTTGTTTATACATTCTATGATCGAATTTTATAGAAGAATTAAAATCATTGGTTCTTTCATCTAATTTTTTCGAAAATCTTCCTTCCCACATTGGCATCTAAAACACCTCTTTTCTTTTATTTACCTTCCATTTTAGCTTTTATTTTTACAGGTAATCCATATAAATTAATGAAACCTTGTGCATCTTTTTGGTCATATTCATTATCCTCATCAAAAGATGCTGTCTTTACTGAATATAAAGAATATTTACTTTCTAATCCGTTTGGAATTATATTTCCTTTATATAGTTTTAATCCTACTTTTCCTGTTACTGTTTCTTGAGTTTTATCTACAAATGCACATATAGCTTCTTTTAATGGCATATTCCATTGTGCATTATAAAGAATCTCTCCTAATTTATTTCCAACAATTTCCTTAAAATGCATTGTTTCTTTATCTAAGCATATTGTTTCTAATAAATGATGTGCTTTATAAATTATAGTTCCTCCTGGTGTTTCGTAAACTCCTCTTGACTTCATTCCAACCAATCTGTTTTCTACCATGTCAAGTATTCCTATTCCATTTTCTCCACCTATTTTATTTAGCTTTTCTATAATTTCTACTAAACTTAGTTTTTCTCCATTTAACGCAACAGGTAAACCTTTTTCGAATTCTAACTCTATAATAGTTTCTTCATCTTTTGCTTTTTGTGGAGTTACTCCCATTTCTAATATTTCATCATATTTAGGAACATTTGCTATATCTTCTAAATCTAATCCCTCATGTGATAGATGCCATAAGTTCTTATCTTTAGAATAATTTGTCTCTCTACTTATTTTTAAAGGTATATTGTGTTTTTCCGCATAATCAATTGCATCCTCTCTACCTTTTATGTCCCATATTCTCCATGGTGCAATAACAGGCATATCTGGTGCTAATGCTTTTATAGCAAGTTCAAACCTTACTTGGTCATTTCCTTTACCTGTACATCCATGACAAATTGCATCTGCTCCTTCTTTTTTAGCAATTTCTACAAGCTTTTTAGCAAGTAATGGTCTTGTAAAAGGTGTTCCAAGTAAGTAACAGCCTTCATATGTTGCTCCTGCTTTTATTGCTGGTGCAATATAATCATTTGCCATTTCATCTTTTAAATCTAGAATATATAATTTTGATGCTCCTGTTTTCTTAGCTTTTTCTTCTAATCCTTCTAATTCATAATCTCCTTGTCCAACATTTCCTGTAACTGCTATTACTTCACAGTTATCATATTTTTCCTTTAACCATGTAATAATTACAGAAGTGTCTAATCCTCCTGAATATGATAATACTATCTTTTTATAATTCATTTTAATTCCTCCCTTTTTAATAATATCAATGATTTTTATTTATATAGAATAAAAAAAACGTCTCTTTTACAAGAGACGCTAAAAAACGTGGTACCACTCTAATTATTTATATATTTTTTAATTTCTATATAAATCACTCATTCTCAGTAACGCCGAGTCCGCGAACTATGATACTAAATATTTAAATTTTTCCCATAGCCACTCATAAGTTCTTTTCATTTTACAATCCACATGTTAGCTCTCACTCTACCTAACTCGCTGTTGCTTCAATATAAAATTACTCTCTTAATCATCGATTTTATTATTCAATTTTTAATCACTACATTTTTAGTATAGCATGATATTTTTTCTCTGTCAAGGTATTTTTTAAATTTTATGTAAATCTTCTCACTTTTCAAAATATTTTAAATCTTCCTTACTATACTCTTCGATTTTAAGTCCAACTCTGGTTTTCATATAAGTACTAATTAGTATTGTAGTAACAATAAATATAACTCCCATTACAATAAATCCATATTTTACATCAACTATAGTTAATACAAAAGAGCCTATTGCCGTAATTATAACTCTTTCTAAGTTCCAATATATATTTGTCATTGTATATATTGTTGGAAGTATTTTTACATTTGAAAAATTATTATCGTATTTTTTATATAAAACCATATAAAGTCCTCTAATAGTATCAATTGTAATAAACGCTGCTAATATTATTACAATTTGTATTACAAATGGAATATTTAATAAACTTCCCATTCCGGCAATTATGAATGAAATAGATACTGTTAAAGCTAGAATTGTTAATGATTTATTTTTTAGCTTTTTATTATACTGGTTTGCAAATCTTCCTCCATAACCTTTTATTATTTCTAGGAACATTGCAATTACCCCTATACTTGCCGCTGAAATATTCATATTTTTTAATAACGTTGTTTGATATGTCATATATAGTATAAATATCCCCCACATAAACCCTAAAGCTAAAAGTAGTGCACGTATTCTTTTTGATTTTATCGTATATGTAAAACCTTCTTTCAATTCTTTCACAACTTTTATTAAATCTTTTTGTTTATTCCTTTGTTCTTTACTAATTTCTTTAAAATTGAACGATATTATTCCTGAAATAACTGTACATATTAAACACAAAATCATAGGAACATATGGATTTACATTATACAAAAATCCTGCCACTACTGTTGCTATTGCTGAAAATATACAATATTTAAAATATGCTTTTCCATCTATTCTTGAAAATATTTCACTTTTCTTATCTGTTTTAGGAATTGACTCTTCTAACATTGGACCTGTTGAAATATTCTTTAAAGCAAAAGCAACTGCATTTAGCATTTCCGCTATTGCCATTTGTACAAATCCGTTTCCTACGATTAATACAAGCATAGATATTGCATTTATAACATCTCCTATTATAAGTGTCTTTCTATTACTTGTCTTATTGTTTATAAAGTTTGCAAATACCAGACTCACTAACGATGCCAATGCAAAAACTGTTGATAGAAACACTATATCTGCATCTGATATATGTTTTACTTGAGAAAAGAATAAAATTTTAACTCCATAATAAAATAACAAATCTGAACCGAATATTACATATAAAGTATATAATTTCATATTATGTTTTCTTAAATGAGCTTCTTCAATTTTTTTCATATGTCCACTCCTCGATTTCTTTTGTATACAACTTTAATATAACATGTTTAATCCTAAATTTCAATCTCTTTATACGTTGTTATTAATTTTGCTCCTTGCTTTATTAGTTCATTTGTTCCGACGGAATTTATTGAGTTTATATTACCAGGTACTACATATACATCTTTTCCTTGTTCTAAAGCAAAATCAACTGTTATTAATGTTCCACTTTTTTCTTTTGCTTCTATTACAAGAACCCCATTACTCATTCCACTAATAATTCTATTTCTTGCTGGAAAATGCATTTTTTGTGGCTTTGTTCCTATTGAATATTCAGAAATTATGCATCCACCTAATTCTATTATTTTCTGTTCCAACTTTTGATTTGTTTTTGGATATACCATATCTAGCCCATTTCCCACAACTGCTATTGGTTTTCCACATCTTTTGTAGTTATCAACATGTGAATAACTTTCCTCTAATACAGAACAACAATTTCCAACATGTGAATAACTATCAACACCTTTAGCTAAACCACTAATTATATTTATACCTACTTTTGATAAGTTATATCCAAAATATTTAGATACTTTTTTACCATATTCACTTGCTTCTCTACAACCAATTATGGCTATTCCTTTATTATTTAATATTTCTTTATTTCCTTTGATATATAAGCTAATTGGCGGATCATATATTTGCTTTAAATATTGAGGATAATACTTGTCTACGATTGAAATGATATCTATATTATTTTTTTCCATATAATAAATATGTTTATTAACCGCTTCTTTTATCTTCTCATCTAAAATGTTATCCACAATTTGTGTTCCTATTCCTCTTATTTTTAGTAATTCATCTTTCTTTAAACAATATATTCGTTCAGGACTTCTATATATTTCTAATAGCTTTTTCTTCCTTTTATTTCCTAATCCTTTTATTAAACTAAACCATATCCAATATTTTTTATCTTCCACCATATACTTCCTCCTTAAAACATAAAAAGAGCATTATTAAAAAATAATGCCCCATATCTTTATTTAATAAATCAAAATGTTGAATTTTCATTATATTGTTCTTTTGTAGCTTTTATTACATTGTGCATAAGCATTGCTATTGTCATCGGTCCAACACCTCCAGGAACTGGAGTTATATAGCTTGCTTTTTTCTCTACATTTTTAAAATCAACATCTCCTACTAACTTTCCGTTTTCGTCCCTATTTATTCCTACATCAATTATAACTACTCCATCTTTTACCATGTCTGCTGTTACAAATTTTGGTTGCCCTATTGCTGAGATAATCACATCTGCTCTTTTAGTGTGTTCCTCTAAACTTTTTGTTCTTGAATGACACACTGTTACAGTTGCATTTTTTTGTAAACAGCATTGTATAAGTGGTCTTCCTACAATATTACTTCTTCCTAATATTACCACATCTTTACCATTTAAGTCAATATTATACTCTTCAAACATCTTAATAACCCCTAAAGGAGTACATGATACAAATGTGTCTTCACCTATACAAAGTTTTCCCACACTAGAAGGAGTAAATCCATCTACATCTTTTAAATATGTTATTGCTTTAAAAGCTTGATTTATATTTAAATGCTCTGGTACTGGACTTTGTAATAAAATTCCATTTACTGTTTCATCTTTATTTAATCTTTTTATTAAATCTAACAATTCATCTTGTCTTGTTTTCTCATCTAAAATATATTCTTGGTATTCTATTCCAACTTCATTGCATGCCTTACTTTTATTTCTTACATATACTTTTGATGCTGGATTATCACCAACCATTATAACAGCAAGTTTTGGTGTTATTCCTTCCTTTTTTAATTCATCACATTCTACTTTTAAATTACTTCTTATTTTTTTTGCTAATGCTTTTCCATCTATTATTACAGCCATTTTTATTCTCCTTATTACATAATATAGTTTTTATTACACTTATGACATTAATAATTATTATCTTTTATTTATCTTTAAAACTCATCTCTTTTATATTCTATATCTTCCATATGTGGAAACATTTCTTTTACTCTTTTTAATGTTAGCATAAGCATGCGTGGTTGTGGATTTTTCTTATGTTCTGATATTAATTTTTGTGTATAACAATTATCCGCTGTTTTGAATAATAAATATCTATTTCCTACATATGTATAATATATTTGATAACCATCTCTTAAATCTACCCACATTTTTTCAAAAGTATAATCTTCCATATATCCTCCTATATTTTAAGCTGTGTACCCATTTGTGGAAAAAACGACAAATGGAAACGTCCCTAATTAATCATTTCTTCAAATTCTTCTTCTGATAATATTCTAACTCCTAAGTTTTGTGCTTTTGTTAGTTTACTTCCTGCTTCTTCTCCGGCAAGCACATAGTCTGTTTTCTTTGATACTGAGCTAGATGTTTTTCCTCCGAATTTTTCTATTATATTACTTGCTTCTCCTCTTGTATACTTTTCTAATGTCCCTGTTAATACAAAAGTTTTCCCTTCAAATCTATTATCTTCTCCCTCTTCTTCTAGATACTTCATATTAACTCCAGCTTCTTTTAATCTTTTTATTAAATCTATAGTCTGGTCTTGTAAGAAAAATTCTCGTATACTTTCTGCAACTATTGGTCCTATATCTTCTACCAAAGCTAATTCTTCTGATGTTACATTCATTAGTCTATCCATTGTTTTATATCTTTTAGCTAATATTTTTGATGCCTTTGTTCCTACATGTCTTATTCCAAATGCTGTTATTAGTCTATATAAATCATTTTGCTTACTTCTATTTATGCTATCTATCAAATTTTGTGCAAATTTTGTTCCATTTTTCTTAAGTGATGCAATATCTTCAAGTTTTAAAGTATATATATCTGCCATATTACTAATTAGCCCTTTATCTAGTAATTGTTTTATTATTGCTTCACCAAGTCCATCTACATTCATGGCTTCTCTTGATGCAAAATGTACTAAATTTCTATATAATTTTGCTGGGCATTCTATTCCTGTACACCTTACTGCTGCTTCTCCTTCTTCTCTTACTGCTTCTGCTCCACACACAGGACACACTTTTGGCATTTCAAACTCTTTTTCTTCACCTGTTCTTTTATTCTTCTTTACTTCTACTATTTCAGGTATTACATCTCCTGCTTTTTGTATTACTACTGTATCTCCTATTTTCAAGTCTTTTTCTTTTATAAAATCCTCATTATGAAGTGTTGTTTTTGATATTGTTGACCCTGCTACTTTCACAGGCTCTAATATCGCCATTGGTGTTATTACTCCTGTTCTTCCCACTTGACAAATTATGTCTTTTAATTTAGTTTCTTTTCTCTCTGGTGGATATTTATATGCTACTGCCCATCTTGGAGTTTTTGCTGTTGTTCCTAAGATTTCTCTAAATTTCAAGTCATCTACTTTTACAACTGCTCCATCTATATCAAATGTCAATTTTTCTCTTTCTTTTCCTATCTTCTTTATCGCTTCTTCTACTTCTTTTTCATCCCTGCAAGGAATTCTAACTGGGTTTACGTTAAACCCTAATTTTTCTAAATATTCTAGTTCTTCAAAATGTGAATTAAATTCTTTTCCCTCTATTTTTTGCACATTAAATATATAAATATCTAATGGTCTTTTAGCTGTTATTCTACTATCTAATTGTCTTAAAGAACCTGCTGCTGCATTTCTTGCATTTGCAAATAGTTCTTTATCTTTTTCTTCTCTTTCTTTGTTCATTTTTACAAAGTCTTTTTTTGATATAAATACTTCTCCACGTACTGTTATATCTATTTTTTCGTTTAATTCCATAGGTATTGTTTTTATTGTCTTTAGATTTTGTGTTACCTCTTCACCAACTAGTCCGTTTCCCCTTGTTGCTCCTCTTACAAATTTTCCCTGTTTATATTCTAATGCTGCAGACAATCCATCTATTTTTGTTTCTACTACATATTTTCTATTTTCTATATTATTTTCTTCTGCTTTCTCGTTTGTTTTATTTATATAATCATATACTTCTTCAATACTAAATACATCTTGAAGACTTTGTAATGGTACCTCATGTGTTACTTTTTCAAATCCTTCTTTAACATGTCCACCTATTTTCTCAGTTAGTGAATCTTTTGATTTGAATTCTGGATATTCTTTTTCTAAATTTCGTAATTCTACCATTAACATGTCATATTCAAAATCTGATATTTCTGGTTTATCATCATCATAGTATTTTTTTGCATAATATTCAGTTTGTTTTCTTAAAGTTTCAATTCTTTCTTTTGCTTCTTTCTTATTCATTTTAGCACCTCTTATTTGCTTATTTCCTTTCCTATTATATACAAAATGACAAAAAAAATAAAGGAATTTTTATAAATTCCTTTACTTTATATATATTTATTTTATTCGACTCTCGCTAAGATAATTAATCTTGCACTACTATCATCTGTACATGTTGATAATGTTACTTCTGGTTTTCCTGCTGTATCTCTTTGATAGAATGATGTATCTGAATCTGATGTTTCAAATTTATCATATATTGTATATGTCATCTCTGTTCCTGAATTATCTGTTATGTATATTTTATCTCCTATTTGTAATTTTTTGTTATTTGAGAAGAATAATCCATTTCTATAATTATGTCCTATTATTACACTATTTCCTACTTGGTTTATTCCTGCTCCCCATTGAAATGCTACTGCTGTTTCTATAGATTTTTTAGTTACTTTTTCTAGGATTGGATATTCGAAGTTTGTTGCTGGAATTCTCATTGTTCCTACTACTCCAAATCCTTTATATGTTCTTTGTGTTGAATTACCTGAATTATTATTATTTGTAGTTTCAAGTCCATTAAAAGGATTTTCATTGTTAGTTTCTGTATTTCCATCTGCTACAGTTGTATTTTCATCTGAATTTACCTTACCATTAAAATCTTCTACAAAATTTGCTGCATCATTTGTTACCAAATAATTTTGAATAAAGTCAAATGCTAAAAATCCTAACAATCCAACTATCGCTACTATTACTATTACTAATATTACCGTTAATACTTTACTATATTTACTCTCAAACATAACTTTTACCTCCGTACAATATTCTACTAAATATATTATAACATATTTTTATAAAAAAATAAAGATATTAACGTCTTTTTATATAATTTTTGTAAAGATACATTTAATAGCTAATAATACCTTTAATATTTTTAAAACGCCGGCGGAAATCTCCCGCCAGCATTTTTCGAAGTGAACTATGTCACCTTCCCATCTGAAGCCTCCTTATCTCTTCTCGAACACTCTCTTCTTTCCTTTGTAAATCACTCCTCATCGGATTGATTATCTCTGCAATGAAGAGCTCATTACCATTGGAAAGAGCATTCCTTTCCATTTCGTCCAGCACCCTCTCATTATAGTCAAGAAAGTCCTTTAGAGTGCTCAAGCACTCTGCAAGTTCCTGACTATAATCTCGACCTGAACGAGATTTGCTCTGAGCTTCGTATAGAGCCAAGTCTACCCTCTGCTCCAGTTCCATCCCAGTTCTAACAACATTGGAAACGTCAAAGAGAGTCGTCTTAGACATTTGCCCTCCTAAAATAGAGTTATACACTACAAATATATTATATCACATTTTAGCATTTATGTAAATTTACTTTTCTATATAAAATTAGAAATACCTATTATTTCTTATCATCATATTTTAAATCTACTTTGCTATATAAATCTGGATTTAAACCGATTCTAGTTTTCATATAAATTCCAATCAATATTGTGAATATCACAAATATAATTCCTACTACTATAAAAGCTATTTTTATCTCTACAATTGTTAATATAAAAGAACCTATTGCTGTAATTACTACTCTTGTTAAATTCCAAAAAATATTTGTCATTGTATATATAGTTGGTAATATTTTTGCATTCGTAAAATTGTTAACATATCTTTTATATAGAACCATATATATTCCTCTCATAATTTCAATAATTAAAAATGCTAATATTACTATTAAAATTTGTATAGCAAACTTCATTTTCAATAAGCTACCAATTCCTGCTATAATAAAAGAAAAAGATATAACTAAAGATAATATTATTAAAGATTTATTTTTGAATTTTTCATTATATTTATTTTCTAATCTCCCTCCAATTCCCCTTATTATTTCTAAGACCGTACATATAATACAAATATTTGTTGCTCGTATATTCATATTTTTTAATAATGTAGGTTGATATGTAACATATAATGTAAAAATTCCCCAAATAAATCCTAATGATAATAACAATGCTTTCAATCTTTTTGATTTAATAAAAAATACATATCCTTCTTTAAGCATTTCAACAGATTTAGTTGTTTTATTTTCATCTACATTTTTATCTTCTATCTCTTTAAAATTAATTGATATAATTAAAGAAATAATTGTACATATAAAACATAATATCATTGGTATATATTTGTTTATATCATATAAATATCCCGAAACTAATATAGACAATGCTGAAATTATGCAATAACTAAAATATGCTTTTCTATCTATTCTTGAAAATATTTGATTTTTATATTTTGTTTTAGGTATAGACTCTCTTAATAATGGTGCTATAGAAATATTTTTCATTGCAAATCCTATAGCTGTTAGCATTTGAGCTATTGCTATTTGAGTAAAATTTTTTCCCACTAAAAATATAAACATTGATGCAATTGCTATGCAATCTCCTATTATTAAAGTTTTTCTATTTCCCTTTTTGATATTTATTATATTAGCAAAAATAATTGCTACAATAGATAATAATGCAAATATCGTTGATAACAAAACAATATTTGCATCAGATATATTTTTTACTTCTGATAAATATAATACTCTAGTTCCATAAAAGAACAATAAATCTGAACCCAATACAATATAGATAGGATATAATTTCATATTAAATTTTCTATTAGCTGAATCTTCCATTTATATTATCCCTTTTCTTTCGTTTTTTATATTATTTTAAAATTTCATCACATTCAACGTTTTCTTTTTTGAATATTATTCTTTTCTCTATTTATAGCAGAAAGAAAAGCATTTTACATGCTTTTCTCGAAATTATTTTATACTAATTTTTCACCCATTTCTACACCTGCAAGTAAATGGAAATGTAAATGCATTACTGTTTGTCCTGCATCTTTTCCACAGTTATTTATGACTCTATAACCTTTTTCATCTACGCCTAATTCTTTAGCTATTTTCTTTATAGCCATAAGAATTTTTCCTGCTAGTAATTCATCATCTTCTGTCATTTCATTTAAACATGAAATATGTTTTTTAGGTACTACTAATACATGAACAGGTGCTGCTGGCTCTATATCTTTAAATGCATATACATAGTCATCTTCATATACTTTATTTGAAGGTACTTCTCCTTTTATTATTTTACAAAATAAACAATCTTCCATAATAAAACCTCCTACGATAAATCTATTCATCTATTAATACTGCTTTTATTCTTCTTACTCCTGATGAACTAGATTCCTCTTTTTTTATTTTAAATCTTCCAAGTTCACTTGTGTTTTTAACATGAGGTCCTCCACATAGTTCTTTTGATACATCTCCTATTGTATATACTGTTACTATATCTGGATATTTTTCAATAAACATACATTCTGCACCAGATTTTATTGCATCTTCTTTTTTCATTTCTTCTTTTATTACAGGTAATCCTTCTTTAATCCATTTATTTACTAAGTCTTCTATTTCTTGTTTTTCTTCAGGTGTTAGCTTATGGTCACAGTTAAAGTCAAATCTCATTCTATCAACAGTTATATTTGATCCTCTTTGATGTGCATCTTTTCCTATTACTTTCTTTATTGCTGCATTTAATAAATGTGTTGCTGTATGATATTTTATTGTTTCTTCTGTTGTCTCTGCTAAACCGCCTTTGAATTTTTGCTCAGAACCTGCTCTTGATTTTTCTTGGTGTTTTTTGAATAATTCATTAAAACTATCCATATCAATTTCATAACCATTTTCAAAAGCTAACTCTTTTGTTACTTCTGGTGGAAAACCATAAGTATCATATAATCTAAATACTATTTCTCCTGGTATAACATTTGTTCCTTCTAATTTTCCTATTGCTTTTTGGAATTCTCTTTCGCCATTGCTAAGAGTTTTTACAAATTTATCTTTTTCTTCTATTATTACTTGTTCTATAGTTTCTCTATTTTTAACAAGTTCAGGATACATTTCACCTAAATCTCTAACATAGATATCTATTAATTCTTTTAATGAATCTAGGTCTATTTGTAACTTATTCATATGTCTTATCATTCTTCTAATTAATCTTCTTAATACATATCCTCTATCTAGATTACTTGGTCTTCCTCCATCTGCTATTATCATCATACTTGAACGTAAATGTTCTGCTATTATTCTTCTACTTTCAATGTTATCTATTTTTTGTAGCTCTTTTAGTTTATCCATAACTGGACTAAATAATTCAGTATCAAATGGAGTTTCTTTTCCTTGTAATAACATTGTCATTCTCTCTAATCCAAGTCCAGTATCAACATTTTTTTGTTCTAATTTTCTATATCCATTTTCGTCTTTGAAATATTCCATAAATACATTATTCCAAATTTCTACATATTTACCACAATCACAACTTGGCTGACAGTCAGGCCCACATGCTGGTTTTCCAGTGTCATAGAACATTTCTGTATCTGGACCGCAAGGTCCTTCTTCTCCTGCTATCCACCAGTTATCATCTTTTCCATAATAATATATATGGTCTTCTGGTATTCCTGCTTTTTTCCAAGCGTTAGCTGCTACTTCATCTCTTGGACAATCTTCATCTCCTGCAAAACATGTTACTGATAATTTTTCTACTGGAATTCCTAATTCTTTTGTTAAGAATTCAAAACTCATTGCAATTGATTCATCTTTAAAATAATCCCCTAAAGACCAATTTCCAAGCATTTCAAAGTATGTTAAGTGACGATTGTCTCCTACTTCATCAATATCATTTGTTCTTACACATTTTTGATAATCTGTAAGTCTTTTTCCTTCTGGATGTTTTTCTCCTAATAAATATGGTACTAATGGTTGCATTCCTGCTGTTGTAAATAATACAGAAGGATCATTTTCTGGTATTAATGGTGCAGAAGGAATTACGCTATGACCATGTTTTTTAAAATAGTCTAAATATTTTCTTCTTATTTCTATTGCTTTCATCTCTATCTCCTTAAAACTAAACTCTAACATTAAGATTATACTCTAAAACAAGCAAAAAATCAAGAAAAAAAATGATATTTATTCTTCCTTGATTTTTTATGAACCTTATTTTATTCTTATCTTATCATATTGATGATATATTTTATGTATATCCTCTTTTACCTTTTGATTTTAAAGAATTATCCTTTATCTGTCAAACAAATCAATTAATTTCTCTAATTATAAATAAATAATTGGTCGAAAAGAGAAATTATTTGAATAATGAACACTATTTACATCAGTTCGGCGAGAAGAAGCTGTATAAGATGTAGTAAAGACAAAATCGCTTCCTCTACTTACACAAGGTCCGATCCTACAACCTTCTGTTGTCCATTCCCTACAATTACTAGCAATATCATATATATTACATATAACGTCCTTTGTAGCTAAATTATTTGTTCCTTGTAATGCTAAACTTTTATTTAAACTTGTTTGTTGTGAATAAGGTATGTTTTTATCATCTCTATTATCACAATTTTGTAAAAATATCATCGCTGTATCCCATGCATAACTGTTAACTAAATCACTTTCAAAATTAATATTATTATACATTTCTTGGCTCAAGCTTGCTGCTTGATCTTGTGTTATCCAGTTATATACATATTCATCTGGTTTTACTGTTACTTGTGTTAAACCATCTTCTTCACTCTCTCTTGTTTTATTGGTTCTTGCCTCATATCTTCCAACATAATATCCTTTTGTACTATTAACTTTTGCTATAAACGCTTCTATATCTTTTGCTTGAGTATTGTTTACTTCTTCATCCTTTAAGCTTTCTATAAAATAATCTGTACTAGTTGAAGTCGTTACTAATTGATCTTTTGGCTCTGTTTTTGATAGTTCTTCATTTATTGAACCATCTGAATTAAACACATATCTCCTTAACGTTATTGTCTTATCTCCACTACTTGTATGAATTATCCCCACCGGTATCCATACAAATTCACTTCCTACTGTCGGTCTACTTTCGTCTACATCTACTATTACTATTCCATTCTCTACGTTATCATTTGGGTTTTGTACCACAAAACCAGCTGGTACCACTACTTTATTTCCCAAACTATCTTGTACAATTGAATTACTTGTTTCACTTCCTGTTACAGTTCCAAGTGTACTTTCTGTTGTACCTCCTCCAGTTGTTTCTCCCTTTGTTATATCATTTAAATATTGATTATATTCATCAAGTATTGCTGCTTCATTTTGTGCCGCATTTTCTGTTTCATTCTTTGCTCTTTGTGCTTGTGTTAATATTCCATTTTCCCCTGTTAGCATTGAAATTGAAACTCCTGCTAAAATTAATAAAACAATTATGGTAATGACAAGTGCTATAAGAGTAATACCTTTATTGTTTTTTTGTGTTTTGTCTCTTTTCATTTTCTCTCTTCCTTTCCTTTAACTTTGGTATTTTGCATTATTATATTTCATCATACATCATATATTATGTATTTATCTATAGTATATATTAATTAAAAAGATGTTTCAATAAATTTTTATCAATTTCAAAAAACGTAATATTTTTGTAATCTCTTTGTAATATTACATGATTTATTATGTATTTTTCTCTCTTTGTATGTTTTTTTGTTAAAATTATATTAAATTTTACAAAGTTTACAAGGAGGTTACAGTGAGATTTAAAAGATTGAAAGATTTAAGAGAAGATCATGATTTATTTCAAAAGCAAGTAGCACAAATACTTGGGATATCTCAACAGTACTATTCAGAATATGAAAAAGGTAATAGAACAATACCTATATCACACTTGATCACATTAGCAAAATATTATGGAACCTCAATAGATTATATAGTAGGATTATCAAATAATAAAAATATAAATAAGAAAAAAACAAGCTAAAATTTTATTTTTTATAAAATTATAACTTGTTTCATTTTTTATATATCCATTTGTGTTCCTAAAAATGTAGCCGCTGACTGTGCCACTTTTTGTTCAACTTCATTCATTTTTTTATTAGCCTCTTTAGACATAAGAATAACAGTTCCAATTGTATCTCCATTAGATATTATAGGATAAACAACCTGTGCATTATTTTTTCTTTCCGGATTTTCATTTTTTGTAATAGGCATTGCAATATCACTATTGTCTTTACTCATATATACTTCTTTATCTTCCATTAATTGTTCTAATTCAGGACTTACATCTTGCTCTAAGAATTCTTTTTTAGAACCCCCTGACACTGCTATAATTGTATCTTTATCAGTAATACAAGCAATATGTCCTGTTGTTTTAGATAAAGTTTCTGCATATCCTGCTGCAAATTCTGATAACTCTCCTATAGGAGAATATTTTTTAAGTATTATTTGTCCTTCTCTATCTGTAAAAATCTCTAAAGGCTCACCTTCTTTAATTCTCAATGTTTTTCTTATTTCTTTTGGAATAACAACTCTTCCCAAATCATCTATTCTTCTTACAACTCCAGTTGCTTTCATAATCTTCCTCCTCTTATTTAAAGCTTTTTTGTTTATAATCTTATTATTACAAAAAAGGAAAAAATTATTCATTTTATTTGAAAATAAAAAAAGACCTAAATTAATAGGTCTTAGATGTGTCACAAATTATTAATAATAAATGCTTCTAACTATTTTGTTTTAACTCCCCTGATTCATAGTAAGCTAACAATTGCTCTAAATCACTTATTTCTTCTTTTAATCTTCTTCCAATATCAGTATCTCCTACGCGTTTTCTAACAACTCCTGTTTTCTTTACTATTATTTCTGACATAATATCTTTCTCTTCTTCAATTGCTTGTTCTACTGACTCAAATGGTTTGTTTTGGCTAAGTAATAACCCATAAGAATTGTATGTAAGAATATACCCTGCATTTCCTGTTTTTTGCTGATAACTTTTTGCAAATCCACCATCTATTACTAAAAGCTTCCCGTTTCCTCTAATTGGGCTTTCACCATCTTTTGCTTTTACTGGCATATGTCCATTTACTATATGTGAATCTTTTAAATCTAAATTAAACTCTTTTAAAATCTTATCACATATTTTTTCATCATATGTTAATGTATAATATGGATTTTTTCTTTCCTTACTCATTTCTTTGTCTTTAACAAAATAACTTTCAAATGTAGCCATTTTATCTTTCCCAAAAAATGGTGAATCTGGAGATATCCATAGATACCACATTATATCTCTTAAATTCTTATCGACTATTTCCTTATTAATCCAAATTTTATTTACAATATCATTTACTTCATCTAAATATTTTTTTCCCTTCATTCTTTTTCCTAGGAATTCTACCTCTTTGAATTCTCCTGTTTCTGTCATAGGAATACAAGCATGAAATAATAGATTTGAGTTAAATATTGTATACAACTCTCCTTTTTTATATAGAAAATCTATGTGTTCATTTAGTTTTGGACTATTTTTAAATGACTCACAAAGTCTTTCCATTACTTCTTTTTCTTCTTCTGTTAATTCATATATATTGTCTTTTATTAATGTTGGGAAGTTTGTATCATTTATTTCATATTTTTTACCATCTATTTCAACATATCCTTGTTCTAAATTCATTTTATCTAACAATAATCTATTATCTAAATGATATTCTGGGTGTCTTTTTATCATCTGCCCTTCTAACTTGAATTGTATTATTGTTATTGCTTTATGGATTTTAGATATGTTCATTTTGTCACTTTCATCATATTTTGTTTCATCAAATACTTTTGGTAAAAAGTTTTTGCAACTATCATCCTTATAGGTCTCCATAGCGAATGTTGAAAGTGGTCTTATATTTATTCCATAACTATCTTCTAATATTCCTATATTATTATATCTTGCACATATTCTTACAACTGTTGCAATACTTGCCTCATTTCCACATGTTGCCCCCATCCATAATATATCATGATTTCCCCATTGAATATCTATACTATGGAATTTTTCTAGTTTTTCAATTACTAAGTCTGGTCTTAAACCTCTATCAAATATATCTCCAATTATATGAAGATGATCTATTGCCATTCTCTTTATTAAGTTTGATATTGCTATTATAAAACTTTCGGCTTGATTTAATCTTATTATTGTATTTATTATTGCTTTATAATATCTTTCTTTATCTTTTTCATTTCCAGCCTGTGAATTCAATAACTCATCTATTACATATTCAAAACCACTTGTTATTGCTTTTCTAACCTTAGACCTTGTATATTTTGAACTCACATTTTTTGCTATTTCAACTAAACGATATAAAGTTATACTATACCATTCATTAATATCGCTTTCCTCTTCTTTTATTAATTTTAGTTTTTCTTCTGGATAATATATAAGTGTTGCAAGTGTTGTTCTTTCCTTTTTGCTTATAGTGTTTCCAAAAATATCATTTATTTTACTTTTTATTATTCCTCCACCATTGTTAAGAATATGCTCAAATGGAGCATATTCTCCGTGGATATCGCTTAGGAACATTTCTGTCCCTTTTGGTAAATTTAAAATTGCTTGTAAATTTATGATTTCTTCTGCGACCTCATAAATATTTTTATACTCTTTACTTAACAATTTTAAATATTTCTTTTTATTATAATTGTTTTCTTTATCTTCCATATTTTAACTTCCTTTAGCTTTCCTCTTCTTCAATAGCTTCTTTATCTGTTTTCTTTGGTAAGAAACTTGGTTTATATTTTCCCAAAATATAACCTAAACTATCTGAAAATTCTTTAAGCATAACAATTTTTATAGATGGATCTTTTCCTTTTAAATAATCATCTATTATTTGTTTTAATTGTTTCATGTTCTTCATTTCAGGCTCTATCTTCTTAGGATTTTTTTCTACTCTATCTATTAACTTTTCTTTTATTAATACAATATCTTCATTACTTGCACAAGATATTCTCTGGAATAATTGGAATGGATCATAATACTTAAATATTGGTACATCCATACATTCCTTATCGAATTTTTCATAAAATTGTTCCATTTTCATTGGAATACATTTCATTACTTCTTCGGCCTTTTCTTTAAACATCTTATCATGTAATTGGTCATTTAACATGTTAAAGTGTTTCAATATATCTTCCATATCTTCTGCAACTTCTTCAATCGCAATCTTTCCTAATTCTTCATCTACATTTTCACAATATGTAGAATTAAGTGAAGCTATATTCATTCCATTAAAGAACACACTTTTTAATGTTTTTAAATCATAATCTATTAAACCTTTTCTAGAAAAGTAACTAAAATATGCAAATAATTTTACTGTATCAATTAATGTTAATCTTCCTTCTTTTACATCATCCATTATTTCTTTAATAATGTTTCCAAATTGATCATCTGATATTTTCCAATACTCTTCTGTAAGCAATCTCTTATATGCTGGCAAGTTTTCTGTATCTACTGTATTACGTATTGTTTCCATATTTTCTTTAAATAATTTCATATCAAATATACGTGTTCTTACATAATATTCTATAAATTTAAAGAAACGGTATTCTGATTTAAAGTTATAATAATAATTATTATCAAATTCTTTAATATAGAACTGTCTATTATCCATAAGTATTCTTGATGATACAAGTATTGACTTATATTCTTCATTATCCTTAATATTTACAAATTTATCTTTCGTAATCTTTCCTGCTTTTATCTCAAAAGATATAGCGATTGTAAATATAAGCATTGTTTGCATAACTCTGTGATTTGTATTCGGATATGATTTATTTACCATCTCATATATTTTCTTAAAATCATTTAATGCATGTTTTAAAATTCTCAAGTTTCTTGTACCTGATTTATTAAATGTTGAAATTATTAATCCCGTATTTTCTCTTAAGAATCTTATTAAGTCTGGATTGTTCTCATAACGCATTAATATTCCATTAATTATATAATCAAATTTGGGAGCATATTCAAATGTTTCTCCTATTAATTTTTCTTTTATTCTTTCATAATCATTTGCTTTATCAAATACATGCTCTATTTTATCTCTAATTTTTTCTACTAATGGTTTATCTATATTATTTAATTCATCTTGTTTATCTAATAGATATGTTGCAATAAATGTTTTCATCTCTAAGTTAGAACTTTTTAATTTTGTTGATAATTCTTTTTCATTACATATAATTATTGTTTTTATATGGTCATGTTCAACAAAGTTATTAATATATCCTAAGATATCAATAACATCAACATTTGCTCTTTCTAGGTCATCAAAACAAAGTACTTTATCATCTGTTGAGAAAAATTCTCCATAATCTACTTTATCTCCATTTTGTGTTACACCAAAAAAGTTTGCCATATCAATACCTGTTTTTGCATATTCTGGTATTGTACTTTGACCATTTGCATCCATAAATTTTCTTAAGTTCTTATCCATTAATTGTGTTGTTTCTATGAATATCTTTTTACTTATTTCTTCTAGATTTGATATACCATATAAAGACATATAAATAGTTGTATATCTTTTTCCATTTAGTTGCATTGACTCAATTTTTTTTCTTATTTTATTATTCCAAAAATGAGTTTTTCCTGAACCCCATTCACCATTTATCATAACTGCATAATCAGTATAATCTGACCTTATATAGTCTAATATACTTTCAACTAAATCTTCCATTTATATATGCTCCTCCTTTGTAATATTTTTACAAATTACTTTTAATCTTTTGCTAAAGTAAATACTCCTATCTTTCTAGGATGTGCATTCCTTAATACTTTAGCACATTCATTTACTGTACTTCCTGTTGTAAATATGTCATCTACCAATAATATTTTCTTTTTATATAATTTTTCTTTGTTTACTAATCCATATACTCCTTGTATATTTTTTAATCTCTCTTCTTTATTTAATTTACTTTGTTCTACAATATTCTTAACCTTATAAAGGCATCCTGTTTCTAATATTAAATTAGAATTATATGCTATCTCTTTTGCTATTAATTCACTTTGGTTATACCCTCGTGATTTTAGCCTTTTTCTACTAATCGGAACTGGCACTATTGTATCATATTTTTCTATATTTTCAAAGAAGTTTTCATTTTTTAACAAAAAATTCACAAATGTTTTGTATAAATATGACTCTTCTTGAAACTTATATTTTAAAATTATTCTTCTTATTATTCCCTGATATAAAAAAATATATAAATGCTCAATAAAATATTTTCTATCCCTAAAATCATTTTCTATATTTTCTTTTCTTTCTTTTTTTATTTTGATATTTTTATATTTATCAATACCAAAAACCGCTTCACTCTCTAAGATTTTCTCACACCTTTTACATAAAAATTTCTCATTTAGTTTTCCACAAATACCGCACGTTGGTGGATAAATAAGGTTTATTAATTTTTCAATTTTCATTTTCTTTCCTTCCTGAATTTTAAAGAATTAATTTTTTGAATAAAAATTTTGACTTAAAATAACTTTTCTAATAAACATATACAAATATAAAAGATATTAAATAAAAAAATAAATTACAAAATTATTAATAATCATATGGATTTTTAAATATAAAATTTAAATAATTTTGCCTTGTATTAAAAATGTGTAAGATAAAAATCTGTTTTTTTAATTCATCTATTTTATAAAAAATAGCATATTTCTTTACAATTAATCTATGTACAGCTTCATTTCGTTTAGAAAAAACTACTTTATTAGCTTTTGGAAAATAACTTAGACCTAATACTTGCTTTCTTATTTTTGTCAGTAACTTTTCTGCTATATTTTGCTCCCTTAAAACTATTGAAATATAATAATAAATATTTGCTAATTCATCTAAATAATCTTTAGTATAAATTATTTCATAATTGAATTCCAAATTTTTCTTTATAATATTCATCCATCTCCTTTTGCGTATATACTCTACCATTCTTAATGTCATCTTCTGCTCTTTCAATTGCTTTCCAGAATTCTTCTATTTGACCTTCTGTTTTAAATATCTCATGTAATCTATTTATTTCTTTTGTCTCTTCTTTTCTTTTTGTAAATCTTTTTAATTTTACACCTAAAAAAAATTCTTTTGCTCTAATTATTTTTAACATATGTTTCACCTCTCCTTATTTTTGATATTATAATTTATTTTTATTAATAAGTCAAGCAAATCTTCTATTATTATTTGTTATATTTTTTATATTACTTTGTATGTAATATATTGTGTTTAGTCATATTTATTGTTTTATTTTGTCATATGATATATAATTCATATATATTATATAAAAGGAGATGTATTTATTATGGAAGAAGAAAAAAAGAAAAAAGCACTATACGAAAGATGGTGGTTTTGGATAATTGTTGTATTTATCATAATAATCGGAATTATTATAAGGATAACATATGGAACAGAGACTTTAGAAACAAATTTAAATCAGGAAATTACAGAAGGAAAAATAACATATTATATTTCGAATAAATGGAAAATTAAAGAAAATTCAAAGGAAGGCAATATTTATAAGTATTACTATCCAAACCAAAACACTATGATAATGTTAATGATCTCTAAAATGGATATTTATATAGATGATGAAAATATTAATGATGCATTAGATGGTTATGTAAAAGGATTAAATTTAGATACTGATGACCTTATTAGCCAAGATATAAAAGAAATAAATGGAAATAAATATGGATATGTAAGATTCTTTAAATATTCCAATGATAAAAAATATGAGGTAATATCATATTTTACATTCAATGGAAACGAGGCCTATGTATTTATGTTTGGAGAGAAATACAAAATAAATGACAAATTTATTAATTTAGCAAATAACATGATATATAAGACTAGTATAGTCAAAGAAACTGAAGAAGAAAAACAAGCAAGATTAGAAAAAGAAAGGTTAGAAAAAGAACAACAAGAGGCAGAAGAAAAAGCAAAAAAAGAACAAGAAGAAAAAACATTTAAAGAAAGTTGTCAAACATATACATTTGAGCAAATAGCAAGAAATCCAGATAACTTCAAAGGAACAAATGTTAAAGTAACAGGTGAAGTAGTACAAGCACTTTATGGAGATACGAGTGTTGATTTAAGAGTTAATATAACAAAAAAAGGAACATATTCTACATATTATGACGATACTATATATGTTGTTTATTATCCAGAAAGTGGTGAAGACAAAATACTAGAGGACGATATCATAACAATATATGGTACCTCTCAAGGTGATTATTCTTATACTAGCACAATGGGTGCAAAGATTACTCTACCTCTTATCTCTGCAAAATATATAACTATTAATCAATAGAATATCATTTTTAGAAATTTTATATCTATCTTTAAATATAAATAGAGGAACTAAATAGTTCCTCTCAGACTGTTGACAAAGTATATTAAAATATTTTGCTCAATAGTCTTTTCTTTTTTGAAGAAATAATGTAAAATAAATATAGTTCTCCGTTCAACCAAAAAGAGAACTAAAAATGTAGATTTTTCCTAGAAAAGTCTGCATTTTTTCTTTGTTTATGATATAATTTAATTGGTTGAACGGAGTTGATGAAAATGTTAAATAAAAATGAAAATATACAAAGTGAAATGATATTATATACTTTGGACGAGTTAGTACCAGAGGAAAGTCTATATAGGAAAATAGATAAATATATCGATTTCACTTTTATTTATGACGAAGTAAAAGATTTATATTGTAGTACTAATGGAAGAAATAGTGTAGACCCAGTAGTATTATTTAAATTAGTATTTATAGAAGCTATAGATGGATTAAAATCTATGAGAAAGACTTGTGAAAAAATAAAAGTAGATTTAGAGTACAGATGGTTTTTAGGAATACCTTTAGGAAAGAAAACACCTCATTATTCTACGTTTAGCCAAAACTATATAAGAAGATTTAAAGGGACAAAAGTATTTGAAAATATATTTGTAAAGATAGTAGAACAAGCTATAAAATATAATCTAGTAAAAGGAGAAACATTTTTTACTGACTCAACACATAAGAAAGCTAATGCAAATAAAAATAAATATCACGAAGAAATAGTAAAAGAGGTAAAAAAGAGAAGAAAATGGTTAGAGGAAGAAATAAATGAAGAAAGGAGAAAACAAGGAAGAAAAGAATTTGAGTACAAAGATGAAGAAGAAGAAAGAAAAATAAAAGTAAGCGATACAGATGAAGAAAGTGGATACTATCATAGAGATAATAAAGAAAAAGGATTTATGTATCTAGACCATAGAACAGTAGATTCAAAATGTAATATAATAGTAGATTGTCACATAACCAAAGGAAATGTACACGATTCAAAACCATATATAAAAAGAATGGAATATATAAAGAAAAAATTCGGATTTAATATAAAAGAAGTAGGATTAGACTCAGGGTATGATAGTATAGATATAAAGAAATATTTTGAAGATAACGGAATATTTGGAGTAATAGCATATAGGAGACACCAACAAGGAAAAACGAAAATAAGAAAATATGAATTTAAATATAATAAAGAAAATGATTATTATATTTGTCCAAAAACAGGAGCAATATTATCATATACAGGAAGAATAGATAGAAATGGATATAAGTATTATTCGGATAAAGAAAATTGTAAGGGATGTCCACATCAAAAAGAGTGTTGTAGCAAGAAAGGATATAGAGTAATAACAAGGCTAATATGCGAAGAGATAAATGAAAAAGCAAGAGAACGAAGATTATCAAAACGAGGAAAAGAACTATATAAATTAAGAAAAGAAAAAGTAGAACGAAGCTTTGCAGACAGTAAAAATAATCACGCATATAGATATGCTATGTATAGAGGAGTAGAAAAAAATCAGGATTATACGTGGCTGATTTGTGCTGCGCAAAATATGAAAAACATAGTATTAAAGCTAACAAATGTAATGGGATAACACCCCATTATACTCCTTTTTTATAGAAAATTTAGAATTACTATAAAAAATCTATAAAATTTAAAATAAAAAAATTGTTGGCAAAATATTTTTTATATACTTTGTCAACAATCTGAGAGGAACTAAATAGTTCCTCTTTATTCCTTATTCTAATTTCATCTTAAATTCCAAGCCTGTATTTCTCTTCTTGCTATCTACATTTTGTATCATATAATCTATTACCTTCTCACTTCCAATTACTATTAAAAGTTTTTTGGCTCTTGTTATTCCTGTATATAATAAGTTCCTTGTAAGTAACATTGGAGATGATGGTGGTACTACCATTATTACTACATCAAACTCGCTTCCCTGTGCTTTATGTATTGTTATAGCATAACTATGTTCTATTTGATCAAGTTCTGAGAATTCATACCAAGCTACTTTATCATCATCGAATTTTATCTCTACTTGCTTCTCTCTTTCATCTACATCTGTTATTGTTCCTATTTCACCATTAAATACTCCGCTTCCTACTTCTTTATTTTCTAATCCACCTAGCTTTCCTGTTCCTTCTCTTTCCCAGTAAATATCATAATTGTTTTTTATTTGCATAACTCTATCGCCAGTTCTAAATACTGCTCCCATACTTGCTTTTTCAGGTGAATTATCCAAATTAGGATTTAAATGTTCTTGTAATACTTTATTTAATTCTTTAGTTCCAAGCATTCCTTTTTTAGTAGGTGATAACACCTGTATATTTTGGAAGAAGTCATAATTTCCGTATTTTTCTAATCTTCCTGTACATAGAGACACAACTTGAGCAAGCATTCTCTCTTGGCTAGTTTCTTTTATAAAGAAGAAGTCTTCATTCATATCCTCTTCTTCTTCTGATTTACTTAAGAACTTTTCGCCTTCATTTACTCTATGTGCATTTACTATTATCTTGCTTCTTGCTGCTTGTCTAAATATTTTATCTAACTTAATAGTTGGTATTTCTTCTGAGTTTATTAAATCTTTTAATACACTTCCTGGTCCTACTGATGGAAGTTGGTCTATATCACCAACTAATACTAACTTAGTTCCTTGATATACACATTTTAATAAATAACTCATTAAGAACATGTCCATCATTGAAACTTCATCTACTATAATAACATCTGCGTCTATAGGTGCCCCTTCATATTTACTTGTATTTTTATAAAGACTGTCATCATCTATTTTTCCTATTTCTAATAATCTATGTAATGTTGATGCTTCTTTTCCTGTTGTCTCTGTCATTCTTTTTGCCGCTCTTCCTGTTGGCGCAGCTAAGATTACTTTTTTTCCTTTATCTTCATATATATCTATTATATTTTTTATAATTGTTGTTTTTCCAGTACCAGGTCCACCTGTTATTATAGTTACATTGTTTTCATTTACTAATTTTAGTGCTTCTTTTTGTTTTTCTGATAATTCTATACTAGATAATTTTGCTGCTTTTTTTAGCTCCTTGTCCAAACCTGTTATTCTTTTCATATTCTTAGAATTTTGTAATCTTTTTATTCTAAATGCTATTTCTTCCTCCGCATTATAAAAAGCTGATGAGTATGCATATTCTAATCCATCATCTCTTTTTTCTATAATGATTTCATCTTTTGCTCTTAGAGCTATTAATCCATCCTCTACATTTTCTGATGATACATCTAATAAATTCACCACAAACTCTATTAAATTATCTTTTAACACGCAAGAATGTCCATTATTTGTACTTCTGATTAATCCATACTTAATACCACTTGTTACTCTTTTTTCATTATCATAGCTTATTCCTAGGTCTAATGCCATCCTATCTATTTGTTTAAAGTCTACTCCTCTTGCTATATCTATTAATATATATGGATCTTGTTCCATCTCTTCTATAGCATTAGTACCATATAAATCAAATACCTTTTGAGCATGTTCTGCCCCTATTCCAAACTTTTCTAAGAAACCTACTATTTGCCATACTTCCCAGTTCTCTATAAAGCTTTCTGACATTTCTTTCGCTTTCTCTTTTGAAATTCCTTTTACTTCTGCTAATCTTTCTGGATAAGATTGAAAAACTTTTATTGTCTCATCACCAAATTTTTTTATTATCCTTCTGGCTAGAGCTTCTCCTATTCCTTTTATTTTTCCGTTTGCTAAATATTTTTCTAATGCTGCTAGGTTTTGTGGCATCATTTTTTCAAACGTATCTACTTTAAATTGTCTTCCATAATCTTTATGTTCTACAAATTTTCCTATTAATTTTAATGTATCTCCTACATTTATAAAAGGTAAATATCCCACAACAGTTGTTATTTCCTCGTCAGTTTCAAATTCTGCAATTGTATAACTATTTACTTCATTTTTATAAATGATAGTTAGTATCTCTCCGGTTATTTCCATTTATTTCTCCTACTTTATTTTAATTAACAGTCTTAGTCTATCACAAACGAACATTTTTTTCAAGCAACTAACTATCATCTACACTATCCATTATTTCTTTACATTCTTTCCAATTCACAACCTCTAAACATTCGTATTCTTGTGATAATTTCTTTAATATTTCCTTTGTAGAATCTTTTGATTTTAAATCTGTTACTATTATATCTTTCACATAATCATCTCTTCCATATAATAGCTTAAATAATGCTGAACGTAAAAATCCTTCTATTTTATTTTCTTGATTTTTAACTGCTATTATTACATAAATTCCATCTGATTTAAAGTTTGTATATGTACTCAAATATATTATGTTTTTTATTATCTCAAACAAACCATAAAGTGCCAATGTCCAAAATATTACATTCATTATAAACTCCATTTTTACCACCTATGGTTATTATATTCATCTTCCTCTTTTTTGACACATTTTATAAATTTAACTAGCCTTAAATCTAATAATTTTTAATTTATCACTATCCATTTAATACTTAGCTTTTCTATAGTTCTAAAATATCTATTTGAATTTATTTATCTAATTTTATTGATAACTGTAGAAAACCATTGTATAATCTATTTATATAATAGTACTTGGCATTTAAAATAGAAATGATTTCTTATGTCAAATTACACTTACAAGACAGGTATCATTTACCTTAATTTTGTTGGAATTAGCAAGGATGGTACATATGTGTATCGTAATCCTACTATCGAACCATCTAAGGTAAAACCTAAGAACAGTGAGGCTAAAAGCATATTTTAGTCCATTTTTGGAAAGAAAAAATAGCCTTTTTAACCCAAATGCCAAAGGAGAATCAAAGCTTTTATAGATTCTCCTTTGGCATTTTTAATTTCATTTTAAGTTATCTCAATTTTTCCTAACATTTAATCTAGATAACATATCTTTTTGTTACATATTTCTATTTGTACCAAATATATTTTTTATCTTATTAATAAGTTTCCTAAAAATATTTTCTTTATATTCTACTATGGCCATATTATTTTCTATAGCTTCTTTCGTATAAACATTCTTCTTATTTTTAAATAAGTTTTCAGAATTATATTTCTTTCTCAAGTTCTCTTCATGTATTTTTTCATTCTCTTCTAAAATATTTTGTAATTCCAATTTTTCCTCATAACTATCACACCAATAATTAAATTGTAATAAAGCCAAAATGTTCAAACTTTCTTTATTAATATTTTGCATATCTAATGTAATTTCATCCGTATATTTGGGATTATAAGTAGTATCTCTTTTTTCTTCTAACATATTATATAAACTTTTAGGTAATCTTCTAATATATTCATCTCCCAAAACATTTAACACTTGATATACTTCCGAATAAACTTTTTTAGTATTTTCATTCATTTTTCTTCTCCTTCGTGACTTTTTTGTTGTTCATTTTCAAGCCCTTCTCCTAGCCTTCCTTTTGCCTGTTTTACCCCTGATAAATTAACTTCTTCTGTTCTTCTATATGATTCTAATAAAACTTTAATTACACGACTTGCTCTCGTTGTTTTTCCTCCAGTTTGTTTTTCGCTATTTTCCTTTTCCTTTGTCTTTTCTGTCTCTAAATAATCTAAAGCCTGTGTTGCTGAATCATCTTGATTTAAATGGACTGAGGTTTTAGCTAGATTTCTAGCTAATTGCATATTTCCAATTCCTCTTTCTAAAATATTTTTTCTTTCTAATTCTCCTTCTTTTGTTTTTATTGCCTCTTGCTCTTCTTGACTCATTTGTTTTAATAAGCTAAAATTTCCTGATAACACTGCATCACTTATTATTCTAGCTTTTCCTGTTATTTTACCATCCATCTCTAAAAAGAAACTATCTTTTTCTTCTTCTGGTAAAAGTTCATAATAATTTTGATTTTCAACAAAATTTATATTTCCTTCACTTTGTGTAAAATAACCTAAAATAAATTCTTTTGGAAGACTTCCTTTTCCATTTTCATTTTTACATGCTGTATCTAATACACAAGTTGTCCTATGATTATTTCCAGCACATTCTACATCCATTGATGGAAATCCTAAATAGAGTTCTTTTCCTTCACTGTTTGAAATAATATATGGTACTAGGACTATAACATTTAATTTCTGTTCATCATCTCCCCAAGAATAATCAACTATATTTTGTCTAGTACCTTTACCTTCTACTCTTGTTCCAAAAGAACTTACAGTTGATAATATTCCTTCATTTTCCTTTAGTTCTATACCATTTTCGAGAATACTATTTAATTTTCCTTCTCTATCACCTTTAGTAATTGAATGAACACCAATTCCGTAAGTTTTACCACTCATAATCTTTTCTATATAATCAAACATTTTATCTGAATTACTTTTTTGGTGATTTTCAGTTTTTATCACACTATCAACATCTATTCCTTTAATTGCTTTTCTTTCGTTTTCGTCTAACATTATTTTTCTCATATGTTTTTTATGTCCTTTCTTTATATATAACACAAATTTATTATAACATATAATTTGATTTTTTATATAAAAATTTAAATATTTTTATAAATAAAAAAAGACATGGAATCTAATTTCCAGCCTTTTTATTATAAATATTATATTAATTGTAATATTGCAACTTCTGCTCCGTCTCCTCTTCTTGGACCAGCTTTAACTATACGTGTATATCCACCTACGTTTTTATCAGCATATTTTGGAGCTATTTCGTTGAATAATTTTGATGGTAAATCTATATTGTTACCTTTTTCATCTTTAACTTTGTTTAAAGTTTTCATCATTTTTCTTCTAGCATTTAATCTAGATGGCATATCTTTTTGTCTTTTTTCAGTTGTTGTTTCTTTTACAACTTTAAGATATTCTTTACCATTTTTGCTTTTAACTAATTCTGTTTCTTTATTTCCTTTAGAATCTAGTTTAGCTTTTACAACCTTAACATCTACCATTTCGAAGTTATCTTTTTCTTTTATTGCTAAAGCTATAATACTATCAGCAATTGCTTTTACTTCTTTAGCTCTAGGTAATGTTGTTTCAACTTTACCATGTAAAATAAGGTCAGTTGTTAATGTTCTAAGCATTGCCATTCTTATGTCTGTTGTTCTTCCTAACTTTCTATTAGTTGCCAATTTTTTCACCTTCCTTTATTTCTATTATTCGTCTTCTTTAGCAAAATCTAATCCTAATGAATGTAATTTTGCTGTTACTTCTTCTAATGATTTCTTTCCAAGGTTTCTTACCTTCATCATTTCATTTTCAGTTTTATTTGTTAAATCTTCAACTGTTCCAATTCCTGCTCTCTTCAAACAATTGAATGATCTTACAGATAATTCTAATTCTTCTATTGTCATTTCTAAGACTTTTTCTTTCTTAGATTCTTCTTTTTCTATCATAACTTGTGTATTTTTTGTAGCTTCTGATAGATCTATAAATAATTCTAAATGACCTGTCATGACTTTAGCTGCTAAACTTAAAGCTTCATGAGCTTTTAAGCTTCCATCTGTCCAAACTTCAATTATTAATTTATCATAATCTACCATTTGTCCAACTCTAGTATTTTCTACTTGATAATTTACCTTTTTAACAGGTGTATAAATTGAATCAATTGGAAGTACAGATATATCTTGATTTGGTTTCTTATTCTTCTCTGAAGAATTATAACCTCTTCCTCTATCAGCTGTCATTTCCATTTTTAAACTTCCACCCTCAGCAACTGTTGCTATATGTAAGTCAGGATTTAATATTTCTACAGTACCATCAGTAATGATATCTGCTGCTAAAACTTCTCCTTCACCTTTCTTATCTATTCTTAAGATTTTTTCTTCATTATCATCAAATTTTAGTCTTACATTTTTTAAATTAAGAATAATATCTGGTACATCTTCTACTACATTATCAATATCTGAAAATTCATGTAAAACTCCATCAATTTTCACACTTGTTATGCTACAGCCTGGAAGAGATGAAAGTAAAATTCTTCTTAGTGAATTTCCTATTGTTACTCCATAACCTCTTTCTAATGGTTCGCATACAAATTTTGCATAATTATTTGTATCATCTACCTCTAGACATTCAATATTTGGCTTTTCAAATTCTATCATTTTTACCTCCTAATATTCGAGAATATATCTCAAACTTTTAAAAACTATATAGTTTTTTCTCAAGTAAAATTTAAAAGTTTTAACAAAATATCTTTTATTACTTCTAACTATTATTTTGAGTAAAGCTCTACTATTAAATGTTCTTCTATTGGAATATCAATATCTTCTCTAGACGCTAATCTGATTACTTTACCACTTAAGTTTTCAGTATCTTTTTCTAGCCATGCTGGAACTGGTCTTTTAGCTGATTCTTCAGCATTTACTTTAATTGTTCCATTATCTTTTTTGTTTTCTCTTACTGTTATTACATCTCCTGCTTTTACTAAGTATGATGGAATATTAACTTTCTTTCCATTTACTTCGAATTGTGCATGAGTTACAAGTTGTCTTGCTTGTGCTCTTGATGCTCCAAATCCTAATCTATAAACAACATTATCTAATCTGCTTTCTAATATTTGTAATAGTTCTTCACCTGTTACTCCTTTTTTATTAGAAGCCATTTCAAAATATTTTCTGAATTGTTTTTCTCCAACTCCGTAATAAGCTTTTGTTTTTTGTTTTTCTCTTAACTGTGTTCCGTATTCAGAAAGTTTTGCTCTTCTTTGTCCGTGTTCTCCTGGCGCATAATTTCTTCTTGAAATACTACATTTGTCAGAATAACATCTGTCACCTTTTAAGAACAATTTTTGTCCTTCTCTACGGCATCTACGACATTGTTCATCTTTATATCTTGCCATTTTTATACTCCTTTCTTTTTTTATGACAAGGGATTTTTCTCTTCTATTCCCTTTATATATATTTCTCTAATTTTTATTCTTCTAAGATATACAAAAATCACAAGTGATTTTTGCATTAGTTATCTGCAATACTCGAAATTTATAAATAAATTTCTCACTAACAGCTAACTAAACTCTTCTTCTTTTTGGTGGTCTACAACCATTATGTGGTATTGGTGTTACATCTTTAATTGCACTTATTTCTAGACCAGCTGTTTGAAGTGAACGAATTGCTGCTTCTCTTCCTGAACCTGGTCCTTTAACAAATACTTCAACTGTTTTTAAACCATGTTCCATTGCAATTTTAGCTGCTGTTTCAGCAACTTGTCCTGCTGCAAATGGTGTGCTTTTTCTAGATCCTTTATATCCTAATTCTCCGGCACTTCCCCATGAGATAGTATTTCCTTGAGTATCTGTTATTGTAACTATTGTATTGTTAAAACTAGAATGAATATGAGCTGCACCTTTTTCAATGTTTTTTCTATTTCTTCTAGCTACTTTTTTTGTTGTTACATTTTTAGCCATTTCGCTTTTTCCTCCTTGTTCAAAATTATTTTATATTTTGAAAATCTTTTTACTACTTATTATTTTTTACTTTTGCTTACTAGTTTTCTAGGACCTTTTCTTGTTCTAGCATTCGTTTTAGTTCTTTGTCCTCTAACTGGTAAACCTCTTCTATGTCTTAATCCTCTGTAGCATCCAATCTCTGTTAATCTTTTGATGTTTAATGCTACTTCTCTTCTTAAGTCACCTTCAACAACATAAGATTCATCAATTACTTTTCTTATATCATTTACTTGGTCATCAGTTAAATCTTTAACTCTAGTATCTGGATTTACCCCAGCTTTTTCAAGAATTTTTTTAGAACTTGATACTCCTATACCATATATATAAGTAAGTCCTATTTCTACTCTTTTTTCCTTAGGTAAGTCTATTCCTGCTATACGAGCCATATTTTTTTGCACCTCCAAAATTTTTTGTTTTGATTATTCTAAAATAACTTAAAAAGTGAAATGCTACTAGTGTTTACCCTAGTACAGTTTAAGTTCTTTTAGACATATATATAAACACAAACTCGATATGTAATCTAAAGAATTTTATTTTTCTTTAAATTCACAGCCGCTACCTCATTTGTGTTATTAACTATTTAGGAATTATCCTTGTCTTTGTTTGTGTTTAGGGTTTTCACAAATTACTCTAATAACCCCTTTTCTTTTTATAACTTTGCATTTATCGCAAATTGGTTTTACTGATGGTCTTACTTTCATCTTCTTAGCACCTCCTTGGCTTTGCTTTATATATATCTTCTTTTTTGGGTTAATCTAATTTATTATTTTGCTCTCCAAGTAATTCTTCCCCTTGTTAAATCATAAGGTGAAAGCTCTACTTTTACTTTATCACCTGGTAATATTTTAATATAATTCATTCTTAATTTACCAGATATATGAGCAAGTATTTGATGTCCATTTTGTAGTTCTACTTTAAATACAGTATTTGGTAGTGCCTCTACTACCTTTCCTTCTACTTCAATTACATCTTCTTTTGCCAATTTATTCCCCTCCTATTTTTAAGAGTTTTTACATTTTTATGCAAAATTTGGCTATTGTGCATAATAACTACTATATTATACATCATGATTATAGAATTGTCAAGATTTCTGGCTCTTTTTCTGTAATTAAAATTGTATTTTCATAATGTGCTGCTAAACTTCCATCTTCTGTTATAATTGTCCAGCCATCATCAAGTTCCAAAATGTTTGGTTTTCCTTGAATTACCATAGGTTCTATAGCTAAAGTCATCCCTGGCTCTAATCTTATTCCTCTTCCTGCTTTTCCATAGTTTGGTATTCCTGGATCTTCATGCATTTCTCTTCCTATTCCATGTCCTTGGAATTCTCTTACAACAGAATATCCTTGAGAACGTACATATTCTCCTATTGCGTGGCACACATCACCTATTCTATATCCTGGTTTTGCATATTTTATTCCTTCAAAAAATGATTGCTTTGTAACTTCTACTAATCTTTTTGCATCTTTAGATACATTACCTATCATAAATGTTCTTGCAGCATCACCATTAAAACCATTTTTTAATGCTACTGTATCAACACTTACTATATCGCCTTCTTTTATGAATCTATTTTTTGAAGGGATACCATGAATTACTTCATCATTAATTGATATACAAATTGATGCAGGAAATGGTGGAACTCCTTTTACTCCAGAAGGATATCCTTTTTCAGCAGGTGTTGCACCTTCTCTTCTAATAATCTTTTCTGCTAAAGCATCTACCTCCAAAGTTGTCATTCCTGGTTTTATTTTTTCTTCTAATTCTTTATACATAACGGCAACTACACGGCATGCCTCTCTCATGTATTCTATTTCTCTTTTTGATTTAATTGTTACCAATTCGATCGTCTCCTATTTTCCTTCTTCTATAAATTTTAAAACATCCTCAGCAACATCTTTTCCAAGTTTGTTTATTGATTTACTAACTATAGCTGAATATAAATTACCCTTTTTCTCGTAATATTCAACTAATGGACTAGTTTGTTCTATATAACTATTAAATCTTGCTTTTACAGTTTCTTCATTATCGTCTTTTCTTTGTATTAATTTAGATCCACATTTGTCACAAATTCCCTCTTGTTTTGGTGGGTTTAATACTAAGTTATATACTGTTTTACAATCTTGATTTGAACAAATTCTTCTATTTACTATTCTTTCTATTATTTCTTCTTCTGGTGTTGTTAAATTAATTACTAAATCAACTTTTTTACCTTTTTTATCTAATAATTTATCTAATTCTTCTGCTTGCTTTACTGTTCTTGGAAAACCATCTAATATAATTCCAGCTTGCACATCATCTTCTTCTAATTTATTTTCTACTAATCCTATTGTAACATCATCTGGAACTAGTTCTCCTTTTGATATATAACTTTCTGCCAATTTTCCTAACTCTGTCTTTTCTTGTATATGTTTTCTAAAAATATCTCCTGTTGATACTTGTGGTATTCCTAATCTTTCTTTTAATATACCAGCTATAGTACCTTTTCCTGTACCTGGTGCCCCTAACATAATAATTACCATTATTTAAACACTTCCTCTACTTTTGTTTTAAGATTATTTCTTAATAATCTTTATCATATCTATTATATTTTAATAACAAACATGATAAAAACTATTTAAACAAGATTTTGGGACGTCTTTTGCATAATAAAATCCGTCCCATATATTTTACTCTAAAAATCCTTTGTAATGTCTCATTGCTAATTGAGATTCTAGTTGTTGAACCGTCTCTAATGCAACACCTACAACGATTAATATTGAAGTACCACCAAATGCAATGTTTAAGTTTGTAAATCTTAATAACATTGGTATAATAGCTATCAATGCCAAGAAGAATCCTCCAAACCATGTTAATTTTGATATTATTGATGATAAATAATCTGTTGTTGGTTTTCCTGCTCTTATTCCTGGAATAAATCCACCATTTTTCTTAATATTGTTTGATACTTCTGCTGGATTAAATGTAGCATAAGTATAGAAAAATGTAAATCCCAAAATTAGTAATAAATATACAAGTGCATTTGCTATAGAATATCCAATTGGTACATTTGAAGTTGATGTGGCAATTGAGAAATTATATAGTCCTGCTAAAAATCCTGTTTGATTTGCTATATCAGGTACAAATATTTGAATTATCATAGCTGGGAATGTCATAAAGCTACTTGCAAAGATAACTGGCATAACACCTGCCATAGCAAGTTTTAATGGAATGTGAGTACTTTGTGCACCCATCATTTTTCTTCCAACTACCTTTTTAGAATATTGTACAGGTACTCTTCTTTCAGCTTGTTGTACAAATACAACACCTGCCACTAAAATAATTGCTCCAATTATAATTCCTATTGCTAATAATAATCCTGTTGTACTAAATCCTGCATCTGTCATAATTAATCCCCATAATGTAGTTACTAGACTTGGTAATCCAGAAATGATACCTATGAAAATCAATAATGAAATTCCGTTTCCTATTCCTTTAGCTGTGATTTGTTCTCCTAACCACATAAGTATTGATGTTCCAGCAACTAATCCAGTTACTACCAATACTCCTGTTAAGAAACTATTATCTACGAATATTCCAGATGATTGGTAAGACAAATAAATACCAATTCCCTCCACTAAAGCAAGTACTATTGTAAGTATCTTTGTATATCTATTTATCTTTCTTCTTCCTTCTTCTCCACCTTCTTTAGTCAATTTCTCTAATGATGGAATAATCATTGCAAGTAATTGAATTACGATAGAAGCTGTAATATATGGACTAATTGACATTGCAAAAACAGAAAATCTTGAGAAAGCACCTCCTGAAATCATATCAATTAATCCTGCTATTCCATTAGTATTGCTCATTGCATCATTTAGAGCTATACTATCAACTCCTGGTACTGTTATATAACATCCAAATCTAAATACAATGATTAGTACTAATGTATATAATAATCTTTTTCTAACATCAGGTGTTTTTAAAGCATTTTTTATTGTTTTAAACAACTAAATCACCTCAGCCTTTCCGCCTAAAGCTTCGATTTCTTCTTTAGCTTTTGCTGTAAATCTTTTGGCTTTAACATTTACTTTTTTGTCTAATTTCCCTGTTGCTAAAACAACAATACCATCATTGATTTTTCCAATAATTCCTTCTTCTAATAGACTTTCAGCAGTAACATCTGTATTTTTTACTTTGCTAAGCATTTTTAATGTTACTTCTGTATAAGTTTTGCTATGGATATTGTTAAATCCTCTTTTTGGCAATCTTCTAAATAATGGAGTTTGACCACCTTCAAATCCGCGTCTCACTCCTCCGCCGCTTCTAGATTTTTGTCCTTTTTGTCCTCTTGCTGATGTTTTTCCATTTCCTGAACCTATACCACGACCTACTCTATTTCTCTTTACTTTCTTTACAGCTGGTTTTAATTCGTCTATTTTCATTTTAAGTCTTGCACCTCCTTCTTTAAATTAGCAAGGAATTAATATTCCTTAAATTATAAAATTTCTTCTACTTTTTTACCTCTTTTTTTAGCTACTTGTTCAATTGTCATCATTGACTTTAATCCTTCTAGTGTAGCATAAACAACGTTTCTTGGATTGTTTGTTCCAATAACTTTTGTTCTAATATTTCTATATCCTGCTAATTCTAGAACTGGTCTTACACTTCCTCCAGCTATAAGTCCAGTACCTAATTCAGCTGGCTTTAATAAAACTTTTGCACTTCCGAAAGTTCCTATATATTCATGTGGTACTGTTGTTTCAACAATAGGTACTTCAACTAAGTTCTTTTTAGCTTCTTGGATAGCTTTTCTTATAGCATCTGGAACTTCTGCTGCTTTACCATTTCCAACACCTACATGTCCGTTTTCGTCTCCAACAACAACAACTGCACTAAATCTAAAAGTTCTACCACCTTTTACAACCTTAGCAACTCTGTTTATTGCAACAACCTTTTCTTTTAATTCATTTTTTTCTTCCATAGGTTTTAGTTTACCCTCCTTTTTGATAATCTCATTATATCCTTATATTTAATTAATTACAATCTTTTTTAATTAATTATTTCTAATTTAAGAATCTAAAGCCATGTTTTTATTAGTAATTAACTTACTAATAAGTCTAAGGTATACAAACGCTTATGCGTTTGCATCTAGTGTTTGTAATTCGCTTTGCTCATAACAAAACACTTAGAACTTAGAATTTCAATCCACCTTCTCTTGCAGCTTCAGCTAATTCTTTTACTACTCCATGATAGATGTATCCACCACGGTCAAAAACAACTGTTTCAATTTTTTTATCTGCTGCTTTTTTAGCAATTAATGCTCCTAATTCTTTAGCTGCTTCTTTATTTGCATGTTTGTTTTTTACATTTTTATCTAATGTAGAAGCAGAAACTATTGTATTTCCAGCAACATCATCAATTATTTGTACATATAAGTTTGTATTACTTCTATATACACATAATCTTGGTCTTTCAGCTGTTCCAGATATTTTTCTTCTTACTCTTAGATGTCTTCTCGCTCTTTCCATTTTTCTATCTGTCTTTTTTACCATCTCTATTACTCCTTTCTTCTCGTAATATTAATTTCGAACTTTTAAATTCTATTTACCTGTCTTTCCTTCTTTACGTCTAATAACTTCATCAGCATATTTGATACCTTTTCCTCTATATACTTCTGGTGGTCTCTTAGTTCTGATTTCAGCAGCTGTTTGACCAACTAATTCTTTATCAATTCCTTTTACTATTATTGTATTAGGATTTGGAACATCAAAAGTAATTCCTGCAGGTGCTTCAAATATTACTGGATGTGAATATCCAAGAGACATATTTAGGTTATTTCCTTGTTTTTGAACCCTATATCCAACTCCATTGATTTGTAGTTCTTTACTATATTCATGAACTACACCTGTTATCATGTTGTTAATTAAAGTTCTTGTTAAACCATGTAAACTTCTATTTAATGGTTCATCATTTATTCTTATAACTTTAATTGTATTTCCTTCCATTTCTAAAGAAATATTGTTATGTATTTCTCTTTCTAGTGTACCTTTTGGTCCTTTTACAGTAATGTGTTTTCCATCTATTTTAACTTCAACACCATCTGGTACTGTAATAGGTTTATTTCCTATTCTTGACATGTTAGGTTTTCCCTCCTTTTTTATATTTTAATGCATTATGAGTATATTACCAAACGTAGGCTAATACTTCTCCACCAATTCCTAATTCTCTTGCTTCTTTATCTGTCTTTAATCCTTTTGATGTAGAAATTATAGCAATACCTAATCCGTTTAATACTCTTGGTAGTTCATCTCTTGTTGCATATACTCTTAATCCTGGTTTACTAATTCTTCTTAATCCATCAATTACTCTTCTTCCTTTTTCGTCATATTTAAGAGTAATTCTTATGATACCTTGTGTATCATCTTTTATTTCTTCATAAGATTTTATATATCCTTCTTTAAACAAAATTTCAGCAATTCCTAATTTCATATTTGAACTAGGTATATCAACTGTTTTATGTTTTGCACTATTTGCATTTCTTATTCTTGTTAACATATCTGCTATTGGATCTGTAATGTTCATTAATTACTTACCTCCTTTTTTTACATTATTTTATTACCAGCTTGATTTTTTAACTCCTGGTATTTCTCCTTTATGAGCTAATTCTCTGAAACAAATACGGCATATTCCATATTTTCTAATATATCCATGTGGTCTACCACATAATTTACATCTATTATATTCTCTAGTTGTATATTTTTGTGGTCTAGCTTGTTTTATTTTCATTGATTTTTTAGCCATAGTTTTACTCCTTTCCTTTGACTAATTTTAAATACAATTATGGATTATTATTTTGATTTTTTTGTTTTAAAAGGCATTCCTAGAAGTGTTAATAATTCTTTTGCCTCTTCGTCTGTCTCAGCTGTTGTTACAAATATAATATCCATACCTCTTATTTTATCAACTTTATCATATTCGATTTCTGGGAATATTAATTGTTCTTTTATACCCATTGAGTAGTTTCCTCTTCCATCAAATGAATGCTCTGAAACTCCTCTAAAGTCTCTAACCCTTGGAAGTGCTACATTGAATAATTTGTAAGCAAAGTCATACATTTTATCTCTTCTTAATGTTACTTTACATCCAATGTTAACTCCTTCTCTTAATTTGAAAGCTGCAATTGATTTTTTAGCTTTTGTTATTACTGGTCTTTGACCTGTAATTTGAGTTAAATCTTTCATTGCATTTTCTAAAGCTTTTGGATTTTCTTTTAAATCTCCTAATCCTATATTAATTACTATTTTATCTAGTTTTGGAACTTGCATAACTGATTTATATTCGAACTTTTTCATTAATGCTGGAATTACTTCTTTTTCATATTGTTCTCTTAGTTTTTCCATTACGCAAAAATCCTCCTTTCTATTTTAATTTTGCTCCACATTTCTTACAAACACGAACTTTTTGGTCTTTTTCAATGCTATATCCTACTTTAGTAACTTTTCCACATTTTGGGCATACTACGTTAACTTTTGAAGTCGGTATAGCACATTCTACTGCTATTATTCCACTTTCGTCTCCTTGACGTCTTGCTTTTACATGTTTCTTTCTAACATTTACGCCTTTAACAACTATCTTTTCTTCTTTAGGTAGTACTTCTAGTACTTCTCCTTTTTTTCCTTTATCATTTCCTGATAAAACTTGAACGTTGTCTCCTTTTTTTATCTTCATTTAGAGTTTGCCTCCTTTTCTTAGAAATTTTCTTTTACCTTTATTTTAATATTTTATAAATATCAATATTTGCTTAATTCTTATTATTAAGGTATACAAAATTGCAAAGCAATTTTGCATCTTTAATCCGTAAATCTCGAAATATTTAACAATATTTCTCGCTAACGGCTTAAAGAACTTCTGGAGCTAATGAAAGAATTTTCATATAGTCCTTTTCTCTTAATTCTCTTGCAACTGGACCAAAGATACGTGTTCCTCTTGGTGTTCCATCTTCTTTGATTATTACTGCTGCATTTTCATCAAATTTTATATATGAACCATCTGCTCTTCTTAAACCGCTTTTAGATCTTACTATAACAGCTTTTACAACATCACCTTTTTTTACAACTCCACCTGGTGTTGCTGATTTAACAGAAGCAACTATTACATCTCCTATGTTAGATGTTTTCCTGTATGAACCACCTAAACATCTGATACACATAAGTTCTTTTGCACCTGTGTTATCTGCTACTTTTAATCTTGTTTGTTGTTGAATCATTTATGGTTCCTCCTTTCTTATTTTACAATTGCTTTTTCTACAACTTCAACTACTCTCCATCTTTTATCTTTAGAAAGTGGTCTTGTTTCCATTACTTTTACTTTATCACCTATTTGGCAAGCATTTTCTTCATCATGTGCTTTTAATTTATAAGTTCTTTTTACTGTTTTACCATATTTTTTATGACTTACACTTGTTTCAACAGCTACTACAACTGTTTTGTCCATCTTGTTTGATAATACAGTTCCTATCATAACTTTACGAAGATTTCTTTCTTCCATTTAGATTTCTCCTTTCATTAATATCAAGGAATTTTATTTCCTTACTTATGCTTTTTTGCTTTCTGCTATTTTTCTTTCTGTTAATACAGTATTTATTTTAGCTATATCTCTTTTAACTTCTTTTATTTTCATTGGATTATCTAATCCATTTGTAGCTAAACTAAATTTTAATTTGAATAATTCTGTTTTTAGTTCACCTAATTCTTTTTCTAAATCTGGTGAAGACATTTCTCTAATTTTATTTATCTTCATCATTTTCACCTACCTCTTCTACAGTTTCCCTTGTTACAAATTTTGTTCTATTAGGTAGTTTGTTCATTGCTAAACGTAAGGCTTCTCTTGCTGTTTCTTCTGGTACACCAGCGATTTCAAACATTACTCTTCCTGGTTTTACTACAGCTACCCAACGTTCTGGAGCTCCTTTACCTTTACCCATACGAGTACCAATAGGTTTTGCTGTTAATGGTTTGTCTGGGAATATTTTAATCCAAACTTTTCCACCTCTTTTTATATAACGAGTCATTGCAACTCTGGCTGCTTCTATTTGATTACCTGTAACTAAAGCTCCTGTTACAGCTTGAATTCCATATTCTCCATCTGTAACTCTATTTCCTCTTGTTGCTTT
>CALXXE010000006.1 GCA_944392605.1 uncultured Clostridia bacterium | reverse complement strand
TAATTATAGCTTGATTGATACTTGTATCAATTGTCAAGAGAGCCAAAAAGTTGTAGATAACTACTTCGTTGGCACCATAGATTTATCAAAAACTAAAGTTTTGATAAATCTATTTTTTTATTTAATTTTAAATTTCATCTAGCAATTTATAATTCTTTGGAAATCCCATATTCTCTAATAAATTTTCAAAACTCTCACTATCTACTTCTTTTTTTACATCACTTAATAAATTCTCTATTTTAATAAACATTTTGCTAAATGATTTTCTATCTATCAATTTCTTTAATATTATAAGTATTCCAAATAAATCATTTGTTCCCATAATATATCTATTATTTATTTTTGGTATATTCAATATTTCATGATAATCACAATCACTTTCATATATATGTCTTACCATTCTTATATTAAATAATATACCACCATGTGCACATATATTCCTTACTATGTTTAACATTCTTAAATACTGTGCTATACTATATGGATTATTTTTTAATAATTTTGCTACCTCTTCTTTATCTTCTTGTTTCATTAATGAATAAAAATTAGTTATATTTCCAAATGTGAATATTTTAACAAAAACCCACAATGGCAAAACCTTATTTTTCTCAAAATATTTTCTTTCATCATTATTTGGAATGCTAAAGCTTATTTCCTTGTTTTTTTCAATATTTTCAAACAACTTACTTATTTGTTTATCATATTTCATTCCATTTATAAAGTTCTCTCTTATTAGATAATTTTTACATCCGTATTTTTTTGAAAATACATAAGACACATAACTTTTTACATGAGTTTCTACTAAATTAATATAGTCAAATATTAGATTTCTAAGTTCTCTATCTAAATTATATATAGCAAACAATTCTTCAAAATATGTATCTTTATTATATTCCTCTTGCTCATTTTTTGATTTTTTTAAATTTAAAAAAACGTCTTCATAGTCTTGAGTTAAATAATAGTAATTTTCTCTTAATAAAATTTCTTTTGCTTTTTCTTCATCTTTAAATTTTAATCCTTTATTTTTTAATATTTCTATTTGTTCATCTATACTTTTAAATATCTTTTCCATTTCTTTTCTCCACATAATTTTATAAAGTAAAATATCGTATGAGATAAACTCATACGATATTCGATATTTTTTATTCGTCTGTTCCTGTTCCATCAAATGGAATAAATTTATTTACTACACTTTCTGGTTGCATATCATCTGTTCTAAACATTTTATATGAAGTGTTTATCTTATTTTCAACTAATTGTTCTACTTCTTCTTGTGATGCATGCTCAGCTAAAACTAATTCACTTATCATTATTTGTTTTGCATTATTTAGCATCTTCTTTTCACCTGTAGACAAGCCTTTTTCCTTTTGTTTGAAACTCAAATTTCTAACAACATCTGCAACTTCATAGATATCTCCGCTCTTCATTTTCTCCATGTTATCTCTATATCTTTTATTCCAGTTTTTATCCATTATAGTTTCGTCTTGCTCTAGTACACCTATTACTTTATCTGCTGAACTTTTATCTATAATATTTCTTACACCTACTTCTTCTGCCTTTGCTGTCGGTACCATAACCTTAACTTCACCTGGCATCTTCAATATGTAATAAGATTGTTTCTCCCCTAAAATATCTTTTTCTTCAATAGCATCTATTACCCCTGCTCCGTGCATTGGATATACTATCTTGTCTCCTACATTAAACATGTAAGTCAACTCCTTTCAGCATAATATATTTTTCGGCGAAAAAAAGATAATAAAGTTATGTCAAACTATGGTTTAAAATAACTTTATTGGATTTTTTAACCATATTTATTATACTACAAAAAAAGGCAAAAGTCAAAGCCTTTGCCTTTCTTTTTTATGTATATTTTTTCTTGTTTTCCTTGTCTTTCTAAGGGATGCAGTTTCTTAAAAAACTTTCAAAAAATTTTTTTATGTTTATTTACTAGTTGATCCAAAACCACCTTTTCTCTCTCCTTCAGCAGCATCATCGTCTGTAATTAAGTATTTTTGGAATACTCCTTGTCCTATTGCCTCACCTTTTTTTATTGTAATATCTTCATCTTTGATATTATAAAAAGCAAACATAATGTGACCATCATTATCTACATTTCCATAATAATCTTTATCAATTACCCCGACACTATTTGCAAGAATTAATCCTTTTTTCTTTGGATTAGAACTTCTATTATATAAGAATAGTACTTCATCATCTTGCATATATGCTTTTAAGCCTGTTTTTACAAGTGTTGGGTTCATTCCTTTTTTGAAGCTAGGAACTACTGTATCTTCTGCAGCTTCTATATCATATCCTGCTGAATATTTTGTTTTTCTTATTGGTAAATTAATTTCCTTATCCTCAAATCCTTTTGCTACTTCAAATCCTCTTAATCTATTCATTTTTTATTCCTCCTTAAAATATTTAACTTTAATTTTGTTTGCTTCATTTTTTCACATCTAAAACATTTTGTCAATATGCACTTTTTCTTTTTCGACAAAATATAATAAAGTAAGGAGATATAGGTGATATATTATGGAAAATACTTTAAATAATTTGCCACTTAATTGTAAAGGAATTATAAAATCTTTAAACTGTACACGGAAATATTAGAAGAAGACTTTTAGATTTAGGTCTTGTTACTGGTACTTCTATTGTTCCTGTTTTAATTAGTCCTTCTAAAGGACTTAAGGCATTTTATGTAAGAGGCTCTTTAATTGCTTTTAGAGATGAAGATTCTTCTTATATTAAAGTTTACTTTTAATTTGTAACTATTTTATTTTTCATCTCATAAATTATATTATATTAATTTTGTGAGGTGATTCTATGGGCCTAACAAACTCTTCTTGTGGGCTTCACTTACTTACAACTAAAAAAAATAATATAAAAAAAGATAAATGCTTTACAATAGCATTAACTGGTAATCCTAATGTTGGAAAATCTACAATTTTTAATAGCTTAACTGGTATGCATCAACATACTGGTAACTGGCCAGGTAAAACAGTTAGCAATGCTTCTCGGTCATTCTTACTACAAAAATAGAGATTTTCTATTTGTAGATATTCCTGGTACATATTCAATCATGTCTTGTTCTGAAGAAGAAGAAATTGCAAGAAACTACATATGTTTTGAAAAACCAGATACTACAGTCATTGTTTTAGATGCTACATGTTTAGAAAGAAATTTAAATCTAGTTTTTCAAATAATGGAAATTACTGATAATATAATTGTTTGTGTTAATCTTCTAGATGAAGCTAAAAAGAGAAAAATTAAGATAGATTTAGATAAATTGTCTAGTGAATTAGGTGTTCCTGTTGTTGGAACTATTGCAAGAAAGAAAAAAACTTTAAATAATTTATTAGACACAATTATGCAAGTATGTGAAAGAAAAATTATCCCGACACCAAAAAGCGTTATATATCCTAATGAAATTGAAAACGCTATTTCTTTAATTTCAGAAAAGTTAAAAGATTATAAAGTAATTCCTAAAAAACTATTAAGATGGATTTCTTTAAAAGTTTTAGATGGAGAAGAAAAAATATTAAAGTCTATTGAAAAAGCTTTTAATATTTCTATTATAGATAATGTTGAACTAGAAATTGTAAAAGTAAAAGCTTTGAATAACTTAAAAAATCAAGAAAATCTAAAAGACACCATTGTTTCTTCTATTATGAACAGAGCTGAAAACATTTGCAGAAATGTTTGTACATATGAAATGACTTCCTATTCTGGAAGAGATAAAAGAATAGATAAAATCTTAACATCTAAATATCTTGGTTTTCCTATTATGCTTTTATTTTTAGGAATCATCTTTTGGATTACAATTGTTGGAGCAAACTATCCATCAGAAATTTTATTTTCATTTTTTACATGGATACAAGAAAAACTCGTCCTTTTTGCAAACTGGATTAATTGTCCTGCTTGGCTTTCTGATATGTTAATAAATGGTGTGTATCAGACTTTAACTTGGATTATATCTGTTATGCTCCCTCCTATGGCAATATTCTTTCCTCTTTTTACTTTCCTAGAGGATTTAGGATATCTTCCTAGAATTGCTTTTAATGTAGACGGTTTCTTTAAAAAATGTTCTTGTACTGGAAAACAGATGATTACTATGTGTATGGGATTTGGTTGTAACGCTGCTGGTGTTACTGGTTGTAGAATAATTAATTCTCCTCGAGAAAAATTAATTGCAATACTTACTAATAATTTTGTTCCTTGTAATGGAAGATTTCCATTTTTAATCTCTATTGCAACAATTTTTATTGCAGGAACAATGCAAGGATTTGGAGCATCTATTATATCAACTCTTAGTGTTATATTAGTTATACTACTTGGAATATTTTGTGCATTACTTGTTTCTAAGATATTATCTAAAACTATACTTAAAGGCATGCCATCTTCATTTGTACTTGAACTTCCATCTTACAGAAAGCCTCAATTTGGTAAAATCCTTATTCGTTCAATATTTGACAGAACTTTATTTGTTTTAGGAAGAGCAATTAGTGTTGCTGCGCCTAGCGGTCTTGTTATTTGGCTTTTTGCAAGCATAGGAATTAATGGTGAGAGTTTACTTTCGATTATTGCAAACTTCTTAGACCCATTTGCTAATCTTCTTGGGCTTGATGGATATATTTTAACAGCATTTATATTTGGTATCCCTGCTAATGAAATTGTTCTTCCGATTATCTTAATGTGTTATCTTGGTGGAAATTCTTTAGTAAATATGGAAGATACATTTTCAATTGGTCAAATACTAATACAAAATGGTTGGACTATTCTTACAGCTATTAATGTTATGATATTTACTTGTATGCATTTTCCATGTAGCACTACTCTTCTCACAATAAAAAAAGAAACTGGTAGTCTCAAATGGACTATTATCAGCTTCTTATTACCAACAGCCTGTGGAATAATTCTTTGTATGCTTACTACTTTTGTTTATAATATCTTTGTCTAGTAGAAATGCTAGGCTTTTTTTACTTTACAGAAAAAATTTACTGTTCGCTTGTTTTTTGTTGTAAAATATTATAATATAATAGCAACCTTATGCAAAGGAAAGGCCAGCCTTTTCTTAAAGGCGGAAAGGGGGCTATGATTTGAACACTAGCGATTTAATTTTGCACTTTGTTGATAAGTACATAGAGGAAAAAGAAAAAAACTTTTTCTTACAACTACAGTTAGAACAACAAAAACAGCAAATGCAAAACAAAAGTAAAGTTAAGACTACTTAACTGTATTTAGTCGTAGGGCAGATTCGCGGTCTGCTCTATTTTTTTGCATAAAAAAAGTATGTGCATTCGCGGTACACATACTGCTATGATTTGAACAACTGCGATTATTCAAAGTTCATTTATTCTGTAATTAAATAATACCATATTAATTTATATTTGTCAAATTGATATTTCATAAATTAAATATTTAGTTGTATTTTCTATCCATATCTCAAACTCATTATATAAAACATAATTTTTATTGTAATTATTCAAAAATTATATCTAAATCATTTTATTAAATAATAAATTTTATATTTAAATATCTTCTTAACTATGTATTTTATTTTTATAATATTTTAATTGCTTTAACATTATCTCATCATCAAATATACAAATTTTTGTTTTTGTTACTTGTGCTATGTATCTTATTGTTTGCCTTAATTGATCATCAAATCTATTGGGGCATACAGCTCCTATTATCTGCACTCTTTTATCATAAGTCGCACACAATATTTGTCTTATCATCTCTCCTGCCTGCCTTGATCCCAACGTAAAATTACCAGATTTATTGTTTATATAACTTTTAGCTATTCCTACAAATGAATAAGAAATTAAACGAACTAAGTTTAGAGAAAAACTCCACTAGAAGCTCTTAGCAATTAGAACTTAGTTCGTTTAATTTCTTATTCATTTTTTTCTGCTTTTTTATTATCAGGAGCTATATTTATTGCTGTAGCTTTTCTTCTATCATTTCCAAATATTTCTTCTACTAATTTATTATTTAGTTTAATGTTATTTAATTCAGTCTCATATATTTCTCCAAAAATTTGCTGTAAAATTTGCACGATTTTATTTGGACTATTTTTTATGGCAATAAAATTATTTGTAGTACTAACCCATACAAAACACTCTTCTAATTCATAAATCGCATTAGGGCATTCTTCTTCATCTATATATGGATACCTTTTCAAATACGTAAAAGAATATTCAATAATTTCATTTTCTTTAATCTCTTCTTCTGGTTTTAACCCATATCTATATTGATCGAATGTTTCATCTATTTTTTCTTGTGAAATATTACTTTTCTTTACAATTGATATCAATTGTCCTTTATTAAGTTTATAAAGGACTTTTAAATCTCTTGGATAAGAACCACTCACTTGTTCTATTTTATTTTTTAGCTCTTCCTCATCTTCTTCATAAGTTTTAATTAATAGTTTACATATTCCTTCTCTTCTGACTAACTCTAATTTGTTCTTAATATTTTTCATATATATCACCTGTATTTATAATGATAGCATATTTTGTCAAAATTTGGAAGTAGATGATATGTAAAATTATTTTTATACGTATAGTTTCCTTTTTTATATAAAATTCAAAAGGCAATAGCCATTTTTTATTTTCTTAATATTAAATTAGTTGTGTCTACATATGATATATCACTATGATTAATTATATTACTTAGAATTTTTGTGCACCATTTGTTGCTTTTTTAAAACAATACTTAAAGGTATGCCATCATCATTTGTACTTGAAATTCTACCTTATAGAAAGCCTCAATTTGGTAAAATCCTTATTCGTTCAATATTTGATAGAACTTTATTTGTTTGTTTTAGGAAGAGCAATTAGTGTTGCTGCACCTAGCGGTCTTGTTATTTGGCTTTTTGCAAGCATAGGAATTAATGGTGAGAGTTTACTTTCAATTATTGCAAACTTCTTAGACCCATTTGCCAATCTTCTTGGACTTGATGGATATATTTTAACAGCATTTATTTTTGGTATACCTGCTAATGAAATCGTTCTTCCAATTATCTTAATGTGTTATCTTGGTGGAAATTCTTTAGTAAATATGGAAGATACATTTTCAATTGGTCAAATACTAATACAAAATGGTTGGACTATTCTTACAGCTATTAATGTTATGATATTTACATGCTTACACTTTCCTTGTGCCACCACTCTTCTCACAATAAAAAAAGAAACTGGTAGTCTTAAATGGACTATTATCAGCTTCTTATTACCAACAGCCTGTGGTATAATTCTTTGTATGCTTACTACTTTTGTTTATAATATTTTTGTCTAGTAGAAATACTAGACTTTATATTTTCTAAAATTTTTTTGACTGTTCGCTTGATTTTTACCAATAGGGTTGCTATAATATATCGGAAGATGAGTAAAAGCAGAGTGTGATGTGTCGTATACCCACAAAATAAAAGTGGGCGATGCATATGTTATTAGAACAAGTCTATTTATTCTTTATATACATATTACTTTCTGAACTTGCTATAGTAACTGTTGTCGCTATTACACTATTTGTAGCATTAGTTGTTACAATTAGGAAAATAGACAACAAAAAACACATCTCTGCAAGCCGTTAGAGATGTGCTTTAAATAAAAAACACTTTTTCAATGGCACACCACACTTTGTGGTCGCTCATCTTCTATAATTATTATACTTAAATAATACTAAAAAGTCAACATTCTCTCTCAATTTTTATATTACAAATTTGATATTGACTTTATAAAATTTAGATGTTAAACTAAAATTAGTTTAACAGTAAGTCCTTTCTGTATGCCATAATCGAGGTAAGTGCTATGTGTTAGCATCATACTTAAGGCAATTTAACTAATTATTATTACCACTAAAAAGTGGTATTTTTTATTTTTTATTACACAATTAACATCTTGAGTGACTCATAAATCTTTAAGTTATTGACAAAAAAATAGAAAAATGTAAAAATAATTTTGGTGATATAAATTGATAAAAGAAATAAAATCTTATTTTAATATGATGCCTGAAATTTTACATAGTATTACAGGTATTGATATAGATATTTTACAAACTTCAACAAACATTGTATTTTATGGAATGTTTTATCTTTTTCTTATAGCAATAGTATTTAGAATTATAGCTCTATGTAAGCTTTTTTCAAAATGTAATAAAAAAACTTGGAAAGCTCTAATTCCTATATAATTTAATACTACTTTATCAAATATCTGGCGTTTCACCATGGTTTATTTTGATTTATTTAATTTATCCTTTATCTTTTAATATAGCTTTCATTGTACAATTTCTATTTTCTACATATTTATATACAATGCTTGCTAAAAAATTTAACAAAGGTATTGGTTTTACAATTGGTTTGATTTTGTTACCTACTATATTTTTATTTATACTTGCTTTTGGTAAATCAAAATATACCAAAGAAAATAAATATAACAAAAAACTTAAAACTAATAAAATGCATAATTTAGTTACAATTTAATTACTAAATTTCTAAAAATTGAATTATAAAAGCACATCTCTAACTTATTTTAGAGATGTGGCTTTTTACTTTTATTAACTTTATCTTCTATGTATTATCAGAGTAATACAAACATCCATTGTAAGCATTCTTACATTTTGTTTTTAGCATTTTCTTATTCTTTATTTAAATTCATTTTATGTAAAAGATTTTTCTAGTTATATAAAGGATTATTTGATTCTTCAAGGTAGTCCTCTCCCCCGATTATTTCACCTGTAGTTGCATCTACATAATACTCTTTATCCATTTGTTTACTATACTCTAAATTAGTATTAAAAGTCATATTTTCTGCTTTCTTATGTTTTATTGTTACTATCCATACATTTCTTGTGGTATTATCTGTTTTATAAATTATAGTATCATAATCACTTTCATCCACATTCGCCATATCTATATTATTTTCCAATCTATAAATATATGTATTCATTTTCCTTATTCCTAGTTTAGTTGTAATATTCTCTATTTCCATTTAACTTAATTTTTTCTCTTTCTCTAGTGCAATATTCTCCGCTTCTTCTTTATCAATTTTTATATCATTATTTTCAAAAGTTTCATCTCTATTAATTGTTATAGAAATAACTTGCAACTGATTATTATCTTTATAAAATTGAATCTGCATACTGTCATACGGATTATATCTATCCGCATATTTTCTGTTAAAAGTTGATACCCATACTTTATATTGCTCTTCACCAAAATTTCCATTCTCTTCTCTACAATATCTTAGTTCATAATCTTCATTATTCAAATTTAAACTTTTGCTTACATATACTGAAAATTCTCTTGCTTCTTCTTCGCTAATTGTTTTTATATTCTCATAATTATTATTCAAATTTTGAATGCCTATTAAATCCCCAGTTTTTCCATCAATTGAAATTATAAAGCTGTTATTTCCTATTACTTTTATGTCAAAATAAATCATATTGTTTGTATTTTTTGTTTCTATATTTTCAACTTTTAATTCTTTATACCCTAAATTATTCAATATACTCAAAGCTCTTTCTTGTGCTTCCTGATTGCTTATTAACTTATCTTCATCTTCTTTTGTTATCTCTTTATTTTCTAATGCTTCTTCTATATCACTATTATTTACTTTCTCCGGTTCATTCCATATTTTTTGATAAATATTATATCCTGCAAAAGCAATTCCACTAGTTAAAATAACACCTGAACATGTTGCTACTAACACTCTTATAAAGTAATTATTTTTCTTCTTTTTTATAAAAGCTGTATTAATTGCATTAACATATCCAGTTGGGATATCAATTTTACTTTTTATTATTTCTTTTATCGCCTTTTCTTTCATTATCTCTGTCATCCAAATTTCCTCCAATATCAATTCTTATTTTATTTCTTGCCCTATATAAACAAGTATTTATTGTATTTTCGTTCATCTTTGTTATCTCTTTAATCTCTTTTACAGAATATTCATCCATATAATATAAAGTCAAAACTAATCTTTCCTTATAATTTAATTTTTTTAACAAAGAATAAAAATTAAGGTCATTTTCTATATTTTTATATTGATTTGTAATCATGTATTTTTCTAAATTGTATTCATCAATAGAAATATCTTTTTTATATTTTCTTCTATAGATTCTATTACATTTATTAATTAATATGGTTATTATCCATTGCTTTATCTTACTTACATCTTTTAACTTTTTTATAGATTTATAAGCCTCTAACATTGTTTCTTGAATAGCATCTTCTATATCAGATTCGTTTGTAATTCTAGTTTTTGCTATCTTATATAAATCTTCTTTTAACATTAATATTATTTCTGTAAAAGCTTGTTTATCTCCCTCCTGAGCTTTTACTACTAAGTCTTCCATTTATTTTCCCCTTCCTTTGTTATAATGAACTATACATTTTTCAATCATTACTTTTAAATACTATTTTCTATTTTTCACTATTTGTACTTATATCTGTAGTAAGATCATTAAAACTTTCATTTTCAATATTAGTGTTAGTATTATCTTCTAAATCCTCATGGCTACTATTTATCTTACTTGGTTGAATAGTATTTTGAGTATTCATATTAGTTCCATTATCTTTTCCTACATTACGCCCTATAAAGAAACATACAACTCCAACTATTATAATTGATATAATTATTAATATTACTTTTAAAGATTTGTTCATTTTTATTCCTCCTATGATTTTAATATTTATATAATCTATTTATAAGAGTCCATCAGATCAGAATAATATTTCAAAAATTGTTTTCTATAAAAAATAGCTTGTCCTTATTTTTTAAGAACAAACTATTCTTATTGAATATTTTTAATTACTTATTATTTATTTCTTTATTATTAAATACTTTTATAACACTTATAATTAAAATAATGAAATAAACTGTATATACAACAATCGAAAATTCCAAATCAATTCCTTTTATTTCTGAAAAATTGCCAAATAGATATGTACTAAAATCCCAATTATTAGTAATAAAATATCTACATATCGTTGATAAACTTTCAACTTTAGACCATTCTACAAGAACTGAACTTGACACCATAAATATTATAAGTGTTAATATCATTGTCATTGAAGTATTATTATTAATTGTTCCCATAAACATACAAAATAGTATTACTATAATATACATTGGTAATTTAGTTAAACCTTCTAAAACTAAGAACTCAAAAATATTCATTGTAAATACTTTTTGAGTATTATAATTATATCCTATATACCCCAGACTATAACTATCAAATCCATATACTAAGCCTCCTACGATATATTGAACTGCACAAACGAATATCATTGAGATTACAATTGTGATAATACAAGCTATCATTTTAGAAATTAAAATTGAAGTTCTTTTATGTGGTTTTACTAATAAATTTTTAATAGTTTTCTTATTTATTTCTTCTGTTACTATCATACAAGATATGTATATTGCAATTATTACTATGATTAAATCAAAATGTTCAAATGTTCTAATAAAACTAATTCTAGCATCTATTTTATTTTCCAATATAATGTTATATTTTTCGGATGATATATCTTGAGTTATATTGTGTTCTATTGCATATTTAAGTAAGAGTAACTTTCCTTTAGTTTCTTTAATTTGCTTCTTTGTAAAATCATTTCTTTCTTCTATCTCTTCATAATTTTGTAAAACATAACTTTCGCTTCTATATTCTTCAATATATGTATTTAAATTATCATCTGTATATCTTATATTATTATCCAGTCTCAATTCGTTTATATCAACTTCTATTTGTATCCAATTTCTTTCTTTTTCTGTGGCTAAATTTTTTTCTTCTTTTAAACTATTTATTTTATATATAACATATTCTTTCCAATTATTAGAATCTAATACACTTACATATCCATTATATTTTTCGATTGCTTTATCATACTGTTTTTTAGTTATTTGTGTATTAGGATTTATTTCATAATCTTTAATTATTTTTATATTATTTCTTATATCTTGATTATAAGCTAAGTCAGAATTATTTTCAAAAGAATACCCATTTCTTTCTTCATTTAATGCATATCTTTGCCAAGAATTTTTTTCATATCTATTATATAATTTTGCAAATTCCAATTCTATATTTTGACTAACCAAAGTTTCAATATCACTATTTAGTTTTTGTAAAAATTCTTGTAGACCATTTTTGGTTTGCTCTTCTTCATTTGTATCATAAATAGTTGTCTCTGCCATCTTATTTTCCGTATCTTCTATTCCTTTTTCAAGTATAGAAATATCTAAATCATCTGTATACATTTTAAATGTACTATCATTTTGATCTGGATTCATATAGTTATATGCAATAATTGCTATTAAAGAAATTATTAATAATACATATATACTTTTTCTTTTAAATATCTTTATTAATTCATTTTCTATTAATTTAATCAATTTTATTCTCACCTACTTTTTTTATAAAAGCTTGTTCTGAAGTCAATTTTTCTTCTTGCATAGAATAAATTTGATATTTATTTTTTATTAAGTTTTCCATTAAATTTGTTATTTCTTCTTTAGAAATAAATACTCTTATCTTGTTCTTAGAAATTGCTTCATATTTATGTTTTAAAATTATTTGTTCTAGATTATCTAGATGGTCTAATTCTAAAATGTAAGTTGTCTCATTAGAAAAAGTTTTAAAATTATCAATTGTATCATTAGTAATTATTTTTCCATTTTTTATAGCTATAATTCTATTACACAAATTATCAATTTCTGTTAGATTATGGCTAGAAATTAAAATTGCAATTCCTTCGTTTGATAATTTTTTTATTAAATTTCTTATTTCAATAGTCCCTTCTATATCTAAGCCATTTGTTGGCTCATCTAAAATTAATAATTCTGGATTATTAACAATTGCCTCTGCTATTCCAAGTCTTTGTCTCATTCCTAATGAATAAGTTGATACTTTATCTTTTATTCTATTTTCTAGGCCCACCATTTTTATTACTTCATTAATTCTTTTTTTTGTTATATTTTTATAGTTATTTGCCGTTAATTTTAGATTATCATATCCACTTAAATACATATATAAATCAGGTGTTTCTACAATTGCACCTACTTTTTCCATCGCTTTTATAAAATTTTTTTGAATATCATATCCATCTATATATACTTTTCCTTCTGTCAATTTTATCAAACCTAAAATTAATTTAATAGTAGTAGTTTTTCCAGCTCCATTTGGTCCTATAAAACCAACAACATCTCCTCTATCCATAGAAAAAGAAATGTTTTCTACAATTATCTTATTTTTTACTTGCTTTTTTAAATTTTCACATTTTAATATTTTCATTTTAACTCCCCTTTTACTCATTTACTATGTCTTTCCTATTAAAACCAATAAATAGTACTGCAGTAATTAATACAATCCAAATACTTGATATTATTATTGGTATCTTAATGTTATTATCTATTATTTCAACACTTCCAAATATATATTTACTAATATCCCAATTATACATAAATAAGTATTTTGTTATATTATTAAATAATATCTCTAAATTAGCCACCATATATAGTCCTAAGGAAATTAAGATATTAATTCCTATATTATTTATAAAAATACTTAAAAGTAATGATATTAAAATAATTAATAAGTACATTGGTATTTTGGCCATAAAAATTAGTGACATATAGTATCCCAAGTTCATAACTTCAATATTCTGCGTTATATGATTATATCTAATAGCATCTAATGAGTAACTATCAAATCCAAATATAAATCCACCTACTATATATTGAAATAGGATAAATACAATTGATGTAATTAATATAATAAGTACAGTTGTTATTATCTTAGAAAGCAATATCAAAAATCTTTTATGTGGTTTTACTAAAAGATTTTTAATAGTTCCATTACCATATTCCTCATATATAATTGTACTTGCTAAGTAGATAATAATGAATATTATTATTATATCAAAATTGTTAAAAAATCTCATGAGTAATATTCTTGCATCAGATGGTAATATGGCATTTTTGTTTTCTGAATTTAATAATATGTTATATTTAATGTTATTTTCAATAGCATATTTTTCTAAATTTACCCTTTCATAAATCTCTGAATAACTCTCGTCAAGATCTAAATTTTCATAATTTTCAAGATACATTTTATCCTGATTGTATGCCTTTAAATATTGTTCACTTATATCAAAATTCTTGTTAGTAACATTTTCAAAAACATTGTATCCAACAATTATTAGAATTGCTATAAAAAATAATATATAAATATTTTTTCTTTTATAGATTTTTATCAATTCATTTTTTAATAACTTTAACATACTATCCCCTCTTTATATATCATTTATATGTTTAAAATTCCATTTACGGCAATTCTCTTTTTAAAAAATCACAAAAATTTGTAACATAATAACTTCACTCTTATTTTTCATATTTATCCTTACGTTCATAACTTATACGACATAAAGCACATCTCTACTCGCCATTAGAGATGTGCTTATGTATTTAATCATTTTTTCTTATCTAATGGCACATCACACTTTGTAATGGCTCATTTTTATATAATCATTATATTAAAATAATACCAAAAGTCAATATTTTCTTGTTGCTTATGTTTCATTTTCATTTAATATTATTACTCTTGTCACTTTAGTAAGTTCAACTGGATAACGTTCCAAAACATCTCCTGTTGAAGTAATAGAAATTTTTTGACCTACTTTTAAATCTGATACCTCAACTTTAGTTTCTTTCCAGAATATTTCTGTATCATCATCTATAGAAAACTCAAATTCTCCTCTATAATTTACATCATTATTCTACAATCCTTTTACTAAAACAGACGTTACTCCATTATACTCATTAATTTCTTCTATGCTTGCATAAAATATATCTTCATTATTTTTGCTTACAATGTTTGAATTTATAATATCGCTATTACTTTCCTTTGGCTTAATAACTATTGCTATTATTGCTACCATAACTATTACTACTAAGATAATAATTAGTCCTAAAACTTTTTTGTTCATTAATTTATTCTCCTCCAAAGCTAAATTTTGCTTGATCTCCTCCTATTATTTCTCCTGTTGTCCCATCTATAAAATATTTTTTACTCATATATCTTTTTACACTTTCTACATTAGATAATGTATTATCTTTATTTTTAGGTTCTTTTTCATGTTCAATTTTTACTACCCATACATTTCTTATTCTATTTTCTGTCCTTACACTTGTTTGGTCTTCAATATTATTTTCTAAACAATATATAAATTGATTCATTTTCTCTATACTCTTATTTGCAGTAATGTTAATGATTGGTTCACTTGAAAACTCTTCTTCTTTTGCTTTAGCTATATTTATAGCTTCTTCTTCAGATATTATATATTCATTGTTTTCAAAATTATTCTCCATTAAACCATTTACAGATTCTACTATAATATTTCCATTTAATTTTCCAAACGCGATTTGGAATTCATCATATCTATTATAAACTCCATTATAGCTTCTTGAATAAGATATTACCCATTCATTCTCATCTTTGTTCTCACAAGATTTTATTTCATAACTATCTACAGGATAACCTATTTTAGTTAATAAATCAATACATAGCTTCATAGCTTCTTCCTCAGATATTTTTTCAAGATTAGATTTAATTTCATCAAAATCATTATTTAAGAAATATATAAATTCTCCTGTTTCACTATTAAAATTAATTGTTATTCCAATATTTTTATTACTATTCGGAATGCTATATTCATCTTCTGTATATACGGCATAATAACTATTTAAACTATCATCATAGCTTCTGTTTAAATCTATCTTTTTAATTTCTTTATCAGGATATCCAAAATCTTTTAATATTTCTTTTGCTTTTTCTTTTATTTCATCTTCTGTTACCAACTCACTTTTTTCTTCTTCACTTATTATGGCTGGTTTTTCTTGATTTACATCATAACTTCTTGGCTCTTTCCATACTTTTTCATAAACTGTATACCCTGCAAAAGCAATACCTGTCGTTAATATAATCCCACCACAAGTTGCTAATACTACTCTTTTAAAATTATTTTTGATTTCTTTTCTATCTTTATATAAAGCTGTTCTAATTGTTCTTTTGTAACTTTGAGGTGTATTTATTTCTTTTCTAAGAGTTTCACAAATAAAATTTTCATATGCTTCCATTCTAAATCACTCCCTTCTCATAATTTTCTTTTATCTTCTTTCTTGCTCTAAAAAGATGAGTTCTTACAGTATTTTCGTTCATCTTTAGAATTTCTTTTATGTCTTTTATTGAATATTGTTCCATATAATAAAGGATAATTACTATTCTTTCTTCATATTTTAATTGCTTTAGTAATGAATAAAAATTTAAGTCATCTTCTATGTTTTTATAACTATTAGAACCAATATATTTATCCAAATTATATTCATCTATTGAAACATCTTTTTCATATTTTCTTTTATAAATCTTATTACATTTATTAACTAATATAGTTATAATCCATTTCTTAAATTTTTGATTCTCTCTTAATTTTCTTATATTTTTATATGCCTCTATCATTGTTTCTTGAACAGCATCATCAATATCTGATTCATTACTTATTCTAGTTTTTGCAATTTTATATAACTCATTTTCAATAGCTATAAACAAATCAGTAAATGCTTCTTTATTACCATTCTTTGCTTCTTCAATTAACTCTTCCATATTATCCTCCTATCATATATGTACATATTTGATATTATATATATAAGAGTCCTATAACACACATTATTGTTTCAAATCTATAAAAATAATTTATGCCTTCTTTGCTGTTTCTTCTATTATATATGTTATTATTTGATAAACTCTCTAATGATGAAATTGATTTATGACAAGAAAATTATGATATTGTAAGTAGTATAAACCTAGACTCTAATAGTGGTTTAAAATTGATTTTAATAGATGTTTGAATTATTATATTAATAGCACTTATGAAATATCATATAATAAAATAATATGTACTTCTGAACTTAAAATTTATGTAATCGGTGATGCTTTTCTATCTACTCTAAATAATTACATATTTGAAATTAACTAAAGTTTCGGAAGAGCATTTTAATCTAACTGTTGGAGAAATTTATTCATTTGATAATCAAAATAAACTAGGTGTTTTAATTTATGACACCTAGTTATTTTCATCTTGTTTATCAATTAAATCAATTCTATTAGATAAGTTCTTTCTTCCTGCATTTACTCCTAAAACTATAAATATTATTACCACATCTATCACAACATAATACATTGTCTTACTATATCCATTTTGTTTTATATAATCTCTTAGAGTATCTAAATTATCATCATAAAGTTCCTTTTCTTCCCCTTTTTTATAATATAATGTAAATTCTAAATCATTAAAATTCATAAAAAATTGTATTTTCTTTAACTCTTTAATATCATATGTATCATCATAATCACTACTTTCTTTTAACATTTGCTCTATTTCTAATCTATTATTATCATTTACATTTACTATTGTCTTACCTATTCCTCTAAAAATAAAATACACACTAAAAACAACACATACAATTCCTATAAAAATAATAATCATTAATAATAATTCTAAAATAACTAATCTATTTCTCCTCATTATTCTTCTTTTCCTTTTTATTCCTTTTTATTTCTTTAATTAACCAAACTAAACATATAATCGGAAACACTATTTGAAATATTACAATTAAGAAAACTCCTAAAAGTATAAGTTCATCATAATTTTTTCCATAATGAATTATATATTGCTCTAACTCACTTCTTTCTGTATCTACTACATCTATTACTTTTTCTTCTTCATTTTCTATATATGTAATCTCATATTCACAAATATCCCATGGTCTTTCATATTTTATTTTTATAATTTTAGTTTCTTTTGGAATATTAGCCCCTATTTCCTCTAATTCTTCTCTTATAAAAGAATTATTTAAGTTATTATTAATTTCATATTTACCGAGTATATTTAAATAATATTATAAGATCAGCCATTATAAGAAAAATAGATATTACTATACTTAAAATAAATATAACTACTTTTATAAATATTTTTAATTTTCTGTTCAATATTCTTTCTCCTATAAATTATCATTTTTTATATCATTTACAAACTTTTCTTTTATCTCTGGTGGTAATAGTAATAAATTTTCTATATCTTCTTTCTTTATAATTTCTGGTAGATAATCACCACTATCAACATGTTTAGGGTCATGACTAAATTCTGGTCCATCCCCTGTTCCAAATTCACCTTCTACATATTCACAAAGAAAAAAATATTCTTTTTGATCAAACTTTTTAGATTTCATCTCATATAATTTTTTTATAACTTTAACAGTAATCCCAAACTCTTCTTTAATTTCTCTAATTACTCCTTCTTCTAAAGTTTCACCTTCCTCTAGTCCTCCTCCTGGAAAAGTATAATAATCCTGAATATCCCTTCTTTTCCTAACATTCTTTCTATGCATAAATGCATATCCACCATCTATTTTTATAATCCCCGCAACTCTTATTCTTTCCATCTTTTCCTCCTAATTTTTTTATTATTCTATCACTTTTTTTAATTTTTTTATATATATTGTAGTAATTTTTTTTATTAGTGGTATAATTTAAAATGATGAAAATTTTTACAAAAGGAGATGGTATTTTGGCAAACGCTAAAGAAGAAGTTAATGTAAGTAAAATGTATGGTGAAGAATGTACTTTACCAAAAGATGAATTTATTAAAAAATATCGAGTTAATGAAGGCGGACTTTCTTCAAAAAGAGCAAGTGAATTAATTAAAAACTTAGGTTTAAACGAAATTAAACAAGCAAAGCCAAAAAGATGGTATCACTACTTTTTTGAAAGTTTATTTACACCATTTAACTTGATTTTATTAGGAATCACTTTACTTTTATGCTATACAGATATTATTTTACCAGAAACACCTAGCTATGCTAATATTATTGTTATTGCTATCTTAGTTGCCGCAAGTACCTTATTAGACTTTTTTGAGGAATATCGTTCTAATAAAGCTGCAAACGAATTAAAAGAGTTAGTAGCTACAACTTGTCATGTAATAAGAGATGGTAAAGATGTACAAATTCCAATAAAAGAAGTAACCTTAGGTGATGTAGTTATTCTTTCTGCTGGTAGTATGATTCCTGCTGATTTAAGAATTATTGAAGCAACAGATCTTTATGTAGGGCAATCATCTTTAACTGGTGAATCAGATGCTGTTAAAAAAACAGTTGAAACAGAAATGAATCCAAAAGATTTAGATAGCATTGCAGACTTAGATACTATTTGTTTTATGGGAACAAATGTAATTTCTGGTAGTGCAAAAGGTGTGGTTATTAAAACAGCTGATTCTACTTATTTTGGAAAAATTGCTCATACTATAACTACTGGTAAACCAAAAACAGCTTTCCAAAAAGGAATTGAAAGCATTAGTAAACTATTAATTAAGTTTATGCTAATTATTATACCTATTGTATTTATCTTAAACTTCTCAAAACATAGTATCGTAACAGCATTTACATTTGCAGTAGCAATTTCTATTGCAATCACACCACTTCTTCTTCCTGTTATTTTATCTTCATGTTTATCAAAAGGTGCTGTAAAAATGTCAAAGAAAAAAACTATTGTAAAAAAATTAGATGCTATACAAAACTTTGGTGCTATGAACATTTTATGTACTGATAAAACAGGAACATTAACAGAAGATAAAATTGTTCTAGAAAAATATTTAGACATAAAAGGTGATGAAGATATTGGCGTTCTAAAATATGCATATTTGAATGCTAGTCTTCAAACAGGTTTAAGAAGTAATATTGATGAAGCTGTAATTAAACGTGGCGCTGAATATAATATGCCTGAATTAACTAGTAAATATATAAAATTAGACGAAATACCTTTTGATTTTGCTCGTAGACGTTTATCTATTGCTGTAAAAAATGAACAAGGTCAAGATGAGTTAATTACAAAAGGTGCAGTAGAAGAAATTTTAAATATATCTACTTCTGTAGAATATAAAGGTGTAGTTTCTCCACTTACAAGAGAAATTAAAGAAAATATACAAAGAATAAGTAAAAACTTAAACAAAGAAGGTTTAAGAGTTATTGCTGTTTGTAAAAAATATAATAATGAACCAGGTTACGATTTTGAAGTAAAAGATGAAAAAAACATGATATTAATTGGCTTCATTGGTTTCTTAGACCCACCTAAAGAAAGTGCAAAACAAGCTGTTGAAAAAATGAATAAATCCGGAATTCGTGTAATTGTCTTAACAGGTGATAATGCAGAAGTTACAAAATGTATATGTGATAAAGTAAATATTAAATCTAAACATATTATTTTAGGAAGTGAATTAGATAAATTATCAGATGTAGCTGTACTTAGATTAATTAGAAAAAATAATATTTTTGCAAAACTATCACCTATTCAAAAAGCTAGAATTGTAAGACTTTTAAAAGAAGATGGAAATGTTGTAGGATATATGGGAGATGGAATTAATGATAGTCCATCACTTACAAATTCAGATGTTGGTATTTCAGTAGATACTGCTGTAGATATTGCAAAAGAATCTGCAGATATTATACTTTTAGAAAAAGACTTAAATGTCTTATTAGACGGTGTAACTGAAGGAAGAAAAACCTTTGCCAATTTGATGAAATATATTAAAATGGCAACAAGCTTTAACTTTGGTGAAGTATTATCTGTTATTGTTGCAAGTATTGCTTTACCTTTCTTACCAGAAACACCTATCCAATTATTAGTTGAAGGTTTATTATATGACTTTGGACAAATGACTCTTCCATTTGATGATGTAGATGAAGAAATTGTACGTAAACCTAAAAAATTAGATATTAAGAGTTTAAAACACTTTATGCTATTTATGGGACCTGTTAGCTCTATATTTGACTTAATTGTATTTGCATCTTTATGGTTTATCTTTGGTGTTAGAGAAGCAGCTCTTTTCCAAACAATTTGGTTCTCATATAGTATCGTTTCAAACTTAGTTGGAATGCATATTATTAGAACTGCAAAAATACCATTTATACAAAGTAATGCAAATAAAATGGTATATTTCTCTTCTATCTTATTAATTTTAGTAGGACTAATCGTACCATTTACACCTTTAGGAAGTTTCATTGGCTTAGTTCCAATGGCTGCTGAAGATATCGTCTTAATCTTTGTTGTAACCTTCCTATATTGTATTTTGGCTATGTTTGCTAAAAAGATTTATATTAAAAAATATGGTGAATGGATTTAAGAGGGAAAAACTTCCCTCTTTTCTTGTAATTTTATTGTACAACTTTTTGTAGTTTTGCTATGCGACTTAAAACTAACCATCATTCAACTTTAAATAATTTCATTAATATAATATTTCTTTTTATATTTGATAATAATATAATGAAAATAATAAAATTATTCTTGACGTACGTTTTTACGTATGTTATAATGTATTATACAAGGAGGTGCTTAAATTATGACTAATATAAATGTAACAAATTTTAGAAAAAATATCTATGAATTACTAGATCAGACAATTAAATATAATGAGCCTATTAATATCTCAACAAAAAACGGAAATGCCATCTTGATATCTGAAGAAGATTATAACAATTTGATGGAAACATTATACATCTCATCTATTCCTGGACTAAAAGAAGATATCATTAAAGGTATGAACGAAGATATTGATGAATGTATAAGTGAAGAAGAGGTGGATTTATAATATGTATAAAATTTTATATACTAAAAGAGCTGTAAAAGATGTTCCAAAATTAAAATCAAGTGGATTAAACACTAAAGCAAAAAAATTAATTGATATAATAAGAATAAATCCATTTCAAACCCCTCCTCCATATGAAAAATTGGTTGGAGATTTACAAGGAGCTTATTCAAGAAGAATAAATATACAACATAGATTAGTTTATCAAGTATTAGAAGATACAAAAATTGTAAAAATACTTAGTTTATGGACTCATTATGAAAATGTATAAATTTTAGGGGGCAAAAAAACAGGAGTTTAATACACAAAATATAAAAATACACCTCATTTTGAGATGTATTTTTCTTTTGCTGTTTTTTGACCCCGTCCCAAAAAACAGCACTAAATAGTTACATTTTCTGCACCTATTAATTCTCCAAAAAACTTTAGTATTTCATCTGTTACATACATTTGTCCACAAGGTTTGTATTCTTCCCCTACCTTTATTTGGACATTTATATTGTTTTTATCTCCTTGGAAATAACATATTGCTCCCCTTAATTTACTTTTGTGTTCTTCATCTAAATTAGTTATATCTAATGTTAAAATTCTTTGTTTTTGCTCACCGAAATCTTTAATTTCATTTGCAATAATAGTTGTTGTATCATCTTCCCTTATGCTTAATCTACCATCTACCATTACAATGTTTTCTTCTACTAAACTATTTCCTGCCTTTAAATATGCATTTTCAAAAACAATAACTTCTGCTGTACCATATAAATCTTCGATTGTTACAAATGCCATTATCTTATTATTTTTAGTATATTTCTTTTTAATTGAAGTTATTATTCCTGCATATTTTACATTTTGATCATCCTTATATTTAAGTTTTTCATTTTGTATTTGAATATCTTCCTCTTCTAGATTAGTTGACATCTGTTCATCTAATTTTTTAAGTTCTATTGTATTTATATTAGTTTGTCTTTCTATTTGCTCTCTTAGTTTTTCTAAAGGATGTCCTGAAATATAAATTCCAAGCATTTCTTTTTCTAGAGATAGTAATTCTTTTTCAGGAAGTTCTTCATGTTCTTCAAACTTATATTTCATTTCGTTTAACTCTTCTTTTTGTTCTTCACTTCCTAAATCAAACATTGATACTTGTCCAGAAAGACCTTTTTTCTTTTCAATTTGAATTGAATCCATTATTCCTTCAAAAGATGCTAAAAGAGTACTTCTTGTTTGTTCAAATTCATCAAATGCTCCTGCTTTAATTAAGCTTTCTACACATTTTTTATTTACTGCCTCATCTGCAATTCTTTCGCAAAAATCTGTAAAACTTTTAAAATTTCCATTCTCATTTCTTTCTTTTACAATATTATTTATAGGAACTGTTCCAACATTTTTAATGCTTCCAAGTCCAAAACGTATTTTCCCATCCTCTACTGTAAACTTAGAATAACTTTTGTTTATTTCTGGTTTTAATATTTCTATTCCTAAATCTTTACATTCATCAATATATTGAGGTATCTTATCTAAGTTACCTAAGAAGCTATTCAATGTTGCTGCCATAAACTCTGCTGGATAATAAGCTTTTAAATAAGCTGTCCTATATGCTACTACTGCATAGCAAGCTGCATGGCTCTTATTAAATGCATATTTGGCAAACTCTGCCATTTCATCAAATATCTTATTTGCCGAATTTTCATCTATTCCATTTCTTACACAACCTGGAACTACTACATTTCCATCTTCATCTACTTGTCCATGAATAAATACTTCTCTTTCTTTTGCCATAACATCTAGTTTTTTCTTTCCCATCGCACGTCTTACTAAATCAGCTCTACCTAAAGAGTACCCTGCTAAATCACGAACTATTTGCATAACTTGTTCTTGGTATACCATACAACCATAAGTTACATTTAAGATTGGCTCTAATCTTGGATGTGTATATTCATTATGTCCTGGGTGTTTTTTACCTTTTATATATCTTGGTATTTGGTCCATTGGTCCTGGTCTATATAAAGAAACACCTGCTATTAAATCTTCCAAACAGTCTGGTTGTAGTTCTTTCATGAAGTTAGTCATACCTTGAGACTCAAATTGGAATATTCCACACGTTTTCCCCTCTTGCCATAATTTATATACTTTAGGGTCAGACATATCTTTATCAAACTCAACATCTATTCCTTTTTCTTCTTTTACCATTTCCATTGTATCTTGTATTACGGTAAGAGTTCTAAGACCAAGGAAATCCATTTTTAAAAGTCCTAGTTCTTCTAGTGTTGTCATTATATATTGTGTTGATATTTGTCCATCACGTACATATAAAGGTACATAAGTATCTACAGGATCTTTTGTAATAACTACTCCGGCACGCATGAGTTGATGCCTGTCTTGGCATACCTTCTAGTCCCATAGCTATATCTAAGACCTTCTTCACAGTCTCATCCGCTTCATATCTATCACGTAATTCTTTATTCTGCTCTAACGCTTTCTTTATAGTTATATGTAATTCATTTGGTATCATTTTAGCCAAGCTATCTGCTTCCGAATATGGTACATCTAAAACTCTTGCAACATCTCTAATTACCATTTTAGCAGCCATAGTTCCAAAAGTTATAATCTGTGATACATGGTCATGGCCATACTTTTCAGATACATAATCTATTACTTCCTGTCTACGTGTATCACTAAAGTCTACATCAAAGTCAGGCATACTAATTCTTTCAGGATTTAAAAATCTTTCAAAAAGTAAATCGTATTTCATAGGGTCAATATCTGTTATTTCAATTGCATATGCAATTATAGAACCTGCACCAGAACCACGTCCTGGTCCTACTGATATTCCATGTGTTTTTGCATAATGAATAAAATCCCAAACAATTAAGAAATAATCCACATATCCCATTTTCTTAATTACACTAATTTCATATTCTGCTCTATCTAATATTTCCTTACTTGGATTTTTTCCATATCTTCTCTTTATTCCATCATCACATAACTTTTTAAAGAAATCAAAATGTGTTGGAAATTCAGGTGGCACATCATAATTAGGTAGTATCGTATGTCCAAACTCGAATTCCACATTGCATTTTTCTGCAATCTTAACAGTATTTTCTATCGCATCTGGAAAAGCTTTAAAATACTCTGTCATTTCTTCTGGAGATTTTACATATAATTCATCTGTATCGAACCTCATTCTGTCTATATCACTCATTCTCTTACCTGTTTGTATACAAAGTAAAACCTCGTGATTATAGCTATCTTCTTTTTTTAAATAATGTGCATCATTTGTTGCAACTAATGGTATATCTAATTTTCTTGCAAGCCCAACTAATTTTTGATTTGCTAAAACTTGTTCTTTTATACCATTATTTTGTATCTCTATATAATAATCATCACCAAAAACTCTTTTATGCCAAAGAGCAATTTCTTCAGCCTTTTCATTATTTCCATTTAATAATGCTTGATTTACTGCTCCTGCTAAACATGCACTTAAACATATTAGCCCTTCATGATATTTCTCTAAAATTTCTAAATCTATACGAGGTTTATAATAATATCCTTCAGTAAAACCAAGTGATACCAGTTTACTTAAATTTTTATATCCTTGATTATCTTTAGCAAGTAATATTAAGTGATTATATTTATTATCAATATTAGGCTCTTTATCAAATCGACTTCTTGGAGCCACATATACTTCACAACCTATAATTGGTTTTACTCCCTCTTTCTTACAAGCTTTATAAAAATCAATCGCACCATACATAACACCATGGTCAGTAATAGCCATTGCATCCATTCCAAGTTCTTTTGCTCTTACAGGTAAATCTTTTATTCTATTTGCTCCATCTAATAAACTAAATTCACTATGTATATGTAAATGTACAAAGTCTGACATTTTTTTCTCCTTTCATTTCGCAACGGGGACGTTTCCTTTGCGAATTTTTTTTCATTTCTGGGACAGAACCTTTAATAGATGTGTCCCTTTTGCGAAATTTTATACGTAAAGGAAACGTCCCAAACGCGAAATTATCCTTCTACCCAAACTGATGTTGATTTTCCTTTTACTTTAAAGTTTCCATATCCTTGTTCATCTATTAAAATCTCATCTTCACAATTTTCCAAACTATCTATAAATTTTTCTCCTGCAAACTCAGTTCCAATATACATTCTTTTCTCACCGTCTCCTGCATTTGAAATCACAACTGCTAGTCCTGATTGTAAATGTTCAGAGTCTCCTTCTCTTGTCCATCCTATAAAGTTTTTGTTATCAAAGTAATCATGTTCTTCTCCATATGCTTTTTCTTTTCTTAATTCTATTAAAGTTTTTAATTCCTTCATTGGTTCTATATTATCATGTGATATACCATAGAAATCTCCATAAAATATACATGGATATCCTTCTGTTCTTAATAAAATTATACTATATGCTGCTGGTTTAAACCAACTACCTACAAAACTTGCTAAGCTTTGTCCAGGCTGAGTGTCATGATTATCTACAAATGTTACTGCTTTACTTGAGTTTTCTTTTAATAAAGTATGTTCTAAAATCTTACTTAAATCATAATTAGGATCATTTGATGCATTATAAAAATTATAATGTAATGGTACATCAAATAAAGATATTTCTCCCTCTGTTTCTGTTATGTATCTATGTAATTTTGATACATCTCCACTCCAATATTCTCCCACTGTAAACAATCCTTCTTTCGATTCATTTCTTAAATTGCGTATCCAATCTCTATAAAATAATGCATTTATATGTTTTACAGCATCTAATCTGAATCCATCTACTCCTGTAAAGTCTAAATACCATTTTCCCCATCTATTACATTCTTCTACTACTTCTGGATTTGCAAAGTCTAAATCTGCTCCCATTAAATAATCATAGTTTCCAAACTCTTCATCTACTGCAACACTCCAATCCTTATTTTTAAACTTAAAGATTGCATGTTCTTTAGATTTTTCATCATAATCTATCCCATCAAAATGTGTCCAGTTCCATTCAAAATCTGAATACTTATGTTTTCTTCCTGGGAATGTAAATTTAGTTGCAACTCTTACTGTTTCTTGCTTTGCTTCTTCTAAATTATGATTACCCCAATCTACTTTATTTGCTGGTATTGTTTGTAGCATATCTGCTCCCATTTTATGATTTAATACAATATCTGCGTATGCTTCTATTCCTGCTTGATTTAATACTTGTATACAATTTAAATATTCATCTTTAGAACCATATTTTGTTTTTACAGTTCCCTTTTGGTCAAATTCTCCTAAATCATATACATCATAAACACCATAACCCACTTCATCTTTTCCACCTATTCCTTTATATGCAGGAGGAAGCCATAAAGCCGTTATTCCTAAACTAGCTAATTCTTCAGCATTACTTGCTATATCATTCCATAAATTTTGATTACAATTCATATACCACTCGAAGTATTGCATTATTATTCCATTTATCTTTTTCATTTTCTTCTCCATCTTATTTAATTTTTTTGATTATATCACATTTTTTTACAAATTCCTACATATTTTTACTTCTTTTTCATTTGACATATTTTTACTATTTTTATATAATTACTCCCTGAAAGGAAGGATTTTTTATGGATTACGTATATGAAAGAAGAATTAATTATTATGAAACTGATAGAATGGGAATTGTTCATCATTCTAATTATATTCGTTTTATGGAAGAAGCAAGATGTTACCTTCTTGGGAAATTTGGCATGCCTTATTCTGCTTTTGAAGATAATAATGTTATGATACCAGTTCTTGGTGTTAATTGTACTTTTAAACACCATGTAACTTTTAATGATGTTATTTTAATTAAATTATATGTTAAAGAATTTAATGGAGTAAGACTCACTATGGGCTATACTGCAACTGAAAAGAGTATAGGAGAAATTGTTTTTACAGGTGAAACTAGACATTGTTTTACAGACAAAAATTTAAGACCTATTCGTCTTCAAAAATCTATTCCTGAATTTTATAAAAAATTTAATGATTTAAAGGAAAAAGGGCTTTAATTTTTCTTTGATTTATGATACAATATAGTGGATTTTATAGAAAAATGTCAAAAGATAAAACAAGGAGGATTTAAAATGGAATTTAATAGATGTAGTAGATGTGGAAGTTTTTATGTTTCAGAGGGTAATGTTTGCCCTAAATGTAGTAAAAAAGATGGAGCTGAATTTATGCAATTTACATCTTACTTAGATGAAAACGGATTTGATAATTCTTTAGATACTATTTCTAATCAAACAGGTATCTCAATCAAAAACTTGAATCGTTTTGTTGGATATCCTGAATTTAAAAATTATAAAAAAGATTTTCAAAATGGTATTAACCAAAACCAAGAAACTGGTTTCAATGGAATTACACTTAACTAGGAAAGGATTTTGATTTTATGGAAAATGTTATTGACATACTTGAAAAAAGAAATTACATCGAACAAATTACTCATCCTAAAGAGTTAAAAGAACTTTTAGGAAAAGAAAAAGTTTCTTTTTATATAGGTATAGACCCTACTGCTGATAGTTTACATGTTGGCCACTTCGTTTCTTTAATGGTTGCTTCTCATATGCAAAGATGTGGACATAGACCAATTATATTAGTTGGTGGCGGTACTGCTACAATTGGTGATCCATCTGGTAAAACAGATATGAGAAAAATGCTTTCTCGTGAAGAAATTGACCATAACGTTGCTTGTATAAAAAAACAAGTTGAAAAATTTGTTAGTTTTGAAGGTGAAAACGCAGCAATAATAGTAAATAATGCTGATTGGCTTTTAGATTTAAAATTTGTTGAATTTGTACGTGAAATTGGAAGTCTATTTTCTGTTAATAAAATGCTTGCTGCTGAATGTTATAAACAAAGACTAGAAACTGGTCTTACATTCTTCGAAATGAGTTATATGCTTATGCAATCTTATGATTTCTGGTATTTATATAACAAATATGGTTGCAAACTAGAAATTGGCGGAAATGACCAATGGTCTAATATTATTGGTGGCGTTGATTTAATTAGAAAAATCGGTAAAGATGATTCTTTCGGTTTAACGTTTAAACTTCTTACAACTAAAGAAGGTAAAAAAATGGGTAAAACTGAAAAAGGTGCCTTATGGCTTGACCCTAACAAGACTTCTCCTTATGAATTTTACCAATATTGGAGAAACGTTGAAGATGAAAGTGTAAAAACTGTTTTAGAAATGCTTACATTTTTACCTATTGAAAAAATAAATGAACTTGCAAACCTTAAAGATGAAAAAATAAATGATGCTAAAAAGATTCTAGCATACGAAATAACAAAATTAATTCATGGAGAAGTTGAAGCAAAGAAAGCAGAGGAAGCTTCAAATGCATTGTTTAGCGGACAAGGTAACTTAGATAACATGCCTACTACCAAGTTAGATAATAGAAACATATCAATCTTAGATGCAATTATAAAATGTAACATGGCTCCTTCTAAAGGACAAGCAAGAACTTTAATTACACAAGGCGGAATTTCTCTTAATGACCAAAAAGTTACAGATACTAACTACCAATTATCAGATAAAGACTTCAAAGATGGATATGCAATTCTAAAGAAAGGTAAAAAAGTATTTAATAAATTAGTATAAAAAATGGTTCAAAATGAACCATTTTTTATTGCCTTTAAATAGCTAAATTATGATTTTATTTCAATTGTTGTATTTTGATTCACTCTTTCAGCCTTTAAAATATTTCTTATTTCTTCGTTTTTAACATATACTGTATAATCTACTCCTATATAAGCTGATGTTAATAAATTAGTTATATCAGTATCTTCCGAAATATCAAAACTACTTATATCTAAACTTTCTAAATTATTACATTCAAAAAACATTTGATTCATATTTATTACATTTTCAGTATTAAAACTACTCAAATCTATATTTTTTAATGCCGAACAATATTGAAACATACTATTCATATTAGTTACATTGTTTGTGTCAAAACTACTTAAGTCTAAACTTGTTAATCCGCTACATTCATAAAACATACACTCCATATCAGTTACATTGTTTGTGTCAAAACTACTTAAGTCTAAACTTGTTAATCCGCTACATTCATAAAACATACTATTCATATTAGTTACATTGCTTGTATTAAAACTACTCAAGTCCACGCTTGTTAAATTCGTACACATTAAGAAAATTCCTTCCATACTTGTCACATTATTTGTTTTTAGATTATTTAATTTTATATTACTTAAACTATCACATGCTGCAAACATAAAACTCATATCTTCTACGTTACTTGTATCCAATCCACTTAAATCAAAATTATCTAAACTACTGCACATATTAAACATATATCTCATGTCTCTTACGTTACTTGTATCTAGCTCACTTAAATCTATGCTACTTAAACTGCCACACTGACTAAACATATAACTCATATTTGTTACATTGCTTGTATCTAAATTTTCTAAATGGTCTATTTCTTGTAAATTAGATAACATAGCAAACCACATACTTGTATTCTGTGGAACTATTTTATTTGCTATATCTATTTTCTTTATTTTCGCAATTTGATTTTGTAATTCTTCCATATTTGTTATACTATCTAATTCAAACCAAGGAAAATCTGGCACCTGTAAATTTTCATCGATTCCAAAAATTTCGTCCTTTATATTTCCATAAGATGCTTCTACTGTTTTTCCTTCTATTGGCTGGTTGTTATTACTAAATCCTAAAGTGCCATCAGTATATAACGTAACATATATATCTGTTAATTCTGATACTTGTGGTTCTTTATATTCTACAACTCCTCCATTTTGACTTACAAAATATTTTCTTCCTTCTTCTATATTCTCAGTAATAGTAACTATAAATCCATCTTCCCCACTATCATTTGTTCCTGTTGTTACTGAAAAATCACTTCTATCAAAATGATTTTCTAATTCATCTTCTAAATTAGTTTGTATTATTTTTAATCCATCATCTTTTAGTAAAGCTCCACTTGCTGCTAATTTTACTCTTTCTTCTTCACTTGCTATTTCTGTTTGTTCACTTGCTTTTTGCGCTTGAGTTAGTATTCCATTTTGTCCTGTTAACATGGCAATTGAAACACCAGCAAGAATTAATAAAACTATTATTGTAATTACTAATGCAATAAGTGTAATTCCATCATTTCTCTTTTGTTTTTTCATATTTAATTCATCCCTTCTTTTTTTATTTATCTTATAACACATTGTTTTAAAAGTCAATATAACATTTTGTTTTATCTTATAATTTTCTTAAATTTAAGAAAGGAACAAAAGTATGAGAACTCGTATTAGAAATTTAAGAGAAGATAATGATTTAACACAAAGTGAATTAAGTAAATACTTAAATATATCACAAGTTGCTTATTCTTACTATGAATTAGGAAGAAGAACAATTCCTTTAGAATTGCTAAGCAAACTTGCAGATTACTACAATACAAGTATAGATTATTTATTATATAGAACAGATGTTATGAAACCATATCCAAAAAGTAAACAAAAATGAGGCAATGCCCCATTTTTTATTTTCTTATTTCATTGATTGCTTCTGGTATTTTGGATATTGTATCAGACGCTTTCATAGATATATCATTTAATTCTTCTTGAGCTAGCTCTCCTGCTAAGCCAGCTAAATAACTACCAGCTGCTATACTTAAAACACTTGGCTCATTATATCCTAAAATTCCAACTAAAATTCCTGATAAAACATCCCCGCTTCCTGCTGTTGCCATACCGCTACATCCTACTTTTACTAAATATGTTGTTTTTCCATCTGTAACAGTAGTAGTATGTCCTTTAAGTAATAAAATAACATTATATTCATTAGCAAATTTAACAGCTAGTTCTTGTGGATTGTTTTTAATATCTTCAAAATCGTAGCCACTTATTCTTTCAAATTCCTTTGGATGTGGTGTTAATATTACTTTACACTTAGTTTTAATTAAAATGCTTTTATCTATTTTAGCTAAAGTATTTAGTCCATCTGCATCTATTACAACTGGTATATCTCTTGTTTCTAATATGTAAGTAAGTATTTTTTCATTTTCGCTACTTTCTCCCCATCCCATACCGATTGCTAATGCTTTTAATTTTTCTAATGATTTATCTATTTCTTCTTCATTAAATAACATATATCCATCTTTACTCTCAATTGTAAATAATGTTTGTTCTAAAAGATAAGGCATAACACCATTTGCTATTTCTTTTGGAACAATTACTCTTACAACTCCGCAACCAGATGTAAGACTTGCACAGCTTAAATTTGCAAGCTTAACCGCTCCAGAATATTCTATTGAGCCTCCCATTATTCCTACATAGCCAAAATTTCCTTTATTCGAATTTTCATCTCTTTTAGGAAATATACTTTTTATATCCTCATTTTTTAATTCTTTCATATTTATACCTTCTTTTTTTCTTTAGATTATAACATATATAACTTATTTATGCACTAATATGAGACAAAAAAGGCCCGTCCCTCTTTGTCTCACCTGCTTCTTTGAACTATCTCTACTATATCTGATATATATTCTCCTATTACTGGAATATTTAATGTCACTATTTTTTGAAGAATCATTACAAGAATTGCAGTAATTATTGTTACTCCTATTCCTATACCAATTCCCCTTGATATTCCTGCTAAAAAATTTCTTATAAACATTTCTTTTTTATTTCCTAATAAATAAGTAAGCTCTACAAAATTTCCTTCTTGAAGAACTTTATTTAGATGACTTATTGATTTATTTAAAATACTTATTTTTTCATTATCTTCCTTTTCATTCTCTTTTTTCTCTTCACTTTTTAATTTTTCCTTTTTATTTTCTAATTTTTTTTTATTATAAAACATAAAAAATCCACCTATTTATATGGTGGATTTTTTATGTTCGTTTTATTCTTTTTTTATTTATTTTGTCTTTCTATTTCATCTTGTTTTTTACTTCTATTTATCACTTTGCTCTTTATTTTCTTCTAATTTATCTTTTAGATTTGCTAATAACCTTACATAAATTTCTTTAATATCAAAATATATTTCTCTAGAAGTTTCTTCATCATATAAATGAGATAATTGGTTTCTTGCAAGCATCATATTTATCCATTCTTTACCATTTTCAATAATGCCATATTCAAAAGCTGATTTTATAACTTCTCTTGGACTTCCTGTTTTATCCATTATTCCTATATATTCTAGATAATCTTTCATCGTTTTCCAAGCAAGTTCAAACGTGAATTCAAATCTGTGTAAAACCCCATCAACAGCTAAATCTGTTTCTGGCTCTTTTAAAGCTTCTTTTAACCTTGCTAATGCTTTTGAAAAATCTTCTTTTCTTTCATCAAATCTTTTCATTAAAATCAACTCCATCTCTTTTTATTGAATCTAGCAATTCTTTTTTTGTCTTATCTGTAACAAATACTAAATCTATTTTATATATGATATCTAATTCATCAAAGTCATTTCTTATTTCATATTCTTTATTCTTTTCTACATTTTCAAATATTGCAATGTCTATATCAGATTTTTCACTATAATCTCCTCTTGCCCTTGAACCAAATAATTTAAAATTATATTTGTTATATTTATTTATAATATTTAATATTTGCTCTATGATACTTTCTTCTAACCCATATTTCATTTTTTATCATCCCATCTTTATTACTCACTTATTGTATTGTTAACAACTACATTATCTACACTGTTTTGTTCATTTGTTGTATTTTCACTTATAACATTTGTATCAGTAGAATTTGTTGTATTTCCATCTACTTGGTTTTCATCTGCTTGTTGTTCATCTCTTGTTTGCTCTAATTGGTTAATTAATTCTTGAAGTCTAGCTATGTCACTTCCCATTAGCTCCCAATCATTATTGTCACTTGATTCTGTTAAATTTTGATTAGCTCTTATAATTGCATCAATAAGTCCTTGAATATCATCAGTGTTTTCAACTTCAATATTTGTAGCATACCTTGAAAGTAAATTTTGAAGAGCTTCTGTTAGAGTATCTCCTATTGCAACTTTATTTCCTGATGCTACTATTACTTTCTTTAGAAGTGGAACATCAGACTCATTAAGCATTGTTTGATAAACTGGTTCTACATATAATAATGTATCATTAATTGGAACTACTATCATTTGTTTTGTTAATCTTGTTCCTGTAACATTTAAAGTTTCTAATTCGGCACTGATATTTTCATCTTCTTGTATTTGTTTATCAAGTTGCATTGGACCTACAATATTACTATCTGCTGAGAATTTATATAGCCTTAATACATTTTCACCATCTTCATTACTTCCTACTAAATAAGAAATAATATTTTGTCTTGAATCTGGAGTGTATATTTGTACTAATCCTAATTGTTCTCCATTTTTAGTTTTTACCATTGTATAATATGGTTCCATATATGTTCCTGTTGTATTAGTATTACTTGTTGTACTATATCTTGCAATATCCCATAAGTCGTCTCCTCTATAAATTACATCTGGTCTACTATTATGATATACCTTTAATACTTCTGCTTGAACATTATATAAATATTCAGGATACACTAAATGTTCTTTTATATCTTCTGGTATCTCTTCGTCTAAATCTTTAAATAATCCATCATATATATTTCTATAAGCCATAGCAATAGGATCTGTTCTATCTGTTATATAAAAATCCATTGTTCCATCATAGCTATCAATTATTACTTTTACAGAGTTTCTTATATAATTTATATCTTCTGTTATCCCATCATGCTCGATTGTAGTATATTGTGAGAATGGATAACTAGATGATACTGTATAAGCATCTAATACCCATACAATTCTTCCATCGTCTGTAATAACTGTATATGGATTTTCATCATAAATTAGATATGGCATTGCTTTCTTCGCTCTTGTTACAATATCTCTATTTACTAATATCTTACTATCTTCTGTCATTTCACTAGAGAAAGCTAAATTTAAATCTCCTTTTGAAATTCCAAGTACTAATCTATCTAAGAATCCTAAATTTAATCCAGCTTCTCCTTCATATGTTGATACTTGGTCTACTCCATTTACATCTGTATAATCATATTCTTGTTTATTCTTTGTGTTTGTTGCTATTGTCTCGTCTGTTTCTAATCCAAAATAAATTCTTGGCTCTGAAACATTAATTACTTCATCTGCACCTGCTACGTCACTTTGTATATATTTTATATTTCCAGTTTCTGTACTTTCTGTAGCAAGAGTTATTATTTCTCCCATTCCATGAGTATATTCATATGTTTTATTACTATAAGTTCTTCCTGAATTAGTAATTTCTCTTGGAGCTAAGTAAACTAATCTATCTTGTCCATTTATATTGTATTTTGCAAGTGTTGTATTTGGATAAACGTAATATCCTGCACTTGATTGGTTATTTTGTAATGTTTCTAATACAGCATCTTTACTTATTATCGGTATATTATTGATTACATTTTGGCTATCTTCTACTTCCTCTTGCGTAATAGTTCCTGAACTTTCTAAATTAGTTTCTTCAATTTCTATATTATATGCTCTTTTTGTATTTTCTATATTTGCTGAAATATAATCTCTTTCTTTATCTAACTCATTAGAATTTACATATATTAAGTCAAATCCTATCATAATAACAAATAGTATTACTAAATAACCTGGTATTACAGCTAAATTTTTCAACACTTTATTTGTATTTCCTGCTTTAAATGCTCTTATTGCTCTATATGCAAATATTACTATTACAAATGCAAATATTGCATATCCCCAAACTTGAATTGTTGCCTCTGTCATTCCTGCACCATTTATCTCTATGTTATCTCCTACTGTAAGTATTTTTCCAAATATTACATTCTGAGTACCTAAAACTGTTAAAATAGCTATACCTATTACTATTAACATTACATTTCTTAGTAACTTTTTCATAAATAGACTTTCTTTTAGCATTTTACCATCTATTCCATCAAAATAGCGGTTAAATACTATTATATAATATAGTGCCATATACAAAGATAAACATACAAATACTATTACAATGTAAAAGACGGCTGTTTCTATAAAAGGTTTTAAAAAGATGTAATATGAAATATCTAACCCAAATATTGGATCTTGTATACCAAATGATGCTCCGCTTGTGGCAAGCATAAACTTCTGCATAAAAATTGATGACACAACAAAACTTGTAATTGCTGATATTACTAATGCCAAAGATTTATTAGGTAGTTTTGGCATCTTTTTATTTTCTTTTTCAAAAAATACTTTTAAGCCTTTCTTTATTCCTCTATTTGTAAAATATATAACAATATATAAAGCAACAAAATTAACAGCCATAATCGTATAACGGTAAGTTATATTTGTTTTAAAAATATTTGTATATTCTTGTCCTAATTCTAAATACTCTAAATAGCTTCCCCTTAATTGTACATAACTAATTACTGCAAATATTAGTAAAAATAAAATAACAAGCAGCATTCTAGATTTACTATTTTTCTTCTTGGTATTCTCTTTTTCATTTTTCTTTGTTTCTACTACATTTGTTTCTTTTACTTCTGTTTGAACCTTTTCTTCCTTTTGGGTATCTTTATCCACTTTTTTACCTCCTTTAGTTAATAAATTCCCCTTTATTCTAAATTATAGCTTTTACAAAATCTTCTGAATTAAATACTTCCATATCGTCTATTTGTTCACCAACTCCAATAAATTTTATTGGAATCTTATTTTCATGAACTATTCCTATTGCAACTCCTCCTTTTGCTGTTCCATCTAATTTTGTAATTACTATCCCTGTTATATCTGCTTCCTCTTTAAAAGCTTTTACTTGTGAAATAGCATTTTGTCCTGTTGTCCCATCTATTACTAATAATACCTCTTTATCGCATTCTACCATTTCTTTATTTATTACTTTTTGAATTTTATTTAATTCATCCATTAAATATTTCTTATTGTGTAATCTTCCTGCTGTATCCACTATTAATACATCTGCATTTTTTTCTCTTGTTATTTTTATTGCATCATATACAACAGATGCTGGGTCTACTCCCTCTTCTCTTTTTACTATATCTGCTCCTGCTCTGTTAGCCCATATTTCTAATTGTTCTACTGCTGCTGCTCTAAATGTATCTGCTGCTGCAACAACAACTTTTTTACCATCTTTTGCTAATCTATTTGCAATTTTTCCAATTGAAGTAGTTTTACCTACTCCATTTACACCTACAACTAAAATTACAGATGGTTTTGTATTCAAATGAAGACTTATATCTGTTACATCTAGAATATTTTGCATTTCTTCTCTTAATGCTTTTTTAACATCTTCTTCATCTTGTAACTTTTCTTTCTTTACTCTATTTCTTAGATTGTTTATTATCTCCACTGAAGTATCAACACCTATATCAGACATAATTAAAATTTCTTCTAACTCATCTAAAAAATCTTCATCAACTTTTCTAAAGCTTTTAAATACATTATTTATTTTTTCATCAAATGCACTTTTAGTTTTATTCATTCCTTGTTTTAATTTTTCAAAAAATCCCATGATTAGTCGTCCTCCTAAGTCCTAATTTTTCAATATCTCATCTGCTAGATCTTCCATTTGCTTTCTATTTTCTTCATTCATTCTTGATTTAATTGTAACCAAAGGTTCTACTATATTTACATCTTTCATCTCTGAAAGTATTGCTTTCATCCCTCTTCCTGCTGATGGTGCCCAAGAACCGTTTTCTATTATTCCTACTGTTCTTTTTTGATAATTTCTATCTTTTAAATGTCTTAAGAAATGCTCCATTGGTGGGAATATTCCCATATTATAGCTAGATGCTGCAACTATTAGTTTAGAATACCTAAATGCGTCTTCAACGCATTCTGCCCAATCTTCTCTTGCTAAATCTGATACAACAACTTTTTTAGCTCCTTTTTTCTCCAATATATCTTTCATTTCTTTTGCTGCATTTAAAGTATTTCCATAGATACTTGCTGCTGCAATAAATATTCCTTCTTCTTCTGGTTCATATTTGCTCCATACATCATACTTATTTATATAATAACTTAAATTTTCTTTTAATATTGGTCCATGTAATGGGCAGATCATTTTTATATCTAATGTAGCTGCTTTCTTTAATAATGCTTGTACTTGCACACCATATTTTCCTACAATTCCAAAATAATATCTTCTTGCTTCACAGTCCCACTCCTCATCATGATCTAATGAACCAAATTTTCCAAATCCATCTGCTGAAAATAGTATTTTTTCTGTCTGTTCATATGTTACCATTACCTCTGGCCAATGAACCATAGGAGCCATAAAAAATTGTAATTTATGTTTTCCTATATCTAATACGTCACCTTCTGTTACAATTACTTTTCTACTACTTAAGTCTATATCACTAAAGAAATTTGTAAGCATATTAAATGTCATTTGATTTCCTACTAGTTTCATATCAGGATATTCTTTAGCAAGAACACCTATATTATAAGCATGGTCTGGTTCCATATGTGAGATTATTAAATAATCTGGTTTTTCTCCTTCTAATGCTTTTGATAAATTATCTTTCCAAACATCAGTTACATTCTCATCTATAGTATCTAAAACTACGTTTTTCTCATCTTTTATTAAATATGAATTATAACTCATTCCGTGCTCTAATACATATTGACTTTCAAATAATTTTAAGTCATTATCACTTGCACCTATCCAAGTAATATCTTCTGATATTTTCATATCTGCCATAACATTTTCCTCCTTTTTACATTTTCTCCCTCATTGTATAATAGTATACCATACTTTTCCAAATCTGTGTACTGTTTTTGCTTATTTTTTCTATATATAAAAGAACCAACTGATAAAAAATATTTCAGCTGGCTCTTTGCGTTATGCTTATCTAAAATAGATTGTTCCTTCACCATCGCATTCTATGTATTTCTAAAACAACACTTGCATAATCACGCATTTTTCCTCCCAAAAATTATTTTACTTGCTGCCTACATCAACTAAAAAAAGGAGTTAATACCATTGATCAAGCATATTATATACTGTTTATCTATTTTTTGCAAGCAAAAGGTCAGCTCCTAAACGAAACTGACCTCATTCTTGTGATTACCTTGGAAATATGAAAGCTTCTGAACCGTCTTCTTCTCTAAGAATCTTAAGTGCTGGGAATGCATACTTCTCTCCATTAGGGAGCTTAGGCAAAATCCTCAGCACTTGCCTTAGATTATCTTCGATGTAAACCATGCCATTGCGCGGCTGATTTCTTGGGATAATCGGTTTATACGTTCCTTGGAACATGATTATTGCAAGTGGCTCCTTAATCTCACTTAGACGCCTACTAACATATCTCTCATATGCTCTTCTAAACTGTGCCTTGACATCAAAACTTACAGGCTTCTTTTCGGACCTGGTTGCGATGCAAAGCCCCTCAGCAATAGCATCATAGTCGATTATGCAACGCTTCTTTATTCCGTCATCCGAATGGTACTCTTTCATCATCTCGACAACGTAATCATAGTCTTTCTTAGACATAGTTCCTCCCAAAAAAATATTTTTACATGCCGACAAAACAAAGGTGCAAAATGGAGTAAAAACATCCTGCATACTACTATTATAGCATATTTTAGATCTTTTGTAAATTTCAATTTCTAGTTTATACAACCTCAAAATAAAGTATTGACTCTATGTCTTCTTTTGTTAAATTATTATAATCTGCCACCATTACCCAATATAAATAATTGTCATTTATTTTGGTCGTAAAAAATATTCCTCCGGGATTTAAGTTGTAAAAATAATCTCTTCCATTATATACAAAATAATTAAAAGTATCATATTCTCTGCTTATTGTTGGTTCTTTTGTACTCGTTATAGTGTTAAAACTACTTACAATACTACTACTTGTATCTCCCATTGACTCAACAGTTATAGAAACAGCACCTTTTTTATGGCTTGTAGCACTTCCAACATACAAGTATATCGCCTGTTTATTCGTTTGATCCTGTACAAGATTTGGTACATATAAATTCTCTGATGGATAGACATTTACTCTGCATCTTCCATTATAAGCTACACAACTTTTACTTTTCTCCAAACTATATGATGTTCCATTAATTTTACCCAAGATACCTACTACTTTAAAAGTAGGACCAAAAATAGACCATAACCAAATTGCTAATATTAGAATAATTATAATTATTACTATTCCTATTATTTTTGCAACTTTTTTAGTTTTAAAAAAATTTGATAATCTCCCCATAATAATCCCCCTTTTACTTCTATAAATATATCTTTATTTTATCATAGATTACTTTTTTTAGACAACAAATTATGCAAATAAAAAACTTACGAAAATTTCAAAAATTCGTAAGTTATAAAATATTGGTGCCCAAAAGCAGAATCGAACTGCTGACCTCCGGGTTACGAATCCGTTGCTCTACCAACTGAGCTATTCGGGCATATGTAATACAAAAATTATTATAACTTAAAATACTAAAAAAATCAACAGCTTATGCCATTGATTTTTTTAAATTATCCCATATTTTATTTATTCTAATAAAGTCATTATAATGTTCCTCTACTTTACTATCATATTCATCTAATTGTTTTACTAAATTCTCAAAATTACTTTGGTCAAATAAATGGTCTATTCTTCTAATACTTCTTTTTAACTTTACTTTTACCTTTCTTATTTGATAATCATAATCTTCCCTATTTAATATATATAGTAATAACGGCTTATATTTAATCCAACCTTGACAAGCTTTAAAAAATCTTTTTTCAACGTTTTTATCATTAGCCTTTATTAATTTAAATTTTTCTGGATAATCTCCATCCATTATTTTCTTATATTTTAAAAATCCATCATGGAAATGATATACTGGTACTTTTATTACTTTAGAATTCTCCAAATTCATAGAAAAGAATGTATCTTCTCCTCTTGCAGAAGGTGGATTATAAAATGCTGGTATTTTATCTATATGCTGTAAATTTAAACATAACGTAGAACCTGCAACAAATTTATTTCCATCTTCTCCTCTTAATTCATAAACTCCTTGTCCATCTGCTAAATTTTCTTCTGCAAATGTTACACCATTATCTTTTTTAAACTTTTCATTTATTGACTTATATGATACTAGTTCATTACTTATTGCTTCTATGAAATCTTGTATATTATCTTCTTCAATGTTGTCACTCACGTTTAAATAAGGGATTGGTGAAATATACCCACAATGATATCCTACTGTTACATCTGCATTGTTTTTTTCCATCTCTTCAATATGTTTTATAACATTATCTTGTTTTTTCCAAATAATTTTATCATCTTCTTTAATACACGCTACTGGGTATTCATCATCATCCCAAAATAGTAAATAATCCATTTTGTTCCTTAATGCAAAATATAATACTGTATTTCTTCCTTTAGCATGTCCATTACCAAAAAATAACTCTGCTTCTTCATATGTTAGAATATTTTTTTCTTCTAGCTTTTTCTTTTCTTCTTCTCTTTCTTCAGGTGATATGTAAATAATATTAAACTTATTAAAAACATTTGGATTTATTTTATAAAACTCCTCTTTGGGTGTTCCTTGATATGTTGTATCATACAATATAAAGAATGTTACTTTAATATTATAACTTGTCTTTTCAATTTGCTCTAATATATCTTTATAATAACTGTTAATAACATCACATACATTTGACCTTCCTGTTACAAATCCAATACCAACCTTAATTTCATCATCACTTTCCATAGTGTCCTCTCCTAAATTTAAATTCCCCTTTTATTTCATATACACTTTATATACATTTTAAAACTAAAAAAGTTACATTTTTCACAAAAATTTTTTCTTAATTTTTTCTTATTTCATTTCATATAATTTCACTAAAGAAATTTTATTTTAAAAAAGAGCAAAGACTGCATTTTGCTACATTCCCTACTCTCTTTTTAGTCTTTACAAATATTCTATTTTTTAATACATTCCTTCCATTCCTGCTGCTCCATTATTGTGTCCACAGTTACATTTTTCTTCTGGTGCATCTGTTACTAAACTTTCTGTTGTAAGTACCATTGATGCAATTGATGCTGCATTTTGAAGAGCACTTCTTGTTACTTTAGTTGGATCTACGATTCCTGCTTTTTTCATATCTACATAAGTTTCTGTAGCTGCATCAAATCCAATTCCTTCTTTTTCAGATTTAACTTTTTCTACAATAACTGCTGGTTCTAACCCACTATTTCTAGCAATTTGCTTTGCTGGTTCTTCTAATGCTTTTAATACGATTTCAGCACCTAATTTTTCTCCGCCTTCTAAAGTATCTACTAATTTTTGAACTTTATCTGTACAGTTTAGAAGTGCTGTTCCTCCACCTGCAACTATACCTTCTTCAACAGCTGCTTTTGTTGCAGATAAAGCATCTTCTATTCTTAGTTTTTTATCTTTCATTTCTACTTCTGTTGCAGCTCCTACTCCAATTACTGCAACTCCGCCTGCAAGTTTTGCTAATCTTTCTTGTAATCCTTCTTTATCATAGTCACTCTTTGTTTCATTTATTTGAGCTTTTAGTTGTGCAACTCTATCAGCTATTTGCCCCTTGTCTCCTGCACCATCTACTATAATTGTATTTTCTTTTTGAACTTTTACTTGTTTTGCTCTACCTAACTCAGCAATTGTAGTATCTTTTAATTCTAATCCCAAATCTGAAGTAATTACTTCTCCACCTGTTAATGTTGCTATATCTTGAAGCATTGCTTTTCTCTTATCTCCAAATCCAGGAGCTTTAACTGCTACAACATTTAAAACACCTCTTAATTTATTTAAGATTAATGTAGATAAAGCTTCACTTTCCATATCATCACAAATAATTAATAATTTACCAGATTCTTGCATTAAGCTTTCTAGTAATGGTAATATTTCTTGGATATTACTAATCTTTTTATCTGTAATTAATATATATGGATTATCTAAAACAGCTTCCATTTTTTCTGTATCTGTTGCCATATATGGTGATAAATATCCTTTATCAAATTGCATACCTTCAACAACATTTAATTCTGTATTTGATGTTTTAGATTCTTCTATTGTTATAACTCCATCATTTGAAACTTTTTCCATAGCATCTGCAATTAAGTTTCCTATTTCCTCATTATTTGCTGATATACTTGCAACTCTTGCAATGTCTTCTTTTCCATTTACGCTTGAACTAATTTCTCTTAAAGCCCCTACTGCTGTATTTACAGCTTTATCGATACCTCTTTTTATAGCCATTGGGTCAGCTCCTGCTGCTACGTTTTTTACACCTTCTTTAATCATACTTTGTGCTAAAACTGTAGCTGTCGTTGTTCCATCTCCTGCTACATCGTTAGTTTTTGTTGAAACTTCTTTTACTAAACGAGCTCCCATGTTTTCAAATTTATCTTCTAGTTCTATTTCTTTTGCTATTGTTACACCATCATTAGTAATTAGTGGTGCTCCAAAACTTTTATCCAAAACTACATTTCTTCCTTTTGGTCCTAATGTAACTTTTACAGTGTCTGCTAATTTATTTACACCTTCTAATAAGGATTTTCTTGCATCTTCTCCAAATTTAATCATCTTTGCCATTTTATATCATTCCTTTCTCTAAAAAACTTTTTTATATTTTCTATTCAACTTTTGCTAATATATCATCTTGTCTTACTATTACATAATCTATACCTTCATATTTTATTTTCGTTCCTGAATATTCTGAAACTATAACATTGTCACCTTTTTTAACTTTCATTTCTTCTGGTTTTCCATCTACTATTTCTCCAGGACCAACTTCAATTACTTCTGCTATTTGTGGTTTTTCTTGAGCTGAACCTGCAAGTATTATTCCACTTTTAGTTGTTTCTTCGCCTTCTTTCATTTTTATTAATACTCTACTTCCTAATGGCTTAATCATATATATTACCTCCTTTTAATTTTAGCACTCTTTGTGTTTGACTGCTAATAATGTATACCCTATTTTGCTAATTGTCAATACCTATTTTTAAATTTTCACAAAATATTCACATTTTATTATATTCACCTTATATTTTAATTATTACAAAAAAAGAACCCTCTATTACTAGAGGGAAAGATAAAATTCTTTTTAATGAATGTTATTTAACTCTTCATCTTTAATCCTTCCTTAGAGATTGTTCAGCTCGTCATTGAACATTTGCATTAGTATATCAAAATAGCTTTTAACTATCTCGTCACCATATAGGCAATACTGACAAACAAATTGTATTATTTGGGAATCTCCATCATCTGTAGCTCCTATAGATTCAAACAATTTATAGGTATCATGAACAGCTTCAGAAATGTTACATCCTTTGCTAACAAGATATTGAACATAAGTAGCGAAATCCTCGCCATATCCTATCTCATCTACATCTCTTCCTTCAAGTTGTTCTTCATATTCTACCTCTGCCCGATAGCTTTTGAATCTTAGCTCTGTATGATCAAGAATGTCATTCAACCTCTTAAGCTTTTCGCTGTGCTCATATATTTCTCGGTTTGCCTCATCAATAACATTTTGGGCAAAAGTAAGGACCATAGAGCTTAAGCTCTCTTTGATTTTGAAAATTGAAGAATTCTCTTCAGCTATTGTACAAGATACTTCCTGCACTCTCAATTTGAATCCAAGAAATTCTGTATCTGGTTTGCATTCATATGCTCTCAGCAATTCTTCCTTGAAGTTAGAATCTTCCCTAAAGCATCCAGAGATAAAAGATACATATTCATCTTCATTTATAGCTCTAACATATATAGTACCTTCATCAATTACAGTATCAACTTCTACCGGAATCTCAATGACTGCTAGTCCATCTTCAAAGCCTTCTATTGTGACTTCAAATCCATTCTCCTCCTCAAACGTAAAGAATTTAGTCACTTTTTTAATAGTGGTCTTCATGATGTTCCTCTCTCTAAGTAAGTACTTCTGCCTATAGATATTGATATTATATATTCTATTTACATAAAAGTCAATTAATAATTTCTTTTCTTGCCAAAAAGAACCCCCCTTAAAAAGGAGGTAAAGAAAATACTTTTTCTTTTTTAATAGGAATTATTGTATTCCTATGGTTGCTAGCCATTAGAACTCGTTTAGCAAAGCATCCAGCTCCTTCTTTGCCCGGTCGTCGTTCCACATTGAGAGTCGTCCACCATGTTTCCAACACTTGATTAGCATGTCAAATGCTCTCTGTAGCATAGCTCCATTCGCGTGAGTATGATTCATCACTGCCTCATACCCTTTATCAAATGCTGACCACTCTGGAACTCCTCTCTTTTCTATCAGGAACTGCACATATCTTGCGAAAGTTTCTCCTGCGAAAACGATAAGTTCTCCTTCTCTTTCTTGGAACACATATCTGCTCCATGCCATCCACTCTCGTTCAGACTGCTTCTCAATGAACTGAATAGTTTGAGTTTGAAGTGCTTCTTCTATGTCTTTACAGACCTTTTGCCTCCTCTCCAATTCCTTGATCATTTCCTTTTGAAGAGTCTCCATAAACTCCTCAATAGAGTCCCTGATAAAAATCGATATCGCACTTATGCTAGCTGTTTTTTCGGTAACCAGTAACTGCTTACCGAGAACATTTAGTTCGATTCCCCTGAAGTAGTCTTCATCAGAACAATTATATGCATTGAGAATAGCCTCCTTAAAGTTTGAGTTCTTATCAAAGCATCCTACGATGATTCTTGCCATAGACTCTGGCGTATAATCATCAGTGAAATCGATCCTAGCAACTCCATCATCGAAATCTGTAACGAAGATATCGTGCTTGTCCTGGGTTTTGAACATACGGTACTTTGCAAACTCTTCGTCTGCTTTAACAATAGTAGCCATGATTTTCCTTTCCTTAATGGCTAAGCCTACCTGTAGATACCTTTTAATTATACCACAATTTTACATAACTTTCAATTTATATACTTATCTATTTATATTTTAACCTATCATATACTAATTTCAGAGAATGTATTTACTAAATTTTCTACAACAAAATATTCTATAACCATAATAGTAAACAATAACAGACAAAAAAATAGATAAAGAAATACAAACAATATTAATCTTTCTTGTTTTCTTTATCTTATACTATTGTTAATAACTCATCAAATGAACAATCTAATGCTTTGGCAAATCCGTTCTAAATACTTATAGCTAATAGATCTTTTTCCACTCTTTATAGCCTTATTCAAATTATAAAGAGAATTTTTTTACTATTAGTCTATTACCTCATAATCATCAACTACATCTTCACCATTATTTGGATTACATTCTAAATATCTCTTTTCTAACTCAGAATCATTATACATCTTCTTTAAACATATATATGTAGATAGCATTGTTTTTATAACATCTAAGTATGTATGATTTGGTTCACTTCTTGAAACAGAAAGATGCATCAAATCTTCTGAAAATTGTGGATAATTTATTCTTACTAAAACATCCAAATGTTCAAAATTATTTTCTTCATTCACATATGATACATTTTTATAGTCCAACATTGTTCTAAATAAATCTAATAATAAATCGTTCAACATATCTTTAATTTCATCATAATCTTGTTGTTCAAATGAATCTTTTGAAAATTTTTCTTCCATATTAATTTTCTCCTTTTTTAATATTTTTAATGGAACCCTTTCTTTTCTATAAAATACTATTTTTCAATATGATTATAACACTAATTTCATCATTAGACAATTAAAGTATATCAGTATTATGTAGATATATCAAAAAAATAAAAAGAGACACAAAATGGTTAATTTTGTGTCCTAGTTGGTGGAGATGAGGAGAGTCGAACTCCTGTCCACAATACCTTCCACATAGATATCTACAAGTTTAGTTTGTTTATTCTATTCGTTTTAATAACACCAACAAACAGGTTTTATTAAAATATAGCTTTTCAAATTACCCACTACTTCAAAAGCAAAAGTAGCTTCGTTTCCCACTGTTATAACACTTTATCTAAAAAGGTGGGACTTTTTAGTAAAGCGGAGCTGCAACTTAGGCAGCTGCTAATGCTAATTCTTCGTTATCAGCGTTTATATTTATTTTCGCTTTTTTTAAGTGGCCAAAGCGACCATCCACTACTTGCAATCTATACTTCTAGTATTATGTCGAAACCATTGCATCCCCATGTCTTATCTATTATACTACATTTAAAAGATTTTATCAACATCAAATAATGTTTATTCTATTACTAATAATTGTAATATTTTCATATTTATATAATATTCTTTATTGGTGATGTTTTTGAAAATTTTCTTGTTAAATAAAAAAATTTTTATTGTAGCTTTCCTTTTACTAATATTGTTTATTTCTTTTATCTTTTATTTCTCTAATACTGTATTGCTCGCTTCAAGTTATACTACTAATGAATCAGATAAATTTATAGATAGTATTAATAATATTTTTAAAAATCATAAAAAAGTTGCTTATCTAACTTTTGACGATGGTCCAAGCTCTTTAATTACACCTAAAATTTTAGATATTCTAAAATCAGAAAACATTAAAGCTACTTTTTTTGTATTAGGAAAAAAAGTCGAAGAATATCCTGAAATAGTAAATCGAGCTTATAAAGAAGGTCACTACATAGCTAATCATGGATATAGTCATAATAATTCTCTCTTATATAAAAATACTGATTCTTTATTAATGAAATAAAGAAAACAGATTTAGCAATTGGAAATGCTATTGGCATTAGTAATTATTGTTCACATGTATTTAGATTTCCTAATGGATTTATGTCTAATATTTATAAAGATAAGAAAAATAAATATGTTGATTATCTATCAGATATAAAATACACTTATATCGACTGGAATGCATTGAATAAAGACTCTGAACAAAAATATACTAAAGAACAATTATTAAACAATTTGATATCATCTTCAAAAAATAAGAATACTCTTGTTATTCTAATGCATGATACAAATGATGTTAATGATAGTTCTCTTGTATTAAAAGATTCAATTGATTATTTAAAATCTCAAGGTTATGAATTTAAAAATTTTTATGATTTGGAATAACTATTTTATAATATAATATTTCTAATTTTACTTTTCTTAGTTAATATGTTATACTTATTGTTGTAACAATCTTATTTTTTTGCGGGTATAATTTAGTGGTAGAATGCAATGCTTCCGACCTTGTCGCGAGGGTTCGATTCCCTCTACCCGCTCCATTAAGTAAAATTGTCGCACCATTATGACATTAATTATTAAATCTAATGAAGCCAGGCTATCTCAGTCTGACTTCATTAGAAAATTAATTAATAACTATACAAATGATAATGTTTCTAAAAATGATTTAGAAGAAAAGTAACAACAATCAAAAATAATTGAAATTTCTAAATTATAAATAACAATATTACTTACTCTACTAAATTATTCATCTATTTCCATAATTTCATATTCTGGATTCTCAAAATTTTCTTCATCATAATCGTAATTTTCTGGATTACTCATATGTAAAACTTCTGCACCTTTCCTTGTACAACTAACTGCATATAACGCTGTTTCTTCGGCAACACTATAAGAACTAAATGTTGCTTCAAAATTGTCATCCCCATATTCTTCTAAACTATCTAGTTTTTCACCATTTGAAAATGTAAGAATATCTTTATATTTCGCCATTAGTTTTCCTATTTAATAAATATTTACTTCTTTACATTACTAATCAATCATATCATGTATTCTCAAATCAAAATCTTTCTCGTCAAAATAGAAATACTAAGTAACTAGTTAATTTAATAGTTTGATATAATCTTATTTATTTCTTTCTCTGAATTTTTTCGCCTCTTTATATGACGAAAAGATTGGAGAAATTTTTACACCAGAAACTTTAGACATTGCATCAGCCCTTTTTTTTAATAGTTTGTGTAATTTCTTATGTTCTTTTTCTGAAAGATTCTTTTTCCCTTTTGCAAAATTTCTCACTGCTTTATCAGCTTCAAATAACTTTTCAGACGAACTTTTCTTACTAAATAATCCCATTCTAGAATATACCTCCTCTATTTTTCAGCTTAATATTTTTTCAAAATTTAGCAATTTGTTTGTTTTGCTAATTATATCATTAAAACAAAAAACAATCTATACTATTGGAGAATATTATATTGAAATTATATTAATCTTAATATATACTATTTGTAGAAAGAGAACAAAGTTCGTAACTTGTATGTGATTCGCTCCAAATAAAGCTATTATATATAAAGGAGATTATCATTTTTTGATAATCTTCTTTACAGTATTAATTAAAACTTTCCTCATCCAGTAATGGAATAATATCAATAGCTGGCTCTTCATAAGGATGAGCTTCTCTTAACTTAAGAATAACATCTTTTACTTTATTTACATCACATACTACTTCTAATTTTTCTTCATCTACGAACTCCAATTGATTATTCTTACCAATATATGGATTAGCTTTTTCATTAGGTTTGAATGTTCCAACACATTTTGTAGATGTAGAACAATATGTATAATTTCCAATTACTCCTGCACTAGCTTCGCATACAGCATCTCTAACTTCTTGTAAATTCTTGGTAGGAACCATAACAATTATTTTAACTCTATTAATATCTATTTTCATTTTTTCTCCTTATTTTAAATTATTTATAATAATAATATATTGAAGTTACTCTTTCTTCTTTACACTCTATGCTTATATCATATCTATCTCCTGAATAACTTATTCCTGAAGACTCATAAGCATTATCTCCATATCCTATCTCTTCACTCCATTCTCTCATTGAAGGATTTATAATGCCTGTTTTATATGTCTTTTTAATTTCATCAATTGTACTATTAGTTGTTATATTACCTGGAAATGTTACAATATTACCTAATTCTGTATCCAGCTCATCATTCCAAAGATTTGATATATCTACTTTTAGTCCAACTACCTCATTACCTTTTATATATAAAGTAATACACTTGTCACTTGAAATCAATGTAATATCTCCTATGTTAAAATAATTTTCGTCTAAGTATAAATAATAAAAATTATCATCTATTTTTGATTTATCTATTGTTACATTCAAATTACTTTCAAGTTCTTCTATAGTACAAGGCAATTTAACTTCTTGATTATTTAGATAAACTATTCCTGTATCCCACTTTTTTACCTTTACATCTTCTACGAAAAAGTCACATATAAATAATGTAGAAAATAAAAGAATTATAAAAAGTATAATAGTTAATATTTTAAATCCTATATGCTTTTTTCTTCTATACCTTATTTCTCCCTTCATATTCACCTTTTCACTTGCAATTTTTGCAATATATAAATCATTTCCGTTCTCCACAACAAATTTATAATATTTCTTATATTCCTCATTATTTTCTTTTTCCAAAATTATACCTTTATAATATGAAGCTGTAACTCTATTTATTAACATTTTATTATTTAATAATTTATCACATATTTTATTTGCTTCGTCTTTATTATTTTCAAGCATATATTTTTGTAAGTCTAATGAAGCTAAAATTTGTCTTTTTATTTTTTCAGGTACTAAATTTGATATTTCTTTAATTTCTTCATACTGTCCTTTAAAAGCTTCTATATTATTTGCATAATAAGCTATGGTAGCTTTATTTTTAATCAAGAAAATTTTAGCTAAATCATCTAATTCTCTTTTTTCTAGAAATTCAATAATATTATTTGCTTGGTCAAAATCACCTTTTCTTAAATACGCATCAATTATGTTTATTAATGTATAATTATATATTTTACTAAAATTACGTTTTTTGATTCTCTTTTCTAGTTTTTTTGCCCTATAAATATTTAGATTTATAAAACCATCTAAACAAATTTCTTGTGTTAGTGTTTCTTGTATAACTCTATTTGTATGTCTTCCTCTAATAATTCTTAATAGCAACGCAACACCAATATATATAACTGAAAAAACTACTATTGGAGCTATTTTTCCACTTTTGATATCAAGCATAAGAAAAATATAAATAATTGTAATTAATATAAAACTAATTAAATAGGGAAAATTTATTCTTTTTATACTTTTTAATTTTTTCTTTCCTATGTCACTTTCTATATATTTTAAATCCATTATAAATCACTTTCCCTTCAGAAGCCCTGATTTTTTACCAATTTTTTTATTGTATATTGCATTCTCTTAATGAATAATTATAATAATCATCTTTACCAATCTTTACTAGTTCAAATCCATATTTCTCATATATTTCGTTTAACTTTTTATTTGTACTTAGACAATCTAATCTTAAATATTTCTTGTTATTTATCTTAGCTAAATCTTTAGATATTTCTATTATTAATTTTCCTATATTTTTACTTCCAACTTTTGTTACTAACTTCTTAATGTAGTAAGCATCTTTATTATCTTCCCAATATTTATTATTTTCTGTGATTTCAAATCCAGCTATTGTTTTTCCTTCTTTTCTTAAGCAAAAATAATTACTATTTATTATTACATCTTCAAACTCACTTTTCGGATGATGTTCTAAATACTTTCTCCATTGCATTATATTTTCACCTTTAAACCACTCAATTCTTTCTAAATAAAGTTTTAATATTTCATCAATTTCTTCTATATTCACTTTATTGATAGTTATTTTAGAAGATATCATTTTTTCTTTTACTTCTTTATCTAATTTAAAATTCATTTTTACACTCACTTTTTACATTATACTTTTATTTATTTTATATTTTATCTGAAAAATAACTTAATTTATTATTATCCTTTATTATAAAACTTTTTCCATTTAAATACCCTAAACTTCCGTTATTTTCTTTAAAATTAAATTTTAACATATAACTTTTTAGTTCTTGATACTTTTTACCAAACTTTTTATTAATCTCATTTTTACCATATTTCCCGGTCTCCTATTATTGGATAACCTAAGAAGGCTAAATGGGCTCTTATCTGGTGTGTCCTTCCTGTCTCTATTTCTACATCTAAAAGAGTTCTATTGTCTTTTTTTCTTTCTAATACTCTATATGTTGTAATAATTTTTCTATATCCTTTTTTAGGAATATCACTAATATATACTTTTGATTTTTTATTATCTTTAAATAGATAAGCTTCACATCTTTTATAATTGTCTTTTGGCAAACCATATACTAATGCTAGATAATGTTTTTCTATTTCATGATTCTTAAACTTATCTAAAAGTATTTCTAATGCTTCTTCATTTTTGGCAAATAAAACTAATCCTTGTGTATTTCTATCTATTCTATGACAGGGCATTGGTAAAAAGCTACTTTCTTTATATTTTTCATGAATTATACTAGTTAAACTATTTTCGCCTGTTACTTCTAAATTGTAAGGTTTATTTACAACTAAGATATTTTCATCTTCATAAACAATATCTAATGAAACTTTAGAATTTAATAATTCATCTGATATGTATACTAACACCTCATCCCCATCACTTACAGTTACATTAGAATTAACACGCTCTCCGTTTATTTTTATATCTTTTTTTCTAAGCGTTTTATAAAATAATCCTTCTGTCAATCCTGAAATATTAGAAAATAAAAACTTATTCAATTTTTTTCCATCATATTTTTTACTAACTATTAACTTTTTCATATTATCATTATAACTTGGAAAAATAAAAATTACAAGCAGTTTAAAATTATTATTATCTATATATTGTTCCCTTTATAGTATATAATTAAAAAAGTTGTACTCATAGAAAAAAGCCTTGAATTCAAATCCAAGACTTTGCTATTATTATTTATAATCCTACTTAAAATAAATTTGGAAATTGTCTTACTATTCCGTCTACAAAAAATTGTGACATATTTAAAATCTCTTTTTGGACCATATCATAAGCATTTATATCTGTTACATAGTCTCCTTCCAATCTAGCATTTACCTCTTTAGTTGTAAGTCTTAAATGTTCATATAACATTCTACGTACTTCCTCTTTATTATAGAATGGATTTATACTACTAAATGCTCCTGCCATCATGTCTGCATTTTGATACCACCTTGTATTTAACGAACTTGCTAGTTCTTTATTTTTATTCTTTAATGCTATAATTAAATCTTTTCCAATTACTAAATGCTCTGTTAATAACTTTTCAATTTCACTTGCTGCACTATTTCCATAATAAGGTCTAAAAACATCTGCTATGTCTTTAGGATTTCTTAATAATCTGTCTTGAGTTGCTTCTAAATCTTTTAATTTTTCCGCAATACTAATTAAAAGCATACGTGTCCACATGATATGTTGTTCCCATACTAAATTCATTTTTTCTAATAGTCTAACTTCATTTATACTTACCCAATAATAATTGTTATCTTGATTATAACCTGGATAAATATAAATTTGTTGCCCAACTCTTAAATTATATGGTTCCAATGATAAGTTTGTATCAATTATATTTTGTACTGTTGTTCCATATTGCATGGCTAAATTATATAAAGTATCCCCTGGTCTTATAGTATATAAAATTGGATTTATATCATTCATAACTTTTACCTCCTAATATTAGGATATTAAGAAAAATATAAATTGTTTCCTACTAAAAAAACCTTTTATTTTGACACAATTATTACTCTTTTACATATGATATCTTAGGTGATTTTATGGCTATTGTTCAAACAAATATTAATTATACTCATGAAATTATGATGTCTAATCTTCATGAACTAAATAATACTTATCCATTTATCCAAATTCAAAATGTTGGATTTAGTGTTCTTGGTAAAAGTATTCCTGTAATTAAACTTGGTCGCGGTAGAAAACAAATCTTCTACTCTGGTTCTATTCATGCACAAGAGTGGATTACTTCTGTTCTTCTTATGAAATTTATAGAAGATTATTGTTTAGCATATGTTAATAATAGTTCCCTCTATGGAGTTAGAATTAGAGATTTATTTACTCAAACATCTATCTACATTATGCCTATGGTAAATCCTGATGGGGTTGATTTAGTTACTGGCTTCTACCCTACTGGCAGCTTAATTTATCGTTCTTTTAAATCTATTGCTGAAAATTTTCCAAGTATTCCTTTTCCTGATGGTTGGAAGGCAAACTTTAATGGTGAAAGTTTTATTAACTTCCAATTTTTTATTTTTCAAAAAATAATGTAGTAATTTTCTACATCTACAAAATCTTGTATTTATTTTATACAATATTACTTTTAAATGATTTGTCATTATTTAAAAATTCGTCTATTTCAATAAATTCATCTATATTTTCATTTATTGTATTTAATGGAGCAAAATTAAACGTTATAAATACATTTTTATCTTTGTCTATCTCTATTTTATCGATAAGTCTAAATAAACAAGATTTACTTATTTCCTTCATTTCTAGAAATTCATTAATTATTTTATTCATTTGCTTTTCATCGCTTTTATTATTTGTTAATTGATGACTTTGAAATTCTTGCAATCTATCCGTTAATTTACTTTTTTCATTAATTAGCTTTTCTCTTTCTATTATAAACTTTTCAGAAATTCTTTTAAAATCCATATCCATTAATATTCCATTTAGTTTATCCTCATATAAGTTATCTAATTTTCTATTAATATTTGCTATATTAATATCCATTTCTTCAATTTGTTTCTTAGTAGCTGATAATATATCTATAGATTTATTTTTTGCCTTTTTATATGTATCTTCTAGCAAACTATGATTTACATATATTTTACACACTTTTCTTACTATTTCTATAATTTTATTTTCAAATTTTAAGTAATTTAAATTTCTAGCATAGCAATTTCTTTTTTTATAATCTGAATCTACAATATATGGAATCTTTGGACGATTGCTATGATGATTAACTTTTAATACAATTTGCATTTGCCAACCGACAATGTTTGCAATAAATCAAACCTCTCAATAAATAGTCATATTGCTTTATAACTCTTTTACTTCTTTCTTTATGTATTAGTTGAACTTTTTCAAATATGTCTTTATCAATTATAGCTTCATGCGTATTATTAACTCTTATGTAATTTTCTTTTTCCACTTTACGAAGTTTTTTTACCTTATAAGAAACAACTGATACCTTATTTTGAACCGTATTACCTATATACACCTCGTTTTTTAGCATATTGCATAGTGTTGTTGCATTCCATAAATAATTGGTGCTATTTTTATCCTGAATAATTCCTGTCTTTCTATATCCTAAAGGACTTAAATAATGATTATCATTTAAATATTGTACTATTAATTTAGTTCCCGCTCCATTTGCATACATATCAAATATTTTCTTAACTATATCAGCGACATTAAAATCTATAACTAATTTATTTTTATTATTCAAATATTTTTTATATCCGATATGCAGATATGCTACATAAATATTCTCCTTGCTTTTGCTTTTCTTTGAAAACACTTCTTATTTTTTTAGATATATCTTTTGCATACATATCATTTAAAATTGCTTTAAATGGTGTAATATCATTATTTATTGTTTCGCTATATGTATCTATACCATCTAATATTGAAACATATCTAATTTTATTTTCTGGAAAATAATTTTCTATATAGTATCCTGTTTTAATGTAATCTCTGCCAAGTCTAGATAAATCTTTGGTTACTACCATATTTATTTTGCCGTGCTTCTATATCTGCAATTAATCTATTAAACTGAGGTCTGTCAAATGTAGTTCCAGATACGCCATCATCAACATATTCATCTATGACATTTAAATTCTGTTCTTTTAAGTACCTTTCAATAATTTTTCTTTGATTTCCAATACTTTCACTTTCCTGTTTATCTCCATCTTCACGAGACAATCTAATATACATTCCGTACTTTATAATTTTTAGATATTAGCTTAAACATACCACTCCTTCCCATAAAAATATTTACATTAAAATTATTCTAACCTTATCTTTGATTTTTGTCAGCTCTTTTTTCAATATTTTTATGAAGTTTTTTGTTTTCAACAAAATCACAAAACATTTTGCAAATTACTTTATCTATTGATGTCTTTGTTTTATTAAATTTACAGTATATTTTTATCTCGTCTTTTTTCAAAATATACACCTCTTAATAATATTTATTATTATAAAAAAATGATATTCATATAATTTAAAAATTGTATTTATGATTTATTCTATTTCTTTAAAGTATTAAATCTGTTCTTATGTTATGACACTACTATACTTTATTTTTATTATTTATTGTTTAAATGGGTACATAAAAAGAAAAAAGGGCACAAAAAAAGATTGTTAATTTATAAATTTAACAATCTTTCTTTTAACAAAATTTTTAAATAGTAATTCATAAACTATAGTGTGGCATTTTGTACTGTCTAAAACTCGCCAGCTTGGTGTCTTGACACCCTTTTCGCTGTTTAGGAGATTTTCTCCTAATACCTTTTTAGCCCGCTGGGAGAATATTTTTTAGTAAAATTGCAATAAAAAACTATATTTTTATCTATTATAAAATTATATTTTATAATATCTATTTATCAAAGCTCTTCCTCAATATTTTAAATGTAGCTTGCATTAAATCATATAAAGAATAGAAAGAAAAACATGCACTTATAGATATAATAAAATTGAAAATATACTCTTTTAAAGATATGATTTTTAGTATTCCTAAATCAAGATTTAGCACATTTTTTACTAAAGGTATATCCATATATTTCATAAAATCCACAACAATTATTGCAATTGTTAAGAAAAATATCAGCATCATATCTTCTTCAAAACTATTCAATAACTTTTGTAATTTTTGCTTAGACTCATCATTCTTCATACTTTCTTTTTTCAAAATTTCAGAAATTGGAGCATAAATAAAAGTATAGGCAGTTACAGTCAATCCTAATATTGTAAAAAGAAATGGAATTAATAACTCTGCATTAACAATAAATGATTTTGAAGTAGAAGCTGTAAAAAAACTCAAAATAATAATTATACTAATTATCGCTATCTTTTTCACTTGATTCCTCCCTAAATTTTTCTATTGTTTCAATTTTTTGCATCTCGTATTTTATTCTTTCAATTTTTTCTTTATTCAAAGAATTAAGTTCATTTTTTAAAAATTTTATACTAATTTTCTTACTTTTTTGTTCACTACTTACATTCTTTGTATCACCATTTTTATTTTTATATTTTAGATTCCAAGTTCCTCCTCCGGCACTTGTATATTTAACAAAAGATTCTATTCCTTCTTTATTGGGTTGTAACTTTCCTTCTGTATTAGTAAAATTCAAAGAAACATTACTTGCCCCTACATTATCTCTAGCATCATTTAAAAACCTTGTTGCATCATCACTTGCATCAAATAAATTAGGTACTGCTAAATTGAAAGTTAAATTTTTTACTTCGTTATCACCCTCAAAAAATTTCCAAAATTTCTGTTCTTCTACAATTGGATTTACATTTATTGTTGCATCTACTTTTTTAAGATATTTATTCATTATATTCTGAATAACATTGCTACATGTATTATAATTATCAAAAACTGTCGTTTTTGATTCAATTAAGAATTTCTGTGTTTTGAGCTCAACAAAAACATTTATAAAAGGGAAATCTTGATCTTTTGTTCCAATTACTTTTTCTTTAGTCATTTCATACTTATCAAAAATTCTTTCTCTGGCTAGTTGACACTGAATAATTGAATCATATTGATTAATAAAAATCAAATAATATTTTCTTTTTTGATATTCGGAATCAACTTTTCCTGAACTTTTCAATTCTTCAAAGAAATTTGTAAATACTTTATTCTTGTCTCTAGAATTATTTTCAAGTCCCAAACTAAATAATGTAACTTGATTTGGAAAGATAATATTTCCTCTAAAACCATAAAATTCAATTGTTTCTTCCATAACTTTGCTCCCTTTATATAAAAGAAAAGTAGAAGAGTTATTCTACTTTTCTTTCGTACAATTTTAATTATAGATATTTTATCACACTTTTAAGAAAATTTCTACCTTTCTTTACATAATTCATATTAACATCATATCTAATTTTCTTATAATATTTAATTAGACAGACTATCCTTTATTGCATTTGCGACTACATTTGCTAATCTTACAGGAACAGCATTTCCTACCATTTTGTATCCATCAGCTACATCTGTATAATAGAATTTAAAACTATCCGGAAATGTTTGAATTCTAGCACATTCTCTAACTGTAAGTCTCCTATACAAACTTTCTTTTCCTTTTACAAATTCTCTTTTATTTTTTTCTACAAATATCATTTTGGGTGCTTGAGGATGAATTGGAGCATGTCTACCTCCAGCTTGTATTGTAAATGATTGTTCATCCCAAGTTCTTACACGATTTCTTGACATATATATAGTAGAAAAGCCTCCTGTCATATACTCATTATTTGGGAATTTACAATAAACTCCATTTGTTTTGTTTTTTTCTAATGCAGGAATAGCCGTATCTTGTAAATCTCCAATAGCTTCTCTTAAATTTGCTTTCTTACCTAATGGTTTTGGAAATTCAAATTTTATATTTAAGTCTTCTCTAAAGCCTATGTAAAATACCCTTTTCCTATCTTGTGGCACTCCATAATCAGCGGCATTTACTAAATATAGATTAACATCATAACCTGCTTCTTTAAACATTTTTATAAAGTTTTGTACTGCATCTTTATGTTTTTCTGCAAGCATTCCTGACACATTTTCTGCAACAAAAAATTTTGGCTTTTTATCTTTCAGAATTTTTATAAATTCATAAAATAATTTTCCTCTATCATCATTAATTCCTTTACATGCTCCAGCTTCACTCCAACTTTGACATGGTGGACCTCCAATTATTCCATCACATTCAGGAATTTCGTTTAATGGTATTTTTCTTATATCTCTTTTATCTAAATAATTGCTATGATTCTTTTCATATGTTTCCCATATTGATTTATCGAATTCATTTGCCCACTCTATTTCAAAACCGGCTTCTTCAAATCCTAAATCTAATCCCCCAGCCCCTGAAAAAAGACTAATAACTTTCATAATTTCCTCCTTATTTACTGTATGTTATTAAATATGCCATATTTAATATAGCTGGATTATCTGGATTTTTAATTTTTACTTTTGTCATATTTAAATCACTTTTATTAACAAAATCCTCAAATTCTTTTCTATCTTCTTTACTAAAATCTGCATATTTTTCTTCATTTATTATCGCAAAAAAATTAAACTCCTTACTTAAATCTTTCTCATATACATATTTAAAAACAGTCCACGGATTTTCAATTCCCCACATTCCACGAACTCTCAAATATGTAATTCCTAATGGATCTACTTTATTAACTCTTCCTAGTTCTTTTGTCTCTGAAAATTCAACATTAGGTATTGCTCCGACTCCATCTTTTATTTTTTTCTTTATTTTTATATATGTTTCTTGACTTGCACAATAATCTAATCCATATACAAAACATAAATTGATTAATTTATTTTCATCTACTACGCCTACAGCATAGATAATATCTTTTTCATTCCAATCTTCAGCATCTCTGCAACTGTTACTTATCATTTGACTGTCAGAAAATAATTTATGTTTAGGATATGAAGAATTTAGTGCCAAAGAGGAATTATTATTTTCTATCTTCTTTACTTCAATGGCATCTCCACTTCTTAACATAGCATCAGGAGGATTAGAGTTATTACCTAAATAGCTAAAAGTTTCACTAATTTTTTCTAATCTATCTTGCTCATTAGTTACTAAATATGTACCCGCGAAGATATCTTTAATATATTCCTCAAGTGCATCTCCCATATTATTCGCTCTATTATGGAAATTATAAAATTCTTTTAATTCATAATTGTTAGTTTGGACTAAATTAACAATTGCTTTTAATATATTACTTTTCAAAATATCATCATCCTTTCTGACCAATTAATGTAAATATATATTACCACATTTTTAATTATTTTAAAATATTATTCTAAAATAATTATCATTCATATTTATATCAAACATTTGTTCTTTTGTCAATAAAAATTTTACATTTTTTTAATATTTTATATATAATTAATAATCTATCTATCTTATTATACTTATAATATTATATTGTCCCATTTAGGACATACCTCTGTCCTAAATATCGCATAGGGTATGTCCTATTTATCGTATAGATATAGAAATAAAAAGTACAAGATGCATTAAAACACCTTGCTTCTGTAAATATTTTTATTTTTTATTATTATAATTTTAATGTATGGAAGTTAATCAACATTACAGGAGTTGATTTAAATTTACAATTTCCAGCTGGTTGGAATCAAGCAAAAGAAATAAAATATGCACAAGGATTTAACAAGCCAAGCCCTCGTGACTTTGTGGGATATGATCCTTTAACAGAACCGGAAGCTCTTGCAATTTACAACTTTACTCTTTCCTATAACTTTAGATTAGTTATTGCATTCCATACTCAAGGTCAAGAAATTTACTGGCAATTTCAAGATTTTAACCCACCTAATAGTGAATATATTGGAAATAGATTCGCTCAAGCTAGTGGCTATCTCTTAGCAGAAACTCCATATAATTCAAGCTTTGCTGGATATAAAGATTGGTTTATCCAAGAATACAACAGACCTGGATATACTATTGAAGCAGGTATTGGTGAAAATCCATTACCTATTTCCCAATTTGATGAAATATATAATAATATTATCAGTATACTAATCCTCGGAGCTGTATTATAAAAGGGTATGTAATAAGCATACCCTTTTATATAAAATCTTAACTTATTTTACATCTTTTAAGTCATTGTATTTTTTTCTGAAAATTATTGCGGCAATAAATATTATTATAATCAAAATAATAATTGTATTTTTACCTGCATATGGTAACCATTTATTTGCCAATCCCGCATTTTTGCTTTCACCTTTTTGTGTATTTTGTGAATTTGTATTGCCATTAATATTATTGTTACCACTATTATTATTTGATGTTGTATTTTCATTATCAAATGGATCGTCATTTTCATAATTTAATTTTATAGACTTTATTTCTCCTATATTTCCAGCTTCATCAATAGCTCTGAAATATATAATATCATTTCTATTAGCTACCTCTAATATAGCATATGATTCTCCTGATTTATACACATAATTTCTTACAATAAATTCTTTATCTATGCTCTCATCTAATAAATCGTACCAAGTTTCACCATCATAACTGTATTCAATCCTATTTGTTCCAGAATCATTATCGATAGAAGTAATTTTTATTTCTTCTCCATCCTTCTCTATCTTTTCTATTTCTGGTAATTCTTTATCTATATTAGATATTGTAATAGATCTTTTTAGGCTGTTTCCACCTTTATCTATTACTTCAATATCATATGTTCCATTTTCCTTAATAGTATATGATGTACTTCCATCACTTTCAAGAACAATCTCACCATTTACTGTTACTCTATCTATTCCTGATTCTTTATCTTCTGCTGTTATTAATAATTCAATATCCTGATTTGTCCATTTATCTTTATTATATTCTAGTATTAGAACAGGTAAATCACCATCAACTGTAGAATCTCCTTCTTTAGTCCATTTTGCATATAGTACAGTATCTGAATCAAATACAACCTTTTCGCCTATTTCATAATCTGTTCCTGTCTCATCTTTATTGGTCATCCATCCATCAAATGTAAATCCATCTCGTGAAATTTCAGCATCTGGAATTGTTGCTTCAAATCCTTTTATATTATTTATATCATTGCTATTTACTTCTATATTACCATTTATTGTTTCAGGCAATGTACCTTCTCCTTCATTTAAGTCAAAAGATATTGATATTTCTTTTGTATATCTTGCAAAATATGTCTGATTTTCAGTTATATTTGTAATTACCCCTCCTGATTCTACAGTTTGTTCTGCATCTGGTTGCTTATCACTTGTCCAATATTTTGAAGTCCAATCTGAATATTGATTTATTTCAGGAGCTGTAATTTCACCTTTATCATTATTATATATTGTTATTTTTTCTTCTGTTTGATTTTCTTCTGTTCCTTTATAATCAATAAAGTTTAGACTAATATCTTTCTTAAATATTGCATATAAAGTAATATTCTTGTTTTCCATTACTAAAAATTCTAATCCTTCTTTAGCATCTGGGTCTGTTGACCATCCTACAAATTCATATCCTGTTTTTCTTGCTTCTACATCTAGGTCAATTTTTTCTCCAGGTAATTTTTCTTCTTGTATTTTATCTGAACTTTCTCCTCCATTATAAGAATAATCGTATCTTACTAGATATGCTTCTTCCTCTTCTCCTTCTTGTCCCCATACTGCATATAATGTGCAATCATTATTAAATATATATGTTTCTCCTGCTCTGTATTTTACCTGTGCCACATCTCTTACGTCTGTCCATCCTCTTAATACAAATCCATTTTTTGTTGCTGATGGCATTTCTATTCCGCTATCTTTATAGTTTGCAGTTATAGTTGCCAAACCATTTCCAAATGTATATTTTGTTCCATTTAAATTTCCTGCTCCACTTAGTGTCCAATTACTGAAAACCTTTTTAGACGTTTCAGCTGTCTTTTCAGCCGTTCCTCCATTTCCATCAAATGTTACTGTACAACCTTTTGGTGGAATCGGGTTTGGTATATCAACTGTTGTTCCTGAATTCCCATTAATTTCTACATCTTGTGTTGAATTATTCCATGTTCCACCATTTGGTCTTATTGTTAACATATAAGTTTCTGTATCGGTATTTTCTTCCCATACTGCATATAGTGTACAACTATCATTAAATGAATATGTCCTTCCTGGTTCATATTTAATCTCTTGGGACTCTTTATTATCACTCCATCCTTTAAAGATAAATCCATCTTTTTCAGGAATAGTATTACTTATTCTTATATCTGTACTTAATTCTTTGTTATAGATTGTTCCACCTTGATTTGATGGTGCATTGTTTCCACCATTTCCATCATATGTTATCTCTATATCTTTTCTATATAATGCATATAAATAAATATTATCCTTATTCATATTTATAGAAGATGTTCCTATTGTTGCATTTTCATTTGTTGACCATCCTATAAATTCGTATCCTTCTTTTTGAGCTTCTACACTAAAATCTACATTCTCTGCTTTATGTTTTACTTCATAAACTTTTTCAGAGTTATTTCCTCCATTTTTCCAATAATCATATACTACCACTCTTTGTGGATTTAGTGAGTCATATCTATATAGTAAAGTCAAAATTTCAGCATTTGTATATGGTGTTGCAGGTTTAAATTCACTTCCTTGAGGTATTATTATTCCTTCTTTTACAGCCCAATTCACAGCATCATAGAAGAAATCTCCTTCTTCTACATCTATATAATCATTTTGTGTACTTACAATAGGTTTTCCTGCATATCTCCAAAGCATAGTTATAAAGTCTCCCCTATTACACCCAATTGATGGACTATAACTTTCGCCACCACTTAATATTCCATCTCCATAAGCCCAAGCTACTGCGTCAGAATACCATTCATTTGTAGGTATATCATCATATCCTGTATTTACTTGTTCTCCTCCTATTAACACATCGCCTGGTCTACCAGCAAATCTCCACAGCATGACTATTGCTTCTGCTTTACCACATTCTTCTAAAGCATTATATTCCGGTTTTGATTCGCCACTATCTATTATTGAATTATTTGCTGCCCAAAGTACTGGTTCATAATAGAATACCTCTCTATCCGTTAAATTGTTATATTTTTGTTTAGACTCGCAATTTATTAAATATGTCCTTCTTGAATTTGTTCCAAAATAGAAAGCTGTTTCGTTTTGATTCCTTAAAGGATCTGGATCATTATTAGTCATATTTTCAGATACGCAATTACTATAAATTATATCATATGCTCTTTCTCCACCAAAATTATACATATTTCCTTTTGCTATACAATCTTGAACCAAAAAACCTTTTGCTTCTCTTGCCTGAAAAATTGAACTTCCAAATCTAGTTTGATGTTCAAAGAAGAAACCAAATTTTCTGTTTCCAATTGCTATACAGTTAGAAATTTTCATCGATTCATCTTCTGAGTATCCTGTTCCTATTCCAAATCCTGATGCTCCAACGTCAGTATCAGACGCTTTTTTCCCACATCTTATTGCAATACAATTTGTTACTGTGCTATTTATTGGAAAATCCATACCAAACCCCGTACTATCTGTGTTTTTTACAACAACATTATTCCAATCACAATCCTTAAAATATGAAAAAGCAAAACCTTTTCCTTGTGTAGAATATGAGCCACTTTTTGTAGATTCTTCTCCATTTATTACAAAATCCTCAAAATCAGCATTTTCTAAATATACCCCATCTTCTCCTGAAGTATAATCAAACATTGTAAAAGCTTCCTCTAAATTATTACTATATGGTTTAAGTACAGTACAAGAATTTGTATTAGATTCATCTATTCCAGCACCTATAATTTTTACATTACTTTTACATCTAATAGCATAATATTCCCAACCTTCATGTAATCCTATTGGTGCAAAATAATATGTGCCTGCAGGCAAAGTTATAGTTCCTCCTCCTGCATTAGAAACATCATCAATAGCTTTTTGTAAAACATTTGAATTGTTTTCCATTGCCTCTGCTGTTTTTTCTGTAGACAATGTCATCTGCCCTATAAATCTTTCATTTGAGCTATTGGATATTTCAATATTTCCTTTTATTTTGGAAGTATTTTTAGTAATCTTATCTTTATTATTAAAAATTAATAATAACGTTCCTAATATAATTACTACAATTAAAATAATTATCAAAAATCTTTTTTTCTTTTTCATAGAAATCTCCTTTTATACATAGTAATTTTAACATTTTTGAAAAGAAAATACAATATTTTTTTATCCATTACAAAAATTTTTTTATCCATTACAAAAATTTTCTATTTACCAAGGAAAGGAGCCGTTCACAAAATTGTAAACGGCTCCTTAGTAGAACGTTGCAGTAGTAAGACCTACTTGTTTGCAGTCTTCTCTGCGATTTGGCAAGCATAGCCAACATACTCTTCAGGGGTTAGCTGAAGAAGATTCTCTCTGTCTTCAGGAGAAAGAACGTCCAGAGATTTGATAAACTCTTGGATGTCTTCCTTAGAGATTCTCTTGCCCCTTGTAAGTTCCTTCAGCCTATCATAGGCATCAGGAATACCGTACTTACGAAGCACAGTTTGAATTGGCTCTGCCAAGACCTCCCAGTTGCTCTCAAGAGCTTCGGTAATCTTTTGGCTATTTACTTGCACTCTTCCCATGCCACTGATGGTTTGCCTAATTGCCTGAAGTGAATATCCAAATGCCACACCGATATTTCTCTGAGATGAAGAATCTGAAAGGTCTCTTTGCATACGTGAACAAGCAAGCTTGTTAGACAAACTAAGCAAAAGACCATTAGATGTGTCAATGTTAGACTCGCTGTTCTCGAACTTGATGGGGTTCACCTTGTGAGGCATGGTACTACTTCCTACCTCATTTTTAACCACCTTCTGTCCGAAGTACTCCATGCTTATGTACAGCCACATGTCTCGATCAAGATCAAGCATGACATTATTGAAATGACGAACAGCGTCAAAAAGACGACACATGTAGTCGTGGCTCTCAATCTGCGTAGTTACAGGATTGAAAGTTAGCCCAAGAATCTCCTCTATGAACTTCTTAGCAAGCTCTGGCCAATTCTCATTAGGAAATGCAACAGAAATCGCTGCATAATTTCCTGTTGCTCCGTTGAACTTTGCCGTTGGCTTAATAGCCTTGACATAGTCCAAGGAATTCCTTAGGCGATGTACAAAGACAGCGAACTCCTTGCCAACAGTAGTAGGGGTTGCAGGCTGGCCATGAGTATGAGCAAGCATTGAAAGATCAGCATATCTCATAGCAAAACCTTCGAGAATGCTAATAAGCTTTTCAGCCTCAGGAATCCAAACATCATGAAGTGATGTCTTAATGATGTTTGCATAAGCACAGTTGGTAATGTCCTCAGATGTGCATCCGATATGAACATAGCTAACGAGCTCATCCATTCCCAAGACCTTAAGCTCTTCATCAATGTAGAGCTCTACAGCCTTAACATCATGATTTGTTCTTGCCTCTATTTCCTTCACTCTCGCAAAGGATTCGGCAGAGAAGCTCTCATAGATGCTGAGAATGTCTGGAATTCTCTCCTTAGGAAAGTCCTCCAGAATCTTGCTACCCTTGAGGTTTTCTAGCATAAAAACAAGCCAGTTAACCTCGACCCATACTCTGTTCTTGACAAGGCCATATTCAGAAAAATACGGAGACAAAGCCTTACCGATTTCTGAATAACGACCATCTAGTGGGGATATCGCAAGAAACATACTTGGAACCCCTTGCATTTCATTTCTACTCATGTTTTTCCTCCTTGTTCTGACTTACAATCTTACCAAGTTACTACTCCATTCTACCTCCCTTTCTAAAGGTTATTTAACTATTGTCTTTCCCTATGGTGCACAATACTTTAGAAATACAATAGTTCTTACAAAATGGATTATACCATAGTTTATGTAAATTGTAAACTTCATAAAAATATAAAAAGGAAAAGGAGAATATCTCCTATTCCTTAGTAACCCATTTTATTAAATCTAGATTTGCTGGTTCTAAAATCATTTCATGTTTTGGCATAACTCTAAATGTATAACCATAATTTCCACCAGTTGTTAACTCAATTTTTGCTGTAAAATAATATTTTCTTGCTTCTTCATCTTCTTCTGTCAGAGTCATTGGCGTTATGCTTACATTTTCAACTATACCATTTTCTAATATCTTACCATAATAAACTTCAACAGTTACATTATTTACATCAATATTTGGAAGTTCGATTTCACAACCTACTTCTATTTTGTTTCCTGCATCTATTGTTATATTATCTAAATCATTTTCTGTTTGTCTTATTTTTACATCTTTCCAATTTGTATACAAATCTTTCTTCCAACTATTAAATTCTGCTACATCATCTATGTTACTATAATACTTTTTAGTTAATTTACAAAGTGGCATGTAATAATCTTTAGTATAATCTACAAGCATTCTAGATGTACTATATTTTCCTCCTGTTGTTATTATAGAGTTCTTCATCATTTGTATCCATTTTGTTGGCATACCATTTTTATCTCTATCATAGAATGTTGGTATTATTTTTTCTTCTAGTGTTCTATATAAACTTTGGCTATCTGCTTGGTCTTGAGCTTCATATGACTCATATTCTTGGTTTCCTCCAATTGTCCATCCATTATTTTGAGTATATCCTTCTGCCCACCATCCATCAAGTACACTAAAGTTTATTACTCCATTTACAGATGCTTTTTGTCCACTTGTTCCTGAAGCTTCCATTGGACGCCTTGGATTATTTAGCCATACATCAACACCACTTACCAAATATCTTGACATTGCTATATTATAATTTTCAAGTAAGAATATTTTTCCTTTAAATTGTGGCATCATTGATATTTGATGAATATATCTAATTAAGTCTTGTCCTTCTTTATCTGCTGGATGTGCCTTTCCTGCAAATATTAATTGTACTGGTCTTTCACTATTATTAATTATCTGCGTTATTCTTTCTAAATCTTTAAATATTAATGTTGCTCTTTTATATGTTGCAAATCTTCTTGCAAATCCAATTGTTAGAGCATTTGGATTTAACTTTGATGTTATCTCATTAATATCTTCATAACTATATCCTGAACGTCTTAATCTCTCATATGTATTATCTTTTACTAGTCTTAACAATTTTATCTTTCTATCATTATGAACACTCCATAATTTATCATCTGGAACATTTCTTATTTTTTCCCATATTTGGTCTTTATGCATATTATCTTGCCAATATGGAATTAAGTATTTATTAAACAATTCCTTCATTCTTGGTGCAAGCCATGAACAAGTATGAATACCATTTGTTACATATCCAATTGGTGCTTCATTTGCTGCAATATTAGGCCATACCTCTCCAAATAACTCTCTTGATACTGCTCCATGAAGTTTACTTACACCATTTTTCTTACCTGCAATTTTTAATGCTAATATTCCCATATTAAATCCGTTGTCCAATTCTTTTCCTGGTTTCATTCCAAGTCTTAAGAATTGTTCTCTATCTAAACCTAATCTTGGCCAGAAATCTTTAAAATATTTCTCTACTAAATCAAGTGGGAATATATCATTACCAGCTGGAACTGGTGTATGAGTTGTAAATACTGTTTTTGAACTTGCTATATCTTTTGCAACATCAAAAGATACCTGTTTTTCTTTAATAACATTTTTCATAAGTTCTAATGTTAAAAACGCAGAATGTCCCTCATTCATATGATATACTGTTGGATTTAGTTTTAAATATTTTGTTAATAACTCTACTCCTGCTTGTCCTAAAACTATTTCTTGGCGTATTCTCATTTCTTGGTCTCCACCATATAGTCTTAGTGTTACATCTCTATCTTCCGGATTATTTTTTTCAATATCAGAGTCTAATAAGTATAATGTTACTCTACCTACATTTATACTCCATACTTTTAAATATAATCTTCTTTTTGGAAATTTAACAAAAATAATTAAGTCGTCTCCTACATCATTTTTTACAGGATTTATTGGTAAATCATATAAATCTATATCATTATATTCTGTTTCTTGATTTCCATTTCCATCTATCTTTTGATTAAAATATCCATTTTTATATAAAAGACCTACAGCAACAAGTGGAATTCCTAAATCACTTGCTGATTTTAAATGATCTCCTGATAATATTCCAAGACCTCCTGAATATATAGGAATAGTTTGGTCTAGTCCATATTCAGCTGAAAAATAAGCTATTAAATCTTCTTTCTCTTCGGGATACATTTTATTAAACCATGTATTTTTACTATTCATATATCCTTCGAAATCTTCTACTATTTTGTCATACTCTTTTAAGAATGTAACATCTTTGGCTACATCTTCTAATCTTTCTTGTGATACATGTTTTAAAAATTTGATTGGGTTTTTATTTGAATTTTCCCATAAATCTCCATCTATTCTTTGAAATAATCTTAAGAATTCTGTATTCCAAGACCACCATAAATTATTTGCTATAACTGATAATTTTCCTATTCTCTTTGGTAATTGTGGATTTACCGTTATTCTATTAAACAAATACATATATTGTTCCTCCTTTGTATCTTACACTTCAATTTCATCTTTTAGTTTTTTCACATTTCTACATATCTATTATCTATTAAATACTTTCTTTTGTCAAATGTTTTTGCTAATATTTTAGTTTTTTTAGAAAAAGAATAAGAGGCTATTCTTCTCTTATCTTTTAAGCCATTTGCAATTTCATTTTTTCCATTTCTTCTTTAGCAATATCCATATAATCCATTATATCTTCATCTTTCATATTTTTATTTGACATTTTTCTTACCGCCTGGAATATTGTATCATCTGTGCTAAATGTAAATTCGATAAATATGTTCCAATTGATTATGCATTAAAGAAAGGTTTCCATCACATTTATAAGGATAATTAATTACATACTTTATCTATTTCCAAAATTTTCCTCTTATTCTGGTAGTTTTCTTGTGCTTATTCTTTACATTTATGTAAATAATTCCTATTATCAACCTTGGATGATTTTTGAAAAAAGTAGACGTATAATTTATACATCTACTTTATTTTGTAATTTTTTTATTATAACTCTTCTAATACTCCACCAATATATCTAGATAACCTATTTAAATCTGCTACTGTATATCTTCCTTCTCCTGTTACATCTCCTCTTTCTATTTCTTCTTCTGTTAATGTTCCTTCTCCCAATTTTCTTGCTCCATAAGTTAGGTCTGCTACTGTTAATCTTCCATCATTATTTATATCTCCTTTTAAATATTTTATAGGATTTTTTACATCTAAAACATTAACTTTTATTGTGTTATTACCTTCTTCAGTTGAAGTCCAATAAATCTTACCATCTTTATATTGGAAAAGTTCTTCTGGTGTTAAATTAACATTGTCTATTTTAGTAGGAGAAGAAATAATATTACCATTCCCATCAATAATCATATAATAAACTTGATTAGTAGAACTTTTCTCATTATAATAATCTCCTCTAGTACTTTTTTCTATATCATAAGTTTCATATATAATTGCTACATTATCATTTTCAAGTTCTACTGCCCTTATTTGCATAACAGTTTTCTCATTATTTAAATCTGTTAACCATTTTATTCCATAATCTTGTTCTGTTCCCGTTAAATATAATCTACCATATAGATTTTCAGTAGGTTTAGTTCCAGTTGCTTTTCTAACTTCTGTATCAAACATTTGAGTCTCTTCTATACTTTTATCCTCAGAAAACTCTTTATCATATTTTTGTACAAAAATATTCCAAGACTCATTAATATCATAGCTATAACCTAAATCCAAAGTTTTTTCCATAGCACCTACATATAAATATCCATCTGATAATTCTATTATATTTCCAGATAACAAATGAGTTGCATTATATCCATAAGTACTATTACTTCCTTCTCTAAAATGTAACATTCTAGCTCTTACAGCTTGGAAATTCCCATTACTATCTGGTGTTACTTTTGTTATTAATAAGCCTCTTGCACTTGAATCATTTTGGTCTGCTAATAAATATCCTCCATCTTCAGTGGCAATAATTCTTTGTGACATAGAATGTGCTGAATAATATCCTCTAATATTTTCATATTTTTCCATATTCACCTCATCTGCATAATACTGGTTACTAACCCATTCCATTGTATTAGTATCTATAAAGAACAAACCTGCTCTATCATGACCTGAATACATATGTGTCCCAAAAAAACATGCTAAAGTATCATCTTTCTCATTTACAGTTAAACTACAATTACCATTTGGAAAAAAAGGTAAAGATGCTCCATCTCTATAATCTGTAAAATAATTATTTTGGGCTGCTATCAATTTTGTCTCAGCAACTTTTTCGCCATTTTTATTATATTTTACAACTGCCATTGTATCTTCTTTTAATCCATTTTGTGCAGTTGTTCCTTCTCTTCCAAATACAATATATAAATGTTCTTTATAATAAACAGCATTCCCGAAATTATATACTAAATCTCTTAATTCTTCTGGTGTGTTAGTTTTATCATAATATTGTGGTATCTTTATTGTATTTGTTTTTTCCATATTATCATTAAATTTTGCCCAATACACATTTTTTTCACTTGTATAAATAACATTAAATTTTCCATCTTCATCAAAGAAATCATATACTGGAGATGGTTTTGAATATTGCACAGTTCCTCCATTAATCAAAATCCTTGATGAAACATTATTTTCTTCTGTTGTATAAGTATATGTTTCTATATTAGCTGCTGCATTAGATGTAACAGCTAATTGAAAAACAAAAATTATAATTAATAGAAATACAAAACATATCTTCTTTTTCACTCTAATCCCCCTTTATACTCTTTAATAATTTTTCCTTTTTAATTTTTTAATTTTCTAATTTTTTTATTTTTTCTTTACTTGCAATTTGCTGTTTTTTGACCCCGTCCTAAAAAACAGCAAAACTTATTTTATTATAATTCTTCTAATACTCCACCAATATATCTTGATAACCTATTTAAATCTGCTACTGTATATCTGCCTTCTCCTGTCACATCTCCTCTTTTTATCTCTTCTTCTGTTAATGTTCCTTCTCCTAATTTTCTTGCTCCATATGTTAGGTCTGCTACTGTTAACCTTCCATCATTATTTATATCTCCTCTTAAAAAAGCTTCTTCTACTGTTATTTTACAAGTTGCTTCAATTCCATTAGTTGTCGTTACAGTAATAGTTGTTTCTCCTGCAGATTTTGCTTCAATATTTCCATTTTCATCAACAGTTGCAACTTCAGGATTACTACTTTTCCAAACAAGTGTCCTATCATAAGTTGCCTCTGGTGGTCCTATATATGCCTTTAAAGTTGACGTTTGTCCAACTTTTAATGACATGCTTGTTTTATTCAACCTTACTGATGTAATTGGAACAGTTTGTTTTACTGTTACTTTACAACTTGCAGAATTTCCATTTGGAAGTGTTGCTGTTACTGTTGCTTCTCCTACATATAGTCCTGTTACCACTCCATTTTCATCTACTGATACTTTATTATAATAACCTGTATTTGTTCTACTCCATTTTACTTCATGTTCTACATCATCATACTTTGAATTTATTATAGCTTCTAATTTATATGTTTCACCTTCATATATGATTATTTCTGTTTCATTTAGGCTTATTGTAGCATCTCCATCATTTATATTAACTGTAGTTTCTAATACATCTCCTCTTTCAGATATTGCCTGTACTACAGCAGTTCCAGGTCTTTTAGGTTTTATTGTTCCATTTTCAACTGTTAAAATATCTTCATTTAAATTTTTCCATTCAAAGTTGTCATTATCAGCAACAAATTTACGGAAGTTTTCATCATCATCATATTCTCCATATATTTTAAGTACTTCTTCATCATTTGTTGTCATATCTATCGTTTCTTTACTTGCTGAAAAACTTACTAAACTACTATTAGCAGATATCGTTACTTGTTTTGTTTCATTTGCTGGATAATTTGTCATTTCAGTTCCTGCATCTGAAAAACATTGAGCCCAATAATAAGTGCCATCATGATAGAAACATCCTATACCTATATATTTAAATGATGAATTTAGAATATTTGCTCTATGGCCAGCTGAATTCATCCAGCCATTCATAACTTCCTCAGCCGTGCCATTTAATCCAAAAGCACCTGCTGCAATATTTTCTCCTTGTGTTGTTCCTTTATTAGGAAAAATAGTATAACATTTTTCTCTATTTGGTCTAGTATGAGAATATAATACTGCAAGTTCTGTTACACGTTGTTTTGCTGTTTCAAATAATTCTGTATCCATTACTAATGGTTCTACTCCTTGTTTACTACGTTCTTCATTAACTATATCTAGTACCTCTTTCGTTTTTTCGTATTGATATTCTCCAGAAACTTTTAAATCAATATCCTCTCCTCTATAATAGCCATCTTGTTTTAAAATAAATCCATCAGGATATTTTTGGTTTAAAAGATTACAACCTTTAAAGGCTGTTTCGCTTACAGCTGAAATTGAATTTGGCCAAACAACTTCCCTAAGAGACGTACAATTTTCGAAAGCACTTGGTTCTATAAATCTAGTTCCTTCTGGAATAACTATTTTTTCTAATGATGTACAATTTTTAAATGCATCTCTATATATTGTTTTTATCTTCCCTTCAGAGATATTTACATTTTTTAAGCTTGTACAATTCTCAAATGTTGCATGTAATCCACTATCTAAATAAGTTTCATCGATATAAGCTTCTATATTAACAGTTTCTAATGATGTACAATCTTTAAAAAGTGCCATTCCAAATGGGTCTATTTTTGTGTCTGGTATAGTAATTCGCTTTATTCCGCTTGCCTCAAATGCATATGCATTAATCAATGTTACTGTATCTGGTATTATAATTTCTTCTAGGTTTTTAGAATTTTGAAAAGCTTGATTTCTTATTGATGTAACTCCATCTGGGATTTCATATATTTTTAAAGTACTTGCCGGTGGATACGCAAGAAAATCTACCCATTTTTTACTTTCTGGAGTTCTACATAAAGCTCCATTATCAGTCCAAAAAGTAGGATTTCCTTCTGCTACTATATATTCCTCTAATGTTAATACTCCATAACAAGCACTACTTGAAAATTCTTCTAATGTAGATGGTATTGTTAAACTTTTTATTTTTGTTTCCTTAAAAGCATCTAATTCTACTTCTTTTAACCCTTCATTTAATTTAATGTTTGATATAGATGTACATCCTTCAAATGCTGACCATTCTATTAATTCTAATGAACTTGGAGCTATAAATTCTTTTAAATTTACACAATTATAAAAAGCATATTCACCAATAGATATAAGTGTATTTGACCATGTTATTTCTTCTAATGCCCCTAATCCATAAAATGCATTATTTCCTATTCTAGTTATTCCGTCATTTATTACTAATTTTTTTATTTGTTCTTGTGTCCATGGTGCAGGTTGTGATGCTGTGTAATCTGGTATTTCTCCAGTACCTGTTATTGTTAATACACCATCACTATCTAAACTTGCACTAACCCCATCACTTACTGTGTAATTTTTCGGTGTAACCCCTAAAACACTATTTATAGGTATGATATTTATTATTAATATAATTAATAATATTACACTTATTAATTTTTTAGTATTGATTCCTATTTTATTGATTTCTATTTTTTTCATTTTTACCCCTTTTATTTTACAAATTTTCTAAAACTCCACCAATGTATCTAGATAACCTATTTAAATCTGCTACTGTATATCTGCCTTCTCCTGTTACATCTCCTCTTTTTATTTCTTCTTCTGTTAATGTTCCTTCTCCCAATTTTCTTGCTCCATATGTTAGGTCTGCTACTGTTAACCTTCCATCATTATTTATATCTCCTCTTAGATATATTTCTATATTTTGTTTTACTGATTCGTCTCCTACAGAAAGTTCATATTCTCTTGTTATGCTATCTTGAGTAACTTTCAATATGTAATCTCCCTTTATAACCTCATCAATAGTATAACTTGTTGAATCTCCTTTCAATGTTATTGTCTGAATAATTGTATTTGTTTTCCTCTCTATTAACTCTATTTTTATATCCTTATTTTTATCTTCTAAACTTTTTATCATTCCACTAATAGTTTGTGTAATTGGCTTTTTTACACTAATTGTACAATTACTTTTTACTCCATCAATTTCTACTTCTACAACAGCTGTTCCTATTTCTTTTGGTGTAACAATTCCATTTCCATTAACTGTTACTACATTTTCATTTAAAGAATGCCATATTGCTTCATATCCTTCAAAAAATCTTGGAGTTACTGTGTATTCTAGTTGATAGCCATCTGAATTAGTATATAATTCTATATTTGTTTCTTTAAATTGTATACTATCTGGCTTAGCATTTCTTAAATCTTCATAATCTATATGTTTTCCTTCTGCATAATTAGATGTTTTTGTTCCTGACATTAGATAATATTTATAATTATCTTTATAGTTTCTACGAAAAGCTTCCATATTTTCTGATTTTATTGCTATTTCAACAATTTCCTTGTTATCTCCAAATGCATAATCACCAAGATTAATCAAAGAAGATGGTAAAATTGCTGCATATACAGGAGTGCGATTAAAAGCATAATAACCAATAGATACCACTCCTTCTGGTATTACAATTACATCATCCAAGTGTATGTTATTCTCAAAAGCACTATAAGCAACTATTTTCAAATTATCTGAAAAAATAATTTTTTCATAATCGCAAGAATAAAATACTTGTTTTCCAATATAAGATATATTATCTGTCATTTCTAGTGTTCCTGTTAAATTACCACAATATGCAAATGCTTCATTTCCTATAGATTTCAATTTTGTGTTAAAATTAATCTTAGATATCTCTCCGCAACTATAAAAAGCTTTTTCGCCAACATATTCTAAATTTGCAGGTAATGTAATTTCTCCTGAAATACAATCAACACCTGTCTGACTATCATCTTCATTAAAAGCTTCTTTGCCTATTCCTATTACAGGCAATTCATTAATAGTATCTGGTATATATAATTCTGAAATTTTACCTTCTCCTATTCTTTCCCAAGATGAAATTACAATTCCTTTTGATGTTTGTATATAATTTAATTTGTATTGATTTGTTTTGCTATCTACTGTATATGTACCTATAGAAATAGCTGTTTCTAACTTTTTCCATTCTACTAATTTTGCTTCTTGAGAATCTATTGAATTTGCATCACGTAATACGTAGTATATATATCCATCTCTTACAAATATTCCACTAATATTTTTTCCTTCTTCAGTATTTCTAAATTCCTCTACTTCACTTTTCCCATCAAGTCCTATTGAATATACTGAGTTCCCGATTATTTCCTACATAGTAAATTTTATTTTCATCTTTTGCTATTCCAGATATTGTATTCTCATAAGAAAAAGTTTCAACTAAAATATTTTTTTCGCCAGTTTTTCTATTTTCCCTATAGATATAACTTTGGTTACTATCTGTTTCTATTTTTTCATAATATTTGTAATTTTCATCATAATAAATTCTCGAAAATTTCTCTGAAAAATCAAATTCTAAGCTTCTATCTACTCCTTCAGGATAATAATAGTTATTTAATTCCCCATTTTTATAAAAAGCTCCGCTAAACTTTTCACTATCTATTTTATCTTTTCCAACAAATAACTTTCCACTAAAACTGTGTGGCTTATATTTACTTAAACTATCTCTAGCTATATCTACATATGTCCATTCCCCATCTAAATAGCATATATTGAATGCATAATTAGTATTATAGGAAAAAAGAACATCACATGGTATTCCTTCTGTAACACATAACAATTGAAAAGCTTCTGCATATCCTGTACTTGAAGATTCATGATCAACAAGAGCATCTTCAGCTTTCAGAGCCGTTAAATCTGTATAAGATCCTCCATCTTTATACAAATTTCCTTCTTGACAATATTGTGCAAAAACAAATGCTTTCTCATGCTCTGTCATATTGTCATCTACTAAAGACATTGCATATGCTACACTTTCATTTAATTTCTTTCTATATTCATCTTTTGTATATACTGCTTCAACTTTATTTGCAGGAATCATTAAAGTATAAATACCTATTATAATCAATATTGTAATAATATTTAATACTTTTTTCATATTTTTCCCCTTTCTTTTCAAAGGTATCTATTATAATTCTTTTACAAATTTTCTAAAACTCCACCAATATATCTAGATAACCTATTTAAATCTGCCACTGTATATCTTCCTTCTCCTGTTACATCTCCTCTTTTTATTTCTTCTTCTGTTAATGTTCCTTCTCCCAATTTTCTTGCTCCATATGTTAGGTCTGCTACTGTTAACCTTCCATCATTATTTATATCTCCTCTTAAATATTCATTTACTTTAACTGTAATAGTTTTTGTTACCATACCGCATACTACTGTTATAGTTGTTGTACCTGAATTTACTCCTATTATTGTTCCATCTTGTCTTACTTTTGCAATATTTTCATTTTGAGATGTAAATCTCATTAATTTATTACTAGCATTATCTGGAACTACTTTTGCTAAAATCCTTTCACTTGCACCCATACTTAATTCCATATTTGTTTTATTTAATTCTATGTCAGTTACATTGGTTTCCTCTCCTGAATCATAAAATCTATAAAATACACTTCTATATGTATAGTCTTCTATCTCCCCAGTAACATCATTTTTCATATTATGAAGAGTTATTTTAAATACATCTCCATTTTCATATGTAAGATTATCATCTCTAAAAGTAATTAATCTACTTCCTGTTGTTTGTAAGAATTTATCATTACCATTTGCATTTTCTTTTGTTATTTCATAAGTTGCTCCTGTATTTAAACATTCTATTGTAACTTCTGTATCTGCTGTTACACTATAATTTTTATAAAATCTTGCTGTCCAATTACCAATTGAATAATTTATTAAGTCCATTGGCATAATTCCATTACTTGGCCATGCTACAAGTTCATTATCAAAACTTTCATACCCTGAAAACTTATGACATCCTTGTCCAGCCGCTTCTCCTGCTCCCCATTCTGTATAGCCTGGTTCTAATAAATTATATCTATGTCCACATTCTACTGGATCTCCATATCCATCATTTAGTGCATTTACTATACTCATTTGGATATCTCCGCCATATAAGTTTTCATTCATATAGCTTTGTGCTTTATTGTAAAACTCATCACTTACACCTTCTGGTTGGTCTGGAAAGTGACTACCTTCATATCCATGACTGTTATTATAAACTACAAGTGTTGCTTTATGTTGTGCTGCATCTGCTATATCTTTATTTAAACTAAGTGTTCTAACTCCAATTCCCGCTCTTGCTACATTTAAGAAATCTGTTACAGCTTCTAAAACTATATCTTTTGTTTTTCCCGCTTCTAATGGTAAATTACTGTATTGTGGTTCCACTTCAAAAAAACTTCCTGGTATTTTATTTATTTCTTCTGCTTTTTCTGTATAGTTTTCGTATTCTGCTTTTGCTGCTTCAAGTTTACTATTTTCTTCATCTGTTAACGTAACACTTTCTCTTTCGTCTAAAAAGCTAGGGTCAACAAATAGAAAATCAAAATTTGCTTTTTTACTTGAAGATTCATAATCTGTTACATTCATATCATATAACATATATTTAAAATTTTCTGGTTTACTATAATTTTCTGTTTTTGATCCTAAATACATAGGATTTGGTAAATCTTCATAAAATGTTTTATTCTTATTACTACTTATTCTATATATTGCTTTTGTCTTTCCTACATTTTCAGCATATTCATATAAACTAGAACCATTATATTTTAATTGTTCACTTGTATAAAACACTTCTTCATCAGCATATGTTTGTGGAAATTCCTTTCCTCTTCTTTTAGCTAGAACTTTGCTTACAGCTATAGAATGTTTTTGTAAACCATATAAATATGTTGAACTATCTTTTTTGTAATTTTCCCAATAAGTATTTACATCATTTGAATTACAATTATATTCTATAGTTCCATATATTACATTTGTATCAAAATCAGATATGACACTTCCTCCTAAATATGAAACACGCATATCATCAATATCTCCATTTTGATGTTTCTTTGCTTCGAAGTTACCTTCTATTGCTCCATATGATTTAATTTCTCCATTTTCATTTGTCTCTAAGAACAAATAATATGTATAATTATCATCATAATATGAATATCCTTTTCCTCCAAATGCACTCTCTGTCTCTATTTTAGGACTTCCAAACATACTATTTACTTGTTCTATTGTTGTTGTTTTTGTAATTGTTTTCCCATTTATTTTTATTAAATCATTTCCTGTAACTAATGCATTTGATGTTGGAATAAATACAAATGATAATAAAATTATTATTAAAAAAATAGATATTAATTTTATTTTCATAAATTTACTTAGGCACGGAAACCCACTACTTTTAAGTGGTGGGAGGAGTGCCATTCCCCCTTTCTAGTATTTTACAAACTTTTTTTCATCGTTTCTGTTAACAAACAAATATTCTTATGTTAGTATTATATGCAAAGAGAAAACCGTTGGTAGTTATTCTACAAAGGCACTCTTTTTGTACTTTGAAAAGTTAAGATATGAGGTTTTTACAACTAACCGTTTGTAATGTAAAATCTTAAACGTTGAAATATAAGTTGTTTTACTACATCACTTGGGAAGTTTTTTTAAGTACCATATGTAGTTGTAGCATTGTATATCTATGTTACAAAGGGCGTATGCCAACCGTCCTGCGATGTAACGCCACTTTGGAGTAATCTATTGCAAAAGGTAGGAGATTATAATTTTAATCGCTCGTACTACTGGGCAGTTACAAGTCCATTACCTTTAGGCGATGGATAGTTGACAACAATTCCCCCATTTATTATTATGTGAGCTACCAAGCACCTAAATGAATGATGATCTTTACGCTCCTAATTTATAAACTTTCTAAAACTCCACCAATATATCTAGACAACCTATTTAAATCTGCTACTGTATATCTGCCTTCTCCTGTTACATCTCCTCTTTTTATCTCTTCTTCTGTTAATGTTCCTTCTCCCAATTTTCTTGCTCCATAAGTTAAGTCTGCTACTGTTAATCTTCCATCATTATTTATATCTCCCTTTATAAATGAATTATCCACTACTGTTATAACAAAAGTATCTGTTACTCTATCATCTACAACGGCTGTTATTATTGCTTGCCCTCCAGATTTTGCCTTTACTATTCTAAAAGTTTGATCAATTATTTCTACAACTTCTGGATTTGAAGACGTATATTTTATAGTATCTATAGGTGTATGGTCATCTGGTTTCATTGATGTTGATAATTTTTGTGTTGTTCCAACCTCCATTACACTATTTCCTACTATTTCTATACTCTCTACTGGTACTATTATATATTCTATATTGTATCCATTTTTATCTGCGTAATTTATTACTGATAGTGCGTCTTCTCTAGCATGTATTACTAAATCTTCTGAACAACTATTAAATACAAAATTTCCAAAAACTCGAACTGAATTAGGAATTGTTACGTCTGTTAAATTTTTACAACTTAAAAAAGCCTCTTTTCCTAATTGCTCCACTCCATCTTCTATTATTACTTCTTTTAAACTTGTGCATGAATAAAATGCTGACTCTCCGACACTTTTTATATGAGATGGAATAGTAATAGTTTCTATACTTTTACATCCAGAAAAAGCATACCATTGTATTGTCTCTACTGTTGATGGTATATTAAAGTTTTTTAGACTATAACAATTCATAAACAAAAATTGATCTAATGTTGTTATTCCTTCTGGCAAACTAACACTTTCTAAGTTAATACAATTTCGAAATACTAAACTTTCTATTTCTGTTACACCTTCCTCAATAACAACACTTTTTAAATTTTCACAGTATTCAAATGCTCCACAACTAATAGTAGTTACCTTATAAGTTTCTCCATTTATTTGTACTGTGCTTGGAACTGTTACATTTATTAAATTTTTATAGCTATCATCTTCATAAACTTCTACTGTTTTATCATTTTCACTTACAATTCTATAAAGTAAATCTCCTACTTTTACTTTATCTCCATCCTTTGCTAAACTAATACTTGGTATAAATAAACTTAATACTAAAACAAAAATAATTAAAATAGATAAATTTTTCATAAAAACCTTTTCCCCTTTTATTTTTTATTTATTCAAATAATCTTATTTTACTTCTTCTAATGATGCATGAACTAATATACGTTTTTGTCCACTACTATCACAAGTAGAAAGAGTTAAAATTTGATTACTATTATTAAATTCGGAATTAAAACCAATTTTGCTTCTTTGCTTTAATGTATTTGTAAATTCATTATATTCATTTTCTTGTATATTTGTATTTATTGAATAATCTTCTGGTTCTGTTTCATAACTAGAAAAAACTTTAAATTTCATTGTTTTTTCGGGTGTATAAATATTTACAGTTACATCATTTCCAAGAGTTCCATCATAGATTTTTACTAAATCTGCAAACATAATTCCTTTTTTAATATGGTGTCCATAAATAACTATGTTTTTATCTGTAAAGTTAGGACTATTTTTATAATCTAAAAATATAGAACCACATTGCTCATAATTATTATAAATATCTTTTTTTAGATAATATTCGTTATTAGTTGTTTTCATAATAGGATAATCAATTGTTGTCCCGTCTATTTTAATCCAACCTACCACATCAGGATTAATATTTTTCAGTTTTTCAAAATCTATACCTGTTTCTTCTCCATTTTCTATTTTGGTCACTTCATTTGATAATTCTTCATATTTTTCTTCTGCTTTACTTGCATTATAATACCATCTAATCAAAATAACTCCAGATATAATAAATATAATTATAAAAATAATTAGTAATATCTTTTGGCATTGTGGTATACCACTTTTTTTATTTTCTTTTCTTCTACCTGAATGAATATTATTTTCTCTTTTTTTTGAACTATTTATTTTACTTGCATAACGTTTTGCTTTACTCACTATAATTTTCCTTTCCTAATATATAAAAAATTTAAGAAAACAAAATATGCTCTTATTTAGATTAATAAGAGCATATTTTAAAATTTAAACTTTAACTTCTTTATTTTCTTTTATTTTTTATTACTATTGCTGCAATTCCTAATCCTGATATAACCATTAGTGCTGCCCACATTTCAACTGCAATATCAGCTGTTTTTGGAGAACTTGAAGTATTTGTTGTTTTTCCATCTTCTTCTCCTTCTCCTGCTACTGTTGCATTTGGATCTTTAACTGTTACTTGTACTTGCTCTTTTATTCCGTTTTCAGTTTCTACTGTTATTATTGCTGTTCCTGCTGCTTTAGCAGTTACTCTTCCGTTTTCATCTATATAAATAACATTTGTATCTGATGATGAATATATCATTCCATCTTGAATTGTAGCATCTTCTGGATTAACTTTTACAACTATATCGAAACTATCTCCAATATTTATTTTCCCTGGTAATTGTATTTCAATTGATTCTATTGGAACTATTACAGATGTTACTGTTACTTGTGCTGTTTTATCTCCAACTGTTGCTGTAATTACTGCTGTTCCTTCTTTTAACGCTGTTACTACTCCATTCTCATCTACTTTTACAATACTATCATCTGATGATGACCAAGTTACAGTTCTATCATCTGTTGTATTTTCTGGATAGAAGTTTACATTTAATTGTTGTGTTCTATTAATTCCTAATTCGAAATCTACAGTATCTATTGCTATAGAATCCATTTTAACTTCTTCTACTGTAAGTTCATATTTATCTTCAAACTTTTGTCCATTTTCTTCTGCTGTTACAGTAATTGTTGTTATTCCTTCTTTTAATGCTGTTACTCTTCCATTTTCATCCACTGTTGCAACGCTTTCATCTGATGATGTGAATGTTAATCCTCCCTCATAAGTAGTATCCTCTGGTGTATATGTAACTTTTAAATTATTGTATTGATTTTTTAATAATGTTGTCTCTCCTTCAACACTTATTCCTTCTAATGGTACTTTAACTGTTATTTTACAAGTTGCTTCTTTATCTTCTACTTTTGCATTAATGTAAGCTGTTCCAGATTTATGAGGAGTAACAACTCCATTATCATCTACTGTTGCTACTTCTTCATTTGTTGATGTCCACTCTACTGTATCATCATCTACTGTTGCATCTACTGGATCTAATGTTACATCTAAATCTACTGTTTCTGGTCTATTTAATGTAACATCTGTTTCATTTAATATTATTCCATTTAATGGTACTTTTACAGTTACTGTTGTTGTTGCTGTTTTATTTCCTACTGTTGCTGTTACTATTGCTGTTCCAGCAGCTAATGCTTTTAATTCATTATTTTTAACACTAACTATTCCTTCTGGACTAACTGTCCAAGTAACATCTTTTGCATCTGTTGTATTTTCTGGATAGTAATTTACATTTAAAGTTTTGCTGTCACCTTTGTTTATTGTAATATTTTGTTCTTGTATTTCAATTCCTTCTAGTGGAACTGGGTCTACTGTTACTTCACATTCAGCTGTTTTTCCACTTAATGTTGAAGCTGTAATTGTTGTTGTTCCTACTGATTTAGCAGTTACTGTTCCATCTGTTGATACACTTGCAATATTTTCGTCTTTTGAAGACCATGATATAGTTTTATCAAGTGTTGCATCAACTGGGTCATAAGTAACTTCTAATTTCTCTGTTTGTCCACATTTAATTGTTGTTGCAGATTTTATTGATATAGAGTTTAATGGTACTTCTACTATTACATCACAAGTTATTGTTTTATCTGCTACTTTTGCTGTAATTTTTGCATTTCCTGCTCCTACTGCTGTTACTTTTCCGCCATCTACCTTTGCAATTGCATCATTACTTGATGACCAATCTACTGTTTTATCTACATCTGTATCAATTGGGTCATATACAACTACCAATGTAAAGTCTTCACCCTTATTTAATGTTTTTTCAGTTACATTTCCTTCAAAAGAAATTCCTTTTAATGGTACACCAACTGTTACATTACATTTTGCTGTATATTCTCCTACTGTTGCTGTAATTTCTGTACTACCTTTTCCTACTGCTTTTACAACACCACCATTTACTGTTGCAACGTCAGGATTTGCAGATTCCCATGTTACTGTTTTATCTCCATCTGCATTTGATGGTAATACTGTTGCTACTAATGTAACTTCTTGATCTTTTTCTAATTCTAATGATGTTTCATTTAAGGTAATTCCTTCTACTGGTTGTTTTACCGTTACACTACATTTGGCTGTTGCTCCATTTTCAGCTGTTGCTGTAATTTCTGCTGTTCCTTTTGCTTCTGCTGTTACTGTTCCATCTTGTGATACTGTTGCTACTGTATCATCACTTGATGCCCAAGTAACTTTAGTTTGAGTTGTTCCTTCTGGTGTTAATGTTTCTGTTAATTTTTCTGTTTCACCTTTCCATAATTCTAATGAAGTTTTATCTAATGAAATTCCTTCTACTGGTGCTATTACATTAACATTTGCTTCTACTGATGTAAATGGTATGTCGTAAGTATCTCCATTAGAATCTGTACCTACTATTGTATCTATCTGTTGAGTTACGCCTAATGTTGTTGAAGTTATTCTTGCATCATCTTTAACTTTTAATGTTACACTATATACATCTCCATTATAGTCAACTTCGTTTTGTGTCATATAGAATATAAAGTTTGCTGCTCCTTCTGGTGTGTAAATAGTACCTACTCCACCATTTTCTGAATAGCTTGGAAACATTTTTTCTGTTTCAAGTATTTCAAATACACTTGTATCTATTGGAAAAAATATTCCTAATGCTTGTATTTCTTTAGCTCCGTTTGTATTTAATTTAACAGTTGCTGTAAGAGTGTCTCCTCTTTTTACTTCTGTTTTGTCTGTTGTGACTTTTATCTCTGGTACTCCAGGTTCTAAAGCTAAAGAAAGACTTGGCATAAATATATTTATTAACATTATTAATACTACTGCCAAGCTAACTAATTTTTTTGAATTAATTTTCATTTTCTTCCCCTCTTTCGAAAATTTATTTTAACAATAATATTATAATAAAACATTTCTAATTAGTCAATAAATTTCCAAAAAATTATGATCAAATTTGTCATCTCCAAAACAGCATAATAAACAACAATAATATTAAAAAATTCTTAAAATATCATTATAAGTAACCATTAAGAATATTGTAATTAATATTGCAAATCCTATCAATTGTATATTCATTTCTGTTTCTTGTTTTAAAGGTTTTCTTCTAATTGCCTCTATTAATAAAATTAATAACTTTCCACCATCTAGTGCTGGTATTGGTAACAAGTTAGTTACACCAAGTGATAATGATATTAATGCCATCATCTCAAAGAATTCTCTAAATCCATTAGTATTTGCAACAACTTCTGAAATTCCAACTGGTCCCATCATTTGGTCTAATCCTACATTTCCTGTGAATAATTGTTTTAAATTGTCGAATATTGAAAATACAAATACTTTCGTTTCCATCCATCCATTTATACATCTATTTGCAAAAGTATCTTCTGCATATTTCATATTAACCCCTAAGTAATAAGTAGATACTGTATCTGGAACTAAATCTATTGTTACCTCTGCATTTCCTCTTTGTACAGTTATTTCTATTGGTTCATTTTCACTATCTCCATTCTCATTCACATTCTCTTCTTTACTTTGATTTAATATCTCTATTACTTTATCACTACTACCATTTACATCTTGCCCATTTACCTTTAATATTTCATCATTGTTTTCTATTCCTACTTTTTCTGCAGGACTTCCTTTATCCGTTGTAATTATTTTAGCATTATCGTCTAAGTAAATCCCTGTTACTTTGGATTTAACTTCGGTTGGCTTTATGTTAAAATTAAGCGTTTCGTCATTTCTTTGTACTTGAATATTTAATTCTTCACCATTATTTTCATCCATTACTTCATCTAAGTCATATTTACTCTTTATTTCTTCATCATTTATTCTAATTATTTTATCTCCTACTTGTAATCCCGCTTCTTTAGCTGCATAACCATCGATAATAGTATCTATTTCATTTGATATATATGTTCCTGATGTAGAAACTAAAATAAAATATACAATCACGGCAAATATAATATTAACAGCTGCACCCGCTACTACAATCGCCATTCTTCTTGGAACACTTGCCTTAGAAAAAGAGCCTTCATTGTCAGACTGCTCATCTTCACCTTCCATACTTACAAATCCACCAAGTGGTATTAATCTTAAAGCATATTTTGTTTCTTTTCCTTGTTTTTTCCAAATTGTTGGTCCAAATCCAATTGCAAATTCATTTACCTTTACTTTACAAAGTTTTGCAACTGTAAAATGACCTAACTCATGTATTAAAATTAAAAATCCCAAAAGGACTATAATTTTTATCACTACTATCAAAATTCCAATCAATAGTTAATCAATCCTCCTAATTATCTTTCCTCTGAATCAGATTCTCCTTGTTGTGTTCCACTTTCTACTTTCCTATCTTTTTTTAAACTTTCATAATATTTCATTAGGTCTAGAAAAATTCTATCTGTTGCTACTTCTTCTTCTTTACTTACTCTATTACTACTTTTCTTTCTTCTATCTATATATTTCTTTACTTTTCTAAATCTATCTGGACATGCTTCAAAAGTTCTATCATAATCTTCTTGTCTATATTGTAATACAGCCTGACTAGCACTTGGATATCCAAATCTTTGTGTAGATTTTGATACAAATCTTTTATCTGAAACACTTCTTTTAACTTTATCTATCGAATCACCGTTAACTCTTCCATATATAAGTTCAGGAGAATCTGGATTATCTCCTCTTCTAAATATTTCTAAGATATCAAATCTTCCATTATCTTCTATATATCTAATGGTATTTGGCATTCCTTGATAAGTCTGATTATGATGTTCTGGTACAACTAATCTACCCCAACCTTTAGTAGCAACTTGTGCTTCATATCTTTCGATTGTAGATAATCTACTTTCTAAATCACATACTGCTAATCCTCTTACTATTACAGTATATCCTTTACTAAGTAAATCTACTATTGCATCATCTGCAATCCTATTGTTTTTCATTGTTCCTTCAAATATTATATTATATCCACTATCTCTAACATCTTGAAATAATTGACTAGTCCATGTGTTACTTTCTTGGTCTGTTATTACTGTATATAACTCAGGATAATCTCTTGCTATTTCTTCACTCATTGGATGAAATGGTTTTATCTCATCACTATTTATTGTTACTACATTTCCATCACTAAACATCTTTTTAGAATATGAAATAATTCCACTTTTTCCTGCACCTGTTTGACCACCTATTATTATTGCTATTGGATTTTCAACAGGAAAAGTATCTGCTGTCCAGATTCTTTTTATGATTTCATATAAATCATCATGCTCTTTACTTGATAATTTATATTTTCTTTTTATTTCTTCTATTTCCTCTTCACTAAACATCCTTTATTACTCTTTCCCTTCTCTTAGTTCCTTACCATATACATTTATTATTTTATCTATTATCTCTTTATCACATTTATACATTTTTTCCTTTTCTTCTAGTAGGTCTCTCATTTCTTTTGAATCTACATCATAACCTTTTTGTGCTGCTTTAGCAATTTTGCTTGCCATTATTTCTATTGCTACTTCTAATTTTGTATTATCGTTCATAATATTTTCCCTCTTTGTATTTATATTTTAATTTTATTCAATATTTTTCATTTGATTATACTATCTTTCATCTGAATCAGTTTCTGATTTTCCTCCATCACTTTCTAATATTTCTTCATCTTGTTTTTGAGTTGTTGAATCCATTTCTACATCTTTTCCATCTTTTTCTCTATCTTTCTTCAATTGTTCATAATATTTCATTAAGTCTAAAAATATTCTATCTGTTTCTTGTTCTTCCTCTTCACTTACACTATTTTCAGATGCTTTTCTAGTATCTATACATCCTTTAAGCTCTCTAAACCTATCACAGCAACCACTAAGAGTTCTATCATAATCATCTTGTCTATAACCTAATATTGCCGCTCTTGCATCTGGATATGTAGATTCACCATTACTTTTAGTTACAAACTCCCTCTCCCCAACACTTGCTTTAACTTTTTCTATTGATTTAGGATTTACTTCTCCAAAAATTAACTCTGGTGCACCTGGAGCTTCTCCTCTTCTAAATATTTCTAATATATCATATCTTCCTGTATCTTCTATATATTTAATTGTATTTGGCATTCCATTATATGTTGCATCATGATGTTCAGGAAGAACTAATCTTCCCCATCCTCTTTTTGCTACCTGTGCCTCGTATCTTTCTAATATAGATAATCTACTTTCCAAATCACATACTGCTAATCCTCTTACTATTACAGTATACCCTTTGCTCAATAAATCTACTATTGCATCATCTGCTATCCTATTATTTTTCATTGGAACCTCGAATATAATATTATAGCCTTCATTTCTTACTTCTCCAAATAATCTACTAGTCCAATCTTCACTTTCTTGTGCTGTTATCCATGTATATTCTCCTGGATATTCTCTTGCTATTTCTTCACTTCTAGGATGAAATGGTTTTATTTCATCACTATTTATTACTACAACATTTCCATCTGCAAACATTTTCTTTGAATAAGTAATAAGTCCTGTTTTTCCTGCACCTGTTTGGCCACCTACAATTACTGCTACTGGATTATCTACTGGTGTTTTATCCATTGTCCATATTCTTTTTATTTTACCATATAACTCCATATGTTCTTCTTCTGATAATTTATATTTTCTGTATATTTCTCTTTTTTCTTCATCACTAAACATTTCTACTACCTCTTATAATTATATTACTGTAAAAAACACATAAGCAAAAGGTGCTAGGAATATTAAACTATCTATCCTATCAAGCATCCCACCATGTCCTGGTATTAAGTTACTAAAATCTTTAATATCAACATATCTTTTAATACTAGATGCCGCAAAATCTCCTATTTGACCTATTAAACTTAGTATTAAACCTATTCCTGAAATCTCAAGATATGAAAAACTCATTCCAAAGAATGTATTAACTATATATGTATATAGAATCATCAATAATATTCCGCCTATTGTTCCTGCTATACATCCTTCTATTGATTTCTTAGGACTTATTTTGCTAAATTTGTGTTTTCCAAATTTCATTCCCACAAAGAATGCACATATATCTGTTCCCCAAGATGCTATTATTATATACCAAATTAATATTTTTCCATTCTCCATACCATCTACTAAGGCTACAAATATCATAAAAAATACTATATAAAATATTCCAAGAAAAGAAAATGCTATATCTTTGAAATTCGTTTTCATTTCTGTTGCAATTACTTGTACAAATAATATTAATACTACTGTTGGTATTGATAAAACAATACACATTCCTAAATATTCTTTTGGAATAAAATTTATAATTGCTATACTCAGGCAACTTAAATACCCAAGCCATTTTACTGGTTTTGCTACCTTTGATATTGCATTAAAGTATTCATTCATAGCAAGAAGTGCTATTGCTGCCAAAGCTATACCTACTACAATATTATTTCCTATTATTAAAATTATTAACACCAATGGGAATCCTAATAGCCCTGACGTTATTCTTTTTATATCCATATTTTTTCATTCCTTTTCTTTTAGTTTGCTCCAAATTTTCTTGTTCTTTTTTGATATTCCATTATTGCATTATCTAAGTCTTCTTCATCAAAGTCCGGCCAATTTTTATCTATAAATAAAAATTCAGAATATACTATTTGCCAAGGTAAGAAGTTACTTAATCTCAACTCTCCACTTGTTCTAATCAACAAATCTGGATCTGGCATTCCCTTAGTATATAGATTGTTAGACATCATCTCTTCATCTATATCTTCTATATTTACTTTGCCATCCTTTACATCTTCCGCTATCTTCTTTACAGCCTTTATTATTTCATCTCTTCCGCCATAATTTAATGCAATATTAAAAGTAACACCTGTGTTGTCTTTAGTTCTTTCCATACATTTTAAGATACTTTTTTGCATTCCGTCTGAAAGTGCTGTTATGTCTCCTAGCACCTTTACTCTAATATTTTCTGTATCTGCTCTTTTTGAATAATCATCTAAATAATTTTGAAGTAACATCATTAAAGCTTTTACTTCATCTTCTGCTCTCTTCCAATTTTCGGTTGAAAAGGCATATACAGTTATATATTCTAATCCTATTTTATTTGCATATCTAACTATTTTTTCTAAAGTTTTTGCTCCTTCTCTATGTCCAAAACTTGCATTTTTTCCTCTTTCTTTTGCCCATCTTCTATTTCCATCCATTATTATTGCAATATGTCTAGGCATACTTTCTTTGTTAAATTCCATTATGTTTCTCCTTACTTATTTATTTCTGCTTTCTATGTATAAAGCTAAACCTCTTAAAAAATCAGCTTTATCTCCAAAGCTTTCTAGTTTTTCTATTGCTTCTTTCGTTATATTCTCTAATATTTCTTTTGATTTTTCTAATCCATATTTAGAAACATATGTACATTTTTCTAATTTTTTATCATTTCCAACAGGCTTTCCTAAAACTTTTTCGTCTCCTTCTTCAGATAGTATATCATCTTTTATTTGGAATGCTAATCCTATTTTTTCTGCATATGATGTTAAATGTTCTAATTCTTCATCATTTGCATCTCCTAATATTGCTCCCATTCTAACACATAGTTTTAGTAATGCTCCTGTTTTATTTTCATGAATATATTGTAGATCTTCTGTAGATATTTCTCTACCTTCATATTCTGTATCTACATATTCACCTGCTATCATTCTATCTACAGCTAATGTAAATTCATTAAACACTTTCAATTTTTTTTCTAGTTCTTTACTATTGATTTTACTCATTTTTCTTAAATCATTACTAATTACAATATAAGCATTATTTAACAAGCCATCTCCTGCAAGGATAGCTGTAGCTTCATTAAATTTTTTATGATTTGTTAATTTTCCGTGTCTAAAATCATCATTATCTATTCCTGGTAAATCATCATGTATCAAAGAAAAATTATGTACCATTTCTATTGCAACAGCATATGGAAAACATTCTTCCAAATCATTTTTAAATAAACTATATGTGCTAATAACTAGAATTGGTCTTAAACGTTTTCCTCCTGCCATTAAGCTATATTCCATAGATTCATTTAAAGTACCTTCTAAACAATTATTTGTTCTTAAATATTTTTCTAATTCTTTATTTATTTTTTTTTGATAATGTTTTAGTTCTTCTTTAAAGTCCATAATAGTCTCCTTAAACAAAATTATATATCTATCATTTAATAATTTTATTTATTATACAGACATTACTTCTTTTTCTTTTTTCTCTAGAATTTTATCAACTTCATCTATATATTTATCTGTCATTTTTTGAATTTCATTTTCTGCATGTTTTAAATCATCTTCAGTCATTTCTCCATCTTTTTGCATAGATTTAGCGGTATCTATTCCTTCTCTTCTTACATTTCTTACTGCTACTTTTGTTTCTTCTCCCATTTTCTTAATATCTTTTACTAATTCTTTTCTTCTTTCTTCATTTAATTCAGGGAAAGCTAGTCTTATTACTTTTCCATCATTATTTGGGTTTATTCCTATATCAGATGCTAATATTGCTTTTTCTATTTCTTTTAATACACTTGCATCCCATGGTTGAATAACAATTAATCTTGCTTCTGGAACTGATATAGCTGCTACTTGATTAATTGGTGTTTGTGTTCCATAATAATCTATTCTTATTTTATTTAATATTGCTGGGTTTGCTCTTCCTGCTCTTACTTCTGATAATTTTTGACTAAAAACCTCTATAGCCTTTTCCATTTTTTCTTCTAAATTTGTATAATCCATAATAATCTCTCCTTTAAATTTATATTTTAAAATTATAATCTTACTTAATTTCTTCTATTTTACTATTGTACCTATTTTTTCGCCTTTTACTGCTCTTACTATGTTTTCTGGATCTTCTATTCCAAATACTAATAATGGCATATGATTATCTCTACACATTGCTATTGCTGTTGAGTCCATTACTTTTAAATCTTTTTCTAATGCTTCCATATATGTTACTTCATCATATTTTTTAGCATTAGGATTTTCTTTTGGATCTGAATCATATACTGCATCTACTGCTTTTCCAAGTAATATTACATCTGCTTTTATTTCTGTTGCTCTTAATACTGCTGCTGTATCTGTTGTGAAATATGGATGTCCTGTACCGCATGCAAATACTACTACTCTTCCTCTTCCTAAGTGTTTTTCTGCTTTTCTTTGTATAAATGGTTCTGCAATTTCTCTCATTTCTATTGCTGTTTGCACTCTAGTATATACTCCTCTTGCTTCTAATGCATCTTGAAGTGCTAATCCATTCATTGCTGTCGCTAGCATTCCCATATAGTCTGCTGTTGTTCTTTCCATTTGATGTCCATTTCTTCCTCTCCAGAAGTTTCCTCCTCCAACTACTATTGCTACTTGTACTCCCATTTCTACTACTTCTTTTACTTTATCACATATAGCACCAACTGTTTCTACATCCACTCCTGTACCTTTTTTTCCTGCCAATGCTTCTCCGCTTAACTTTAGTAAAACTCTTTTATATTTTGGTTCTGACATCTTCCTCTCTCCTTAGATTTTATTTTCTAGCCTATTCTATCATACTTTTAGAAAAAAAACAGTATTTTTTTAAGAATTTCTTAATAAAACGAAAAAACTATGTAATATTACATAGTTTCTTCTAATCTCTACTCATCTTTTAATTATTGTGGTGGTTCTATTTCAGGAACTTTTTGTTTCCAATAATCAGGAATGCTTGAATAATCTGTAAGTCCGCCACATCCATAGTAGCAGCCTTTTCCATCTGGTGTTCCTATATAATCTGAACTTCCTTGAACTCTATTCCACAATGGTATAGATTGTCCTGTCAATGAACTACAATTATAAAATGTTCCTACAAAACTTTCTACATTTGTACAATTATCGAACAAATCTGATGGTATACTTTCTAAATTACTACAATTCATAAAAGTACCATCAAAGTTCGTTACATTTTGACAATTATCAAATAGTCCTTCTGGTATTTCATACAAATTATAACATCCACTAAATGTTCCATTCAAACTCGTTAGTTTAGGACAATTTTTAAATAAACCTGCTGGAATTTCTCGTAATCCAGAACCGCTAAAACTTATATTTTCTAAATTCTCGAAACTACTATTAGTAGGATTAGCTATACGCCAGATATTAGAATTAAAATGAAACAAAGCAATTGAATTCACATTTGTTTCTCCCCATTGAATAATTTCTACTAACTTATTAATTCCTTTTGTACTTGAAAAAGAAATACCATTATCACTATGTCCAAAATATATCGCTTCAAATATTCCTGTTATTTTTATTTGATAATCTCCTGCTTGACTGTATGTATGTGCTCCTTTTTCTACTATGTTATCATTTGTTACTCCTTCTGTTATATTTCCATCTCCCCAGTCAACACTAAAATTATAGTTTGCTGTTTTTACTTCTCGATTCTCATTGTTATAGACAGCATACTTTTTAGTATATGGTAGTTCAATTGTTTCTCCTTGACTTACACCTTCATAACCTAATATCAAGCTTTTTTGATTTTCCAATTCTTCTCCACTTATACTTACACTCCATAATTCCTCATCATTTCCCTGTTCATCATAATAATTAAGAACATAAGTATCATTAACCTCTTCTAACATATATACATCGCTTGTTCCTGACCCATTTCCTAAAGCTTGGCTACTTCCTGTTAAAGCTTCTACATCTAATACATCTGTTGTTCCTTCTTTTATATATCCCTTACTATTTAAGAAATCTAAAAATGATGAATATGATGCAAGTGCTTTTTCTTCCTTTCCTTGTACTTGAACAGTCTCTGTACTTGCTAACTTCGTATTACTTGATGTATTTATTTCTATTTGATATTCATTATATGCAAGTTCAATTCCTTCCCTTACTGAGCCATGTGATTGTTGTACTTTTGCATTATTTGCTTGAGTTAATATTCCATTTTGTCCTGTTAACATTGCTATTGATACTCCCGCAAGTATTAATAGAACTATAATGGTTATTACTAACGCAATTAATGTAATACCTTTTACTTGTTTTAGTTTTCCTTTCATTTCTTTTCCTCCTCGTATATTTTTTATTTTTATAAATTTAAAAACTTAATAACTATTTTAAAACGCAAAAAAGACAGCAACAAAACCTAGTTCCTAGGTTTCATCACTATCTTTACTATCTATATCTATTCTTTTTCTATTCATTAATAAGTTATCTGTGTGTGTGTGTGTGTAGAGCCTCAAGGCTTACAGCCATTATATTTTTCATCATTTATTCCTCATTTCTCTTTAGTTATTACCTTTAAATATTATACTATTACTACTTTTTTGTCAATAGATGCATTTTGAAATTTTCTGTTATTCTATATTTTATTATTACATAAATTGGTTTCTTTTTAATCCTGTTATTTTTTCAACTATACTTATATCTATTTTTTCTTTTACCATGCTTTTAGCTACTCTAAAAGATTCTTCTATTTTTCCCTCTTTTCTCCCCTCTTCTCTTCCCTCTATTTTTCCTTCTTCTTTTCCTTCTTTTCTAGCTTTTTTTATTGTTCTTTCTCTATCCTCTCTTAATGTATTTACAAAACCTGACATATCAATTCCTCCTTCCAATATTTTTATATATTCTTGTGCTTTTTCTTTTCCTAAATCTTTCACTAAAATATATCTTAGTATTGCTATTATATCTGCTTTTTCATCATTTTTTATCATAGGTATTATTTTTTCTAAAACATCTATTAATTCTTTTTCTCCTCTTGCCTTTTCTATTAACATTGCTTTGCTTAAAAATGTTTCTTCTTCTAATAATTCTTTATTAGTACATTCATCAATAGATAATATATTGTATTCGCCTAATCCTGAGTAATTTTCATTTGGATTTACCTTATATCCAAATTTTTCTTGTATTTCTACTATACTTTGAGGTTGTTTCCATTTTCCTGGACCTGTATATATTACTATTGCAATTACTTTAGCATGTAGTTTATTTTTAAATTCATTCTCTATAAAACATCTTCTCATTATTTCGGTCTCATATTCCAATATTCTGTATGGCATTTCATTGTCTTGTGTTGATTGATGTTCTATTACAAAGTATACTTCTCTGTCTTTTAATTTATATAACATATCTACTTGTTTTCCTCTAAAGTCTACTGTCACATATTCATTTCTTACAGATATTATATCTAACTTTTTATTTCTATCTAAATTTAATACCTTTTTTATTATAAACTCTGCCTCTTTTGGTTTTTCTAAAATCTTTTTAAATGTTTTATCATGCGCATAATGTACTTCATATTCATCTTCTGTTTCTAAATAGTATTCTTCCTCTTTTTCTTTTAAAGAATTTATTTTTCCAAAATTAGGATATAATCTTCTTACTTTATGATATTCTTTTTCTGTAAAAACTTTAATATCCATCTATTACCTTCATTTTATTACTTTTTTATTTGTCAATCAACTTTTATTCTTTAGTAAAATTAGATATTTTTTTATTCTTTACTATATTTTTCTTTTTATATCACCTTCTTTCTTTAAATTTCTCTTTTTTACTCTAATGAAATGTGGGAAGATTTTCCCTAATGATTAAAAATTAAGATATAAAAGTGTACTAATAATATTACTAATTATGTTTTTTGTCAAGTATATTATTTTATATTACTTAAAATGTATTAAATTATAAAAACACTACCCAAACGGTAGTGTTTTAACTTCTTTATTTTAATTGTTTCATAACTTCCTCTGCAAAGTTTTCTTCTTTTTTCTCAATTCCTTCACCTTTTTCAAATCTTGCAAATTCTGTTACTTCTGCGTTATGTTCTTTTAATAATTCAGATACTTTTTTATTTGGATCTTTAACAAATGCTTGGTCAACTAAACAAACTTCTTCAAAGAATTTTCTAATTCTTCCTTGAACTATTTTTTCAGCTATTGCTTCTGGTTTTCCTTCATTCATTGTTTGTGCTTTTAATATTTCTTTTTCTTTGTTTAATCTATCTTCTGGAACTGATGTTTCATTTAAATATTCAGGTCTTGCAGCTGCAATTTGCATACAAACATCTTTTGCAACTTCATGGTCTCCACCTTTCATATTTACTAAAACAGCAATTTTTCCATCTCCATGTATATAACTTTCTAATAATCCAGCTGATTCAAATCTTGCAAATCTTCTAATATTCATGTTTTCACCGATTTTTGCAATCTTATCTGTTAATACATCTTTCACTGTTTTTCCTGCTTCATCTATTGACTCTTGTGATAATAAATCATCTAAATCTTTAGGATTTTTTTCAACAACTTGTTTTGCAACACTTAATACGAAATTTTTGAATTCATCATTTTTAGCTACAAAGTCTGTTTCCGCATTTACTTCTACTATAGCTCCAACTTTTCCATCTTCAGAAATGTAAGCTTCAACTAAACCTTCTGCTGCAACTCTTCCTGATTTTTTAGCAGCTTTTGCAATTCCTCTTTCACGTAATAATTCAATTGCTTTTTCCATGTCTCCATCTGTTTCTGTTAAAACTTTTTTGCAGTCCATCATACCTGCACCTGTTTTTTCTCTAAGGTCTTTTACTTGACTTGCTGTTACCATATTTCTTTCCTCCCTTTTATATTTTTAAAGAGTAGAGCAGAAAAGCTCCACTCTTCTTTTATAAATTTATTATTATTCTGTTACTTCTTCTTTGCTTTCTGTTTCTTCTTCATTAGCAACAACTTGTTCAATTGTTGTTTCTTCTTCTGAAACTTCTTGTTCTTCTACTTCTGCATCAAAGCTTTCTCCTTGTTTTCCTTCAATAACGGCATTTGCAATAACATCTGCAATTAATTTAACTGCTCTTATTGCATCGTCATTTCCTGGAATAACATAATCAACATCTTCTGGATTACAGTTTGTATCAACTAATCCAACTGTTGGAATTCCTAATTTTTTAGCTTCTAATACAGCTATTCTTTCTTTTTTAGGATCTACTAAGAATATAACTCCTGGTAATTCGCTCATATCTTTGATTCCACCAAGGTTTCTTTCTAGTTTTTCCATTTCTTTTTTAAGTAAAATTACTTCTTTTTTAGGTAATACATCAAAAGTTCCGTCTTCTGACATTGTTTCTAAGTCTTTTAATCTTTGAATTCTCTTTTGAATTGTATCAAAGTTTGTTAGCATTCCACCTAACCATCTTTTATCAACATAGTACATTCCGCATTTTTCAGCTGCTTCTTTCATGCACTCTTGAGCTTGTTTCTTTGTTCCAACAAATAGAATTGTTTTTCCTTCTTCTGCTTGTTCTCTTACAAATTCATAAGCCTCATCTAATTTTTTTGATGTCTTTTGTAAATCAATAATATGGATACCATTTCTAGCTTGGAATATATATTCAGCCATTCTTGGATCCCATCTTCTAGTTTGATGTCCGAAATGAACACCTGCTTCTAGTAATTGTTTCATTGCAACTACTGCCATTTTAAATTCCTCCCTTTTTGTTAATTCTTCCGCTTAAGTTTTCGTTTCTTAGGACCTAAAATTAGGCACTTCCCGTAAAACTGCTTAAGCGTGTTTAATCACGATAAGTATTATATCAAAGTTTTTTCTAATTTTCAAGTGTTTTAGCGATTTTTTCCATTTTTTTATCTTCATTCGTCTTATAGTTTTAAAAAAATACTAAGAAACGTCTTTTTAGTAACTTGCATACTATGTAAGAAGAAGGCATTTCCTTCAGAAAGGAGGTTAATATATGTTAAAAAATTTCTTTAAAAAAATAAGACTTACTGTTCTTTTATTTTCTTTAGTTTCATTTTTCATTATCTATCCATTTGTTCCTTCTCTTGCTTTTGGTCCTTCTAGTTCTATTATCTATCAAGGAATAGATGTTAGCTCATGGCAAGGAAGTATTGACTTTGCCCAAGTAAGAAATGCAGGAATCGATATTGTTTATATGAAGTCTAGTGAGGGTAGAAGTTATATCGACCCTTATTTTGAAAGAAACTATCAAAATGCAAAAGCAAATGGTTTAAAAGTAGGCTTCTATCATTATGTAACTGCTAGAACTGTAGAGCAAGCACGTGAACAAGCAAATTTCTTTGCAAGTGTTATTAGTGGAAAAGAACCTGATTGTAGATTAGCTATGGACTTTGAGTCTTTTGGTAATTTATCAGTTAATCAAATAAATGAGATTTCAAAAGTTTTTTTGGAAACACTACAAAACGCTACAAACAAAGAAGTTTTAATTTACAGTAATAGTTACTCTGCTAGAACTATTTTTAGTAGAGATTTAGCAATTTATCCACTTTGGGTCGCAAACTATGGTGTAAGTGAACCTGGTGGAAATGACAAGTGGGCTACTTGGGTTGGATGGCAATATACAAGTACTGGCAGAGTTGCTGGTATTTCTGGTAATGTTGATAGGAATCAGTTTACAGATGGCGTTCTACTATCTAATATTTCTCCTATACCAACACCTGAGACTCCATCTACTCCTGAACAACCTACAGAGACTGGAACTATAGTATACACTGTAAAATCTGGTGATACTTTAAGCAGTATTGCAAGAAACTATGGTACAACAGTATATAGAATCGTTTCATTAAATCCATCTATAACTAATCCTAATTTAATCTACCCTGGTGAACAATTCATAATTAGTATAGATAGTAACACTAGCTCTTCTTCAGTAGTTTATACAGTAGTTAGAGGAGATACTCTAAGTGAAATTGCAGCTAGATATAATACTACTGTATCAAAATTAGTAACAGATAATAATATAAGTAATCCTAACTTAATATATCCTGGTCAAAGAATTGGTATATCTGTTGGCACTATCCCAAGTCTAGGAAATGAATGTGGAAAAATTTTATATACTATCAAAAGAGGAGATACTTTAAGTGAAATTGCAGCTAGATATGATACTACTGTAAATGAGATTGCTACTTTAAATAACATATCAAATCCCAACTTGATTTACGCTGGAAATATAATTAGAGTTCCTAATTGTAGAAAATAACAAAATTATTATTAATAATTTTTAATAATTTTTACATCTAAAAAGACATAGAAATAATTTTCCATGTCTTACTTTTTTATTTTTATAAAACTGCTCCTATTATTCCCGCTTCATTACCTAACACAGCAGTTTGTATATTAATATCTTTTCTTGGATTAAATAATAGGTTTTTAGAATCAAATTCTTCCTTTAAATCTTCTAATAGCACCTCTCCAAAGTAAACAAAGCTTCCTCCTATTCCTATTGCTTCTGGTTCAAATATATTTACCAAATTTGCTATTCCTAATCCTAAATATTCTATATATTCTTTTTTTACTTTTTCTATTATTTTATAATTTTCGTCTTTTTTTCTAGTGTTTTTCATTATTGCTAATAATTCTTTTCCCGAAACCTCCTCTGTATAACCTAAAGCTTTTCTTAAGTTATTTTTAAATGCTTTCATTGAAGCATATCGTTCAAAGCATCCTCTTCTTCCACAATTACATTCTATACCATTTTTTTCTATTACCATATGACCTATTTCACACCCTGGTAAATTACCTGTATTTAAAAGTTTATTATCTATTATAACTGCTCCACCAATTCCTGTTCCAAGTGTTAAGAATAATGCTCTTTCATATTTTTTTAGAGAGCCATATGTACTTTCAGCTATTGCTGCACATTTTGCATCATTTCTTATCTTAATTGGTATGTTTATTTTCTTTTGTAGTTCTTCTATTATCTTATAATTTTGCAATCCTAAATTTACTGATTTTACTACTACATCTTTTGTGACAGTTCCTGGAATAGCTATTCCTATTTCTATTATTTTATATTCCTCTTTAAATTTATTAAACGACTCTATTATTGTCTCTTCTATTACTCTTTTTACCTCTTTTGTTATGATTCCATTTAACCTTTTTTCTATTTTTTCTAAAATTTTACCATTACTATCAACTACACCTATTGCAATATGGCTTCCACCTAAATCTATTCCCATTTTATAAAACAAGTTATTCTTTTCTTTCATTTTTACCTCTTTTCTGCGCTTATTTCACTTTTTATTAATTTTTTAAGTATTTTGATATCTTTTCCTTATACTCTTTTAAACTTTCCTTTTTTTCTTCTATTTGTTTTCTATATAAATTTTTTAACAATTTTATTGTTTCTTCATTTAAATATTTTTCATCAACAAACCCTGCTTCGTATTTTCTTTGTAATTCTAATAAAGTTTCTTCATCCATTTCTATTTACTCCTAATTTTTAATACATTTATTATCTTGTACTTTCATCATATTTGCTTTTTTCTTCATTTACCACTTCTGCTCGCCCTAATAACTCTTTAGCATCTCTTTCTTTTTCTTCAAGTGCATGATATTCATCTTTTAATGCTTCTAATTCTGATTTTTCAGGTTCTTCACCTACAGCTTCTCCAATTTCTTCTAAAAGTTTTCTCACTCTATTTCGTAACTCAAAGAATTTCAACTCTTCATCTACTCTTTGTTGAAATTCTTCTTCTGTTAATCTATCAGAATCATCTTTATCATCATTTATAAAACTACTCCAAACCTCTTCTATATCAATACCTTCATTTAGTTTTTGATACATACTTAAAATCCTTTTATTAAGTTCTCTTATCTGTCTAGCCTTTTCTCTTAATTGTTTTTGTAATTCTTTATCTTCTAATTTATTTACTTTTCTTAATTTTTGTTTTAATTCACTTTCTGTAATATTTGTTTCATTAGTACATATTAGTCCACATACTCCCAATCTCGTTGCTTCTTCTTCTGATATAAAAGAAGCAACATGTCCTCTTAATCTTCCAAACGTTGCATTATTTACATTTTGTGACATTGTACTAAATTCCACTAATTGAAGTGTTTTAGCATCTTTATTTTCACCTAATAATACTTCTATTCCATCTTTCCACATACTTTCATCACAATGTTCTAAATCCATAAGCAATATATTCTCATAATCACTTATCTCTCTTCCTTCTTTTATTTTTCTTATTAGCTGAGAAAATGTAGTATATTCAATTTTTCTAAATCTTTGAGCTTCATTTTGGCTTATTTTTCCTTGTTTTATTAAAGCTTTTACCCTTGCCTTCATTCCCCCATATATCCTACTGCTATCATCTTCCACACATATAGTTCTACCTTCTGTATCTCCCAAAAATCTTACTGCAATATCACTTATATTACTAAGCATTGGCTGCACTATTGCTACTACATTATTTGTTTTTAACATATTTTGAGCTCTTCTATATGCAATTTTATTATATTCTCCTATTTGTAAATCCATGTTTTTCTCCTTTTTCTTTTTTATATTTCTACTTTAACACTTTTTTCCAAATAAAACAATAAAAGCTAAAGATAATTCTCTAGCTTTTATTATTTTCTTTTCTATTTTTCTTATACTCCATAAGCTGAGAATAAGAAGTTTCCCATATAAACTTGTACACAAGGTACTAATACAACTAATACGAAGAATATTAATACTACACCAACTATTGCATAAACAACCTGTGGTAAAGCTTTCATAATCTTTGTCATTATATTATCAATATCAATTTCCATATATTCAACTAACTTTTCCATCATTTCTGCTAAGTCTGTCTGCATACCAATTTTAAGCATTTCTGTAATCATTGGCTTTGCTAATCCTGATTTTTCAAATGGTTCTATCCATGATTGACCAATTAATATATTATTTATAGATGTCTCTATAATTGATAGCATTACATAGTTTTTAACAACATTTTTACTAACTTCTATTGACTCCTGGATTCTCATACCATTCTTCAAGTTTAAAAGCATAGCTTTCATTAATCTTGAAAAATCTAAAGCAAATATTAATTCACCAAATATTGGCATTTTATATTTGAAATAGTGGAAATTATATTTTCCTTTTGGCGTATTAATATAAAATAAAACCAAGCCCGCAATTGCCACTAGGATCAATACTGGTATATACCAATATTGTATAGCTTTATCTACAAAATCAGAAAACCATAAAGTTATTGCCGGTAATTCTTCTTCTGTTCCTATTTCATCAAATACATTTTGAATTGCTGGAATAGCAAATAAGGTTCCAACTATCAACATTACTATTAATAATACAAATTGAACAATATTAGGTATTAATATAGATCTTAATTTTTTATTTAAACTTTCTGTATCGTCCAAATATTTAACTGCTTGCTCTAGTGAGTTAGTAAGCGACCCTGATAATTCTCCAACTTTTATCATATTAATATAGATATATGGGAATATATTAGAATAATATTCCATAGTTGTATACATGTTTTCTCCCGCTTCTACTCCTGCTAATATATCTTCTAATACTCCTTTAAAAGATATATTTTCCGTACTCTCTATTATTGTATTTAAAGCATGTATATTATTAAAATTTGCCTTCTTCAATAGATAAAAGTTTTGGGTAAATACAACTATATCTCTTTGTGTTATTTTCTCTGTTCTTGCAAAATATAAATTTATTTTTTCTTTTGTTGATAATGTCTTCTTTTTATTTCCTGCAAGTTGTGTTGTATTTACATTTTTCATTATCTCTTGAATGTCTGTAACATTTCTTTTTTGTTTCTTTGTGTTTTTATTTGATCTATATGCCATTTGTTCTATTGATATAGGAACTAAGTTGTTACCTTTTAAAGACTTTATAAGGTTTTGCTTACTTGCTGCTTCTACTCTATTTCTTACGACTACACCTGTCTTTGTCATTGCCTTATACATATATGTTGGCATGAGCTTTTTCCTCCTTTAAGTTTATTTTCCTTTTTTTATTTTTAACTGCATAATTGTTCTATTTAATGTTTCTATATTTTTCTCTTCTATTTGAGCCTTTGCTTGATCTAAAGTTATTCTATCATCAACAAATAATTCTGCTAAAGAATTTATTAAACCTATACTTCCTTTTTCTAGATTACTTTGTATGGCATCTTCTATTTCTGATACACTTAATTTTTCTTTACGTATAATACCTGCAACAATATTATCAACAACCATAACTTCTGGAACTAATACTAATTTTCCATCTGTACCTTTTAATAATCTTTGAGATACAACTAGCTTTAATAATGCTGATAATAAGTATTTGATGCTTGCTTGGTCTCTTACTTCATAGAAGTTTATCATTCTATCTATTGTTTCTGCACAAGATTTAGTATGAAGTGTTCCTATTACTAAGTGTCCTGATTCTGCCATTTCTATCGCTGCTTCCATTGTTGTTTTATCACGAATCTCTCCTATTACTAGTATATCACAGTCCTCTCTTAGTGAATTCTTAACACCATCACTAAATGTTAAACTGTCTCTTCCTTGTCCAACTTCTTTTTGTACTATTAATGATTTTTTAGAATGATGTTTATATTCTACCGGGTTCTCTAGCGTAAGTATTTTTTTATTTTGATTTTCATTAATATAATTTATTAAAGCATTTAGAGTTGTTGTTTTACCAGAGTTCGTTTTACCAGTAACTAAGATTAATCCTTGTGGCTGGTATGTCATTCTTCTTACTATATCTGGTACTCCAAGTGATTCATAGCTTGGTAATTCATTTTTTATTAATCTTAGTGTTGCAATTGGTACTTCGTCTGACAAAGATATATTTACTCTTAAACGTATATCTCTATACTCATATGACATATCTAGTTTTCTTGTTGTATTAAATACTTCATCTTTATCAACATTGCCTTTAACTAAATAATCATATATTTCATACATATCTTCTGGTTTTAATATTTTACTACCTTCTACAGGTATTAAATCTCTTGCAATTCTTAGCATAGGTTTGTTGCCTGGGATTAAATGAACATCTGAAGCATCAAGACGTATTGCCTCATCTAATATTTTATCTAAATTCATTTTCCTTTTCCTCCTTTGTAATTATAAAAATAGTAATTTCTTATTTAACTCCTCTAAAGTTGTATCTCCCTGTATTACTTTTCTTATTCCATCCACTATTAAAGGTTTATATCCTTCTTTTATAGCTTCCTTCTTTATTTCTATACTTGATTCTCCATTCATTATTTGTGTTTTTATTTCATCTGTAACATTTAATATCTCGAATATTCCAAGTCTATCATAATATCCTGTATTGTTACAATGTTTACAACCTACTGCATCATAAGTTTTTCCAGACACATTAAATTCTACTCCATATTTTTTTCCTATATCTGTAATTATTTTTTTCTCTTCGCTATTGAATGGTCTTTCTTTTCTACAACTTGTACATAATCTTCTTACCAACCTTTGTGAAATTACTGTTGCTAAAGTACTTGCTATATCATAGTCAGATAATCCCATTTTTCTAAGTCTTGTTATTACCTCTAAGCTATCTATTGTGTGTATTGTTGATAATACATAGTGACCTGTTTGTCCGGCTTGTATTGCTATCTCTCCTGTTTCTTTGTCACGTATCTCACCAACTAATATAATATCAGGATCTTGTCTTAATACTGTTCTTAGTGAATCTGCAAATGTTGTTCTTGGATCTACTTCAATTTGGTTTAGCCCTTCTATTCTTATTTCTACTGGGTCCTCAATTGTTGTTATATTTATTTCTGGTCTATTTAAGTAATCTATAATACTATATAAACTTGTTGTTTTACCTTCACCTGTTGGTGCTGCCATGATTGTTATGCTATTTTTCTTATTAATACTTTTTTGAAGTTCTTTCTCTGTTGCTGGTAATCCTAAATCAAATATATTTCTTATATTTATATCTTTCTTTAATAATCTTAAAACAAATTTTTCTCCATATACATTTGGTTGTGAAGATACACGAATATTATAATCATCATACATCAAAATTCTACCATCTTGTGATTCTTGTTTTTCTTGATGCATATTTGATATTGCTTTTAATCTTCCTATTAATTGACTTTGTTTTGATTTGTCGATATTTGCTGCTGTAAATAATTCACCATCAATTCTATATCTCACTCTTACTTTATTTTGCATAGGTTCAATATGAATATCACTAGCTCTTCTTTCCATACCTGTTTTTATTATACTATCAACTAAAGATGTTATTGAATCATTTCTTCCTGTATTTGTTAAATTATCCGTTGCTGTACCTTCATATGATTTTAAAATTCTATCAATATCAGGTTCAAATGTGATATATGCTTCCATTACTAGGCCTCTATTTAGCATAAGTAAACGCACTGTTTCCATTGCTCTAGTATTTACAGTGTTAGCAAAACAAACCTTGATTTTTCCTGAGTCTACTTCAAATGGAATCGCCCTATTTTTTTTAGCAACATCTAGTGAAATGTAGTCTGTTACATTTAGCTTTAATGTTCTATTGTTTAATATAATTCCTTTTGTGCCTAAAATGTCACCTATAGCTTGTATTAACTTATTTGGGTCACATACATCTAATATATATAATATGTCACCTATTTTTTTACTTGGATGTTGTTTTTGATAATCTAGAGCTCTTTCTATGTCACCTTCTGTTACTATCCCCTTTTTAACTAATTCAACACCTATAGGTTGTCTTCTTCTCATTTCCATAAGCTTACTTCCTTTCTTTTGTATTTGATTTTCATTTTTTAATCTATATTATTTTAATGTGTAAGTTGTTGTTCTATCCTGTCCTCCTGAAACAAAATGTACTGTTACTACTTCTTTTCCATTCTCTTCTGATTTAGAAAATGTACATGAATCAATATTCCAACATATTTTTACCTGATTCATATATATCCCTTTATTTTCTGGTATAAAACTATATTGAACACCATCACTAAAAATTATATAATTTTCTTCACAAGCAGAAATCTTTAATCCTGGATGATTTACTTGTTCTGAAAAATAGCTATTAAATGATGTGTATTCTGCTATTGGGTCATTATAGAAATTAGCATCTTGCATACTTTTCATAAAAGCTCCACTAACGATTGCAATTATTCCTATCATAACTACCATAACAATAACATATATAGTTAATGTGATTAATGTTATACCTTTTTCTGATTTCATCTTTAGCTCTCCTTTGAAACTATTGTTGATATTTCAACTGATTGTTCTTTAGCTTGGAACATATAAGATATTTTTACAGTTACTTTTTTTACAATGTCTGATGTTGCATCTTCATTTCCTGGTATATCTGTATAATCCATTACTGTAATTGTCTTATAAAATCCTTCTTGTATTTCTACATTTTCCTCTATTGGCCCACTCTCTTCATTCATCCCTAAATATGCATCAATTCCATTAATCTTTACTTGTTCTATTTCATTTATAGCCAGATATGTTGCATCACTTCTAAGGCTTATTTCTTTAGAAGTACTATTTACACGATATACTAATACAGATATTAATGTTATAAATATAAAAACTATAATCACTGATACTGATATATCTATACCTGTAAATCCTTTTTCACTACGTATCTTCATACCTTTCTCCTTCTATAGAATATAATAATCATAAATTAGTACTAGTAAAAATATTATAAGGTTTGTTACTCCTAAATAAAATCCTATACTAATTTCACCTGATACTTGTTTATCTGTTTTCATATTTGTATTTAATCTATTTTTCAATTTATATAGTAATATATATATTGCCATTGCTAAAAGTGTAAATATTATTGCACTTAATGTTACATACTCATTTGTAAATATTATCATTGTTACAAGCATTAATAATATACCATCTACATACGTACTTTTTGCAAATCTTTTTAATGTTATTGTATCAAATATTAAAATTAGTATGTATAAAATTAGATATATACCATATCTATATATATTAGCATCTTCTACTATGTATAGATATAACATATACATAATTGATATTGCTATTCCATAGACATTTACATATTTATCAATTTTCCTATTTTCTTTATCTATCCCACATATTAGTATTATGTATGTTAAATACAATACTACGAAACAGTATTCTGCAATTTTCATATAGTTTAAGTTTTCCAAGTTTAATCCCATAAATAAAGCAATTAATACAAATAGTACTCCTGATAATACTTCTAATATTAAATATCTTGGTCTTATTTTCTCTTTACAATATCTACATTTTCCACCTAAAAATATATAACTAAATATTGGAAACAAGTCTAATAAACCTAATTTATGATTACAATTAGGACAATAAGAATGTGTATGAGTTATGTCTTGTCTTTTTGGTATTCTATATACTGCTAATGTATAGAAACTTCCAAATAAACTTCCTATTATAAATATTATGATATAAAAAAACGTTTCCATTTCAATTCCCTTTTATTAATTTAGCCATACACACATAGTGTGCGTATGGCTTTTATTTTCTTATTAGTTTTATCGTGTATTAAGTTTCATTTGTGCTGTTTGTTGTTGATTCTCCTGGATAGTTTGCTTTAACAACTGAATATTTTCCAGCTGCTCCACTTGTTCCTGGAGTATAAGTTATATTGCCTGTAACACTTGGACTTTCATTTGAAGTTATTGTTAATACAGGTTCTTTAGCATCTGGAGTTAAATCATCTGCTACAATTATTTTAAAATCACCATCTTCTGCTGTATTTCCTTGAGTAATTCCATTAGCAGTAGCTATAGCAGCAGCGTCTCCTGATAATTTTCCATCTGCTAATAAATTAGCATATTCTCCATTAAGAGCCATATTAATCTTATCAGCTAATTCAGCTGCTTTAGTATCATCTCTTGCACTTGTTGCTTGAGTTAATATTCCATTATCTCCTGTTAGCATTGCTATAGATACACCTGCTAATATTAATAGAACGATAATTGTAATAACTAAAGCAATTAAAGTAATACCTTTATTATTCTTTAACATTATAAATTCCTCCTATTTTTTTTATTTACAAACTAAGTATTATTTGTTGTATTTGATTCTCCTGGATAGTTTGCTTTAACAACTGAATATTTTCCAGCTGCTCCACTTGTTCCTGGAGTATAAGTTATATTGCCTGTAACACTTGGACTTTCATTTGAAGTTATTGTTAATACAGGTTCTTTAGCATCTGGAGTTAAATCATCTGCTACAATTATTTTAAAATCACCATCTTCTGCTGTATTTCCTTGAGTAATTCCATTAGCAGTAGCTATAGCAGCAGCGTCTCCTGATAATTTTCCATCAGCTAAAAGATTAGCTAATTCTCCATTAAGAGCCATATTAATTTTATCTGCTAATTCTGCATTTTTTGTATCATCTCTTGCAGAAGTTGCTTGAGTTAATATTCCGTTATCTCCTGTTAACATTGCTATAGATACACCAGCTAATATTAATAGAACGATAATTGTAATAACTAAAGCAATTAAAGTAATACCTTTATTATTTCTCATTTGTTCTTCCTCCTTTCCTCTTTGGAATTAATTTATATTTGTATTATACCTATTTAATAGATATAACGTTAAAAACTTAATTATTTAGTACCTGTATTTTGGAAGAAATGTCCTCCTGAGCTTGATGAATCATCTGTAGTCGTTGTTCCGCTATTTGTACTTGATGATGACCCTGATGATGTTGTACTTCCACTTGAACTTGTTCCACCTGTAGATGATCCATTTTCTGTTGGTGTTTCTGCAGTAGTTTCATAAGATGAGAATGGATTAGCCTTTCCAGGTACATAATCTTGTACTCTTCTATAATTACTTAAATCATCTGAATTAATTTCATATGTCATAATTATTTGACTATCATCAACATCACTACTTGAAAGTAATTCTTGTTTTACATTTTCTGGTGTAGCATAAGATACTTCATTTGGTATTGTCTTAGTCATAGGAACATATTCATATAACAATATTCCTAAAACTAATATAATAGCCAAGCATAGCAATAATACAATAATTAATTCTTTTATAATTGATTTTGCCATTTTTTTCTTCCTTTCTTTTTACTATTGAGCAACATTTACAGTATTTGTTGCGCTGGCTGTATTTGATGTGCTTGTTGCATTTGTATTGTTTGTACTATTAGTACCATTTGTATTATTCGTTGTAGTAGTCGTAGTAGTTGTTGAAACTTCTGCAATTGCAATATCTTTGCATACAAATGTTGCTTGTAAATCTGATCCAGATGGTACCATTCTAAATTCTTCTATCTTAAATCCTAAAGTACTATCATTTTCAATCGCTGATATAAAATCTGTTATTGAAATATAGCTTCCTGTTGCTGTAAATCTTAAATTGTAAGTATTTGCTGCTCCGCTAGTGCTAGGCAATACATCCATTTGCATTACAACCCCTTGAGTAGTAGCATGATTTCCTAATCTTACCCATAAAGTCTCGATTTCATATCTTTCTAATTGATTTGCAGCTTCTACATCACTATCTGAACTAATAGTAGTCATATCTTCATAGTTTTTCTTTTCTTCTTCAAGTTTTTTAGCATTTGTATTTACATCGCTTACAGCTTGTGCATAAGTTTTTTCTACTAATCTTGCTGCCTCCTCAATTTTGTCATCAAGTGCTGCACTTTTATCTTGGATTTGTCTTATTCCAAGTATTTCAACATTTCCTATGCTTACTCCCTGTATAACGATAAAAATAGAAAGTGCTAATAATAAACCAATAAGAATCAAAATTAATAATTTTTTCATGGTAAGTCTCCTTCTATTTCTATAGTAACAACTCCGTTATCTTTTTGTCCTGAAGTAGAAACAACATTTGTTAAGATAACATCTGTTTTTAATCTAGCTACAAAATATCCTAATTGTTCATATCTATTTGATTGTGCATTTATAACTATATGTGTTCCTGTATCATTTTCTATAGATGTTAATTGTACATTTTCAGGTATAATTGACATTATTTGGTTTAACAAATTAGGAATAGCATTTCTTGTTCTATTTCTATCTGTTATTCTATCATTTGCATCCTGTAAGTTTTGAATCATTGTTGTATATTCATTTGTTTTTGTTTTTATTTGTTCGTTATCGCTATTTGCTAATTGAATTTGACTATTTGTTTGTGCAATCGAATCATTAGCTTCTTTTTCTTTTTCATCCATTTGATAACTTAGTAACCCTGAAAAAGCGCTATATATTACAACTAATAAGAATAATGCAGCTGCCACTCTTATTAAGCTTTTTTCTGTTCTATCTAATTTTTGTCCTAAATCCCAAGTGAAAAATCCACCTAGATTTTTTTGTTCTTTTTTACTTTTATCTGGATTTACTTCTATTTTCATCCAGTTTGGAATTTGGTCTGAAAGTGTTTTCTTCTTAAAGTTCATACCAGTTACGCCTTCTCCAAGTCCCATTAAAGCTATAGATATAGCTGAGTTAACTTCTATATAATCTTTTATATTTATATCTCTTGTATTTTCTATAAAATATGGTTTTAATATTTCACATTCTGTATCTGTTAGATACTCTTGGAAATATAAATCTATATTATTTATAAGTGATGCTGTACCTGTTATATACACTTTTTCTATTTTATCTGTATTAGAATTTATTATCTTGCTTACTTGTCCTACTATATTATATAAAGTTGGCATTATATCTTCTATATATGCTTGTTGTTCTGCTTGTAATTCCCTTCCTTCAGATGTATATATAGTAGTATTTTTACATATTTCATAAGACTTTGAATAAGAATTTTCTTTCAAATTAACTTTTGATAATATATCACGACTTCCTTCTTCAATTATGTCAACATTAAAGATTTTTCCACCCATAATTGTTGTTATTACTGTATCATCTTCTATATTGACTATTAAACAATTTTCATCCTTCCTTACTTGAACTAAGTTCGGAATTGACATTGAAATAGGAGAAATATTTACTAAATGATATCCATCTACTTCTTGTATTCTTTTGTTTAATTCTATCTTATTATCTGCAATATGAATAATCTTAATTTTGTCTTTGTCTAATTGACTATCTGCAACTGCATATCTTGTTTCAAATACATTTGGATTATATCCTTTATCTGTACAATAAGATTCAAATTCTGTTTTTATTGCTTTTTGAAGATCGTTTTTTGTAAGTAATGCGAACATATCAAAATAGTTATACATTTCTTCTGACATATTAACACTTATTGGTGTTTTTTGACTGTATGTTTCTTCTATTATTTGTGATATTGCGTCTCCAATTTTATCATAGAACTTCATTCCAAATGATTCAACTTTTATATTGTCACGTTCTTTAGATACTTTTGCATATTTAATTAAATGTTCTTCTATATATAGTCCTAGACAACTTGACATTTTCTTCTCCTTTTTTTGTTTACTCTTATTTTTTGTTTTTTATAAAAAAACATACCTAGAATATATTTTACATTATTCTATTTTTTTCTTACCATTTAAACTCAAATACAGTTATATTTTATAATTATTTGGCAAAAAGTCAATATTTTTAATGCAACCGTAATACAAATGTAATATATTTGTAACATTACTTTTTAGTAGCTTTTTTCATCAATTTGCAAATAAAAAATCCATCAGTTTTTTCGTTCTGATATACTTCTAAAAATTTATCATCTATTAAATAATTTAATAAAAATTTTTCTTTTAAATTTAACACTTTTAATTTAAAATTTGAATTTTCATTCAAAAATTTTTTAATTAAATTTCTATTTTCTTTCTTAAAAATACTACAAGTTGAATAAACTAATTCTCCACCTTCTTTTAAATATTTAGAACATGTATTTAATATGTTAAATTGAATTTTTGATATTTCTTCTATATCTTCTTTACTCTTTTGCCATTTTATATCTGGTTTTCTTTTTAACACCCCAATCCCTAGGCATGGAACATCTAAAAGTACTTTATCAAATTTATTTTCATATTCTTTTTTATAAATACTTGCGTCTTCCACTTTTGTATTTATTATTTTTATTCCTAGTCTCTTTGCATTTTGTTCTACTAATTTTGTTCTATGCTCATGTATATCCCAAGCTTCAATATTTCCTTCATTTTTCATTATTTCCGCTAAATATGTAGTCTTTCCTCCTGGACTACTACAACTATCCAAAACATTCTCACCAGAACTTGGATTTAAAACTAATGCTGTTAAACCTGCAACCTCATCTTGAACTGTAAACAACCCCTCTTTAAAACTTTTTAAATTTTCTATTCCACTTGCTTTTTCTAGAATTAGAAAATCATCTAATATTCCACCATTTGCTTCTATTCCTTCTTTATTTAATATTTCTTTTAATTCTTTTTTACTAGTTTTTAAATTATTTACTCTAACGGAAACCTTTGGTCTTATATTAGAATTTTTACAAATTTCTAATATTTTATCATTATCTAATCCATCACTTTTTAATTCTTCAATTATCCATTTTGGCATAGACATAGTTTTTGAAATTCTATCTAACTCATTTTTTTCAGCAAAAAGGTCTTTATAATCTTTTTCATCAATTTTTCTTAGAATTGCATTTACAAAACCAATACTTCCTCTATTTCCGTATTTTTTAGCTAAATTCACTCCTTCATTTACAGCTGCTGATTTCGGAATTTTATCTAAAAATATAATTTGATAAATAGCTTCTCTAAGTATATTTCGTATCCATGGTGATATTTTCTTTAATCTAATCTTTGAATGTTTTTTTATTATTTCATCAATAGTTAGTCTCCAAGTTGTAACTCCATAAACAATCTCAGATATTAGTCCAATATCTTTTTTATTTAATATCTCTTTATTTTTATTTATCATTTCATTTAATAAAATATTAGAATATGCTTCATTTTTATCTATTTTATATAAAATTTTTAGTGCTACTTCTCTTGTTTTATCAACCATAATATCCCCACATTTCTTTTAATAATTGTTTTATTTTTTATTCTAATTCATCTTTTAATTTTTCTTTCATTATATAATTTTTATATTTTATTTTCTACTATTTTTGTATATTTTTTCTTTTACTTGGAAAAGATATTTTTAAAAGTTCTATTTTGGAGGTTTAATATGGATATCAAAAAACATTTAATGATAACAGGGAATTCAACTATTTCTTGGAAAGATGCTATTGTTAAAGCTATAGCTGAAGCATCTAAAACTATTGACTATCTATCAGAAGTAAAAGTTTTAGAGCAAAGAGCAATTATCGACGGTGATAGAATTTCTGAATATTTTGTTGACTTAGATTTAAGTTTCATAATAGATGTAAATCGTAAAGATAATTAAGGAGGTTATTTTATGGATCCTTTAGAAAGTAAAAAAACTTACCAAGACTATGTTGATAAAAAATCCCCAAATTCAAAAATTTTCAAAAATTGTTTTAATGCTTTTTGGGTAGGTGGATTAATTTGTACTATTGGGCAAGTTATTCTTAATATATGTAAAGAACGTGGTTTTGATACGCAAACTTCTGGTACAATTGTTTCCATTTTATTAATTGGTATTTCTGCATTTCTAACAGGGCTTAATTTATTTAATAAAATAGGAAAATTTGCAGGAGCAGGTTCATTAATACCAATTACTGGTTTTGCTAATTCAATCGTTTCCCCTGCTATGGAATATAAATCAGAAGGATATGTTATGGGTGTTGGTGGAAAAATGTTTACAGTGGCAGGTCCTGTTTTGGTATTTGGTATCTCCGCTTCTATTTTAGTTGGTATTATTTTCTTGATTTTCAACACTCAAAGCGTAACATTAGTTTGAGACAATCTATGGACGGACCTTTTTTGTCTCATTTTATAAATTTTGAGACAATATTTCCCCGTCCCCAAAATGTATCAAGTTAGGAGATGATTTTTTGAAAAAAATAGGTAAACAAACTATAAAATTTGATAATCCTCCAACAATTTCAGAATGTAGTAGTATTGTTGGTCCTAAAGAAGCTCAAGGTCCCCTTGCAAAATATTTTGATAAGACTTTAGAAGATGAATTTTGGGGTGCAAAGTCTTGGGAAAAAGCCGAAAGTAAAATAATTAAAGAAGCAACAAATATGGTTATTTCTAAATCTGGAATTTCTTCTCAAGATATTGATTGTGTTTTTGCGGGTGATTTATTAAATCAATGTATTTCTTCAAGTTTTGGTTTAAGAGAAACAAACATTCCTTTTTTTGGTGTATTTGGCGCTTGTTCTACTTTTGTTGAATCTTTAAGTTTAGGTTCAATTGCTACTGAAGCTTTTGCAAATCATGTTTTATGTGCTACTTCTAGCCATTTTTGTAGCGCTGAAAAGCAATTTAGATTTCCTTTAGAATTAGGTAATCAAAGACCTCCTAGTAGTCAGTGGACAGTAACTGGTAGTGGTGCTGTTATTTTATCTAAAAGTGGAAATGGTCCTTATATTACTCATATTACTCCTGGAAAAATTGTTGATATGGGAATTAAAGATGCAAATAATATGGGCGCTGCTATGTCCCCTGCTTTTGCTGATACTTTAATAACTCATTTTAATGATACTGGTAGAAATCCTAGTTATTATGATGCAATAATTAGTGGTGATTTAGGCCATATAGGTAAAGATATCGCTATAGATATTGCTAAATCTAAAGGTTATAATATCAAATCAAATTATAATGATTGTGGAGTTTTAATTTTTGATAAAAATTCTCAAGATACTCACTCTGGAGGAAGTGGTTGTGCTTGCTGTGCAACTGTATTTTCTGGATATTTCTTTAAGCAACTAAGAGAAAAGAAAATAAAAAAGATATTACTTATTGCAACTGGCGCTTTAATGAATTCCACAAGTTCTCAACAAGGTGAAAGTATTCCCGGTATTGCTCACGCAATTAGTATTGAACTTTAAAAGGAGGTTTATATATGGATATTAATTGGGCTAATGTTTTTGAAATTTCTTCTTTATTAAAATGTTTCTTAGTAGGAGGAATTATTTGTATTATCGGTCAAATCTTAATTGATAAAACTAAACTTACTCCTGCAAGAATCCTTGTTATTTTTGTTACTACTGGTGCCATCTTAGGAGGTCTTGGCATTTATCAATACCTAGTTGATTTTGCTGGTGCTGGTGCTACTGTTCCTCTTACTGGCTTTGGATATAATCTAGCAAAAGGTGCTATCGAAGCTGTTAAAGAAACTGGTTTAGTTGGCGCTTTTACAGGTGGAGTTAAAGCTGCTGCCGGAGGTATAGCTGCTGCTATTTTCTTTGGTTACATCGCTTCACTTATTTCTAAGCCTAAAATGAAAAAGCAATAAAAGAGAGAAAATATTAATTTCTCTCTTTATTTATTATCTATCTATATGTTTATATCTATGATAAGCAAATACTCCAGATACCCCTATTGCTAATACAGCAGTTATTATCAATATTGTTCTTCCTGCATAAGGTAACTTTCCTGATGCTGTTGTATTGTCTCCATTGTTACCATTACTATTATTATTTCCATTATTACCATTATAATTTAATACATCATCTATTCCACCAACATATTTACCATCTATATAACATTGTGGTTCAGACTGATTGTCTACATCTAATGTAACAACATTTTCTACAGAATTTCCATCTACACTAGCAATTTCTCTTATATATAAATATAGGTTATCAGACTCTATCATTTCTTCATAATTACTTAATTCTTCTGGTCTTACAGTCCAAGTAATAGAATATGTTCCATCACTTTCTTTTATTAATTCTGTTTTCTTCCAATCAGTTATATTTTCATCACCTTGTGTTCCTGAAAGATAGCAATAATGTTCATATGTATTACTTTCATCACCTAATTTTATTCCTGTTACTTTTATCGTTATTTCACCTGTTAAGTTTGATAAATCACTTGAATAGAAATATAATTTTGTCTCTGTTATTTCTGCTTTTGTATCAGTAAAATCTGATGGAACAGGATCTTTTGAAGGTTCTGGTTCTTTTTCATTTACCGTTATTTCTTGAGCTACACTTCTAATCACTCCATTTTCTGTATATCTAATAGTTACACTTGTTGTATTTGTTGTTAAATTTTCTCCACCTATTATTTCATAATCAGTTATCTCTTTAGTTGAACCATCACTATATCTTGCCATTACCTTCATTCCTGCACTATCAAAATTTTCACCTTCTTGATACTCTGTTTTTGTAGGTTCTTGTTCTATGTATATTTCTGATAATACTACTCCGACTTCTTGGTTTACAGTTATTTGTTGCGTTGTAGTTTTAGTTACTTCATTTTCTGTATAACTTATAGTTACACTTGTTGTTCCTTCTGTTAAATTATCTCCATCTATTACTTCATAATCTGTTATTTCTTTAGTTGATCCATCGCTATATCTTGCCATCACTTTCATTCCCGTAGTATCAAAACTCTCACCTTCTTGATATGCTATCTTGTTTGGTGATTGTTCTATATATATTTCTAATAATACAACTTCTGCTTCACCTTGATTTACAACTATTGGTTGCGTAGTAGTTTTAGTCACTCCATTTTCTGTGTAACTTATAGTTACACTTTTCTTTCCTGCTGTTAAATTATCTCCATCTGTTACATTATAATTTGTTATTTCTCTAGTTGAACCATCACTATATCTTGCCATAACCTTCATCCCTGCAGCATTAAAATCTTCTCCCTCATAGTACTCTGTTTTTGTTGGCTCCTGATCTATATATATTTCTGATAATACTATGTTTTCTCCATTTACTGTTATTTCTTGAGTTACAGTTTTAATTATTCCATTTTCTGAATACCTAATAGTTACACTTGTTGTTCCTACTGTTAGATTTTCTCCGCCTACTACATCATAATTTGTAACTTCTTTAGTAGAACCATCACTATATCTTGCCATTACTCTCATTCCAGTTTTATCAAAATTTTCACCTTCTTGATATACCGTCTTTGTAGGCTCTTGATCTATATATATTTCTGATAATTGTACTTCTTGAGGTTCTACTTCATCTGTATATGCTTTTATACATAAATTTCCTCTTAATTGTTCATCTGATTGCCATGTTGCCATATCATCCCAAGTATTTGTTGTAAAGCCTTGTTCTGTAGCACAGAAACTTTCTCCTGTATTAACAACTGCATCTTCCCATGATGTTCCTGCAACTTTACTTTCTATTGCAACTGTTTTTACATCATCTGCATTTACTATTTGTACTACAACTACAAATGAATCTCCTGTAAGCCTTACAGGTTCTGTAAATTCCAAGACATGATATCCAGCATCAACTGTTTGTGTATTACCTTCCTTTAATTCCATTTCTATTAAATCATTTGGATTTTTACTATCTCCATTAGGATTTACAAAAACTTTATATTCATATTCTACACTAGAGAATATACTTATTTTACTCAATTCTTCTTGTGTGCTAGAATCTCTTTTAAATACATTTGCTAGGCTTATTGTTCCAGGGCTTGTTATATTTATATTTTTTTGAAATCCTAAAAGATCATTTTGATACACATTGTCATAATCTTTAGAGTATGTTATTTTTTCTATTCCTGCCATATTTGTATAAATATTACAATCTTCATAAGAAATATACATATATCCATTATCGCCTATTTCTATTAGCACATCTTCTCCTTCTATTCTGCTTTTACCTTCTCCATATATTCTATCAAGATTATCTGTAACTTGTGAATCTGGTATTTGATCTGCTGTAAGCCACCCATTTTCTATACAGGCATCTGTATTTTGCTCAAATATTGCCTGTTTAATATTTATTACTTTTTCTGTTAAATTTTCTCCCCATGAATTTTTTACAATCCATGCACCATTTTCTTCTGGTCTTTGATTTTCGTTAAAATTGTCTCTACTATAATCGTCATCCCAACCTATTATTGTAACAGCATGATCTATAGACTCTGTTTCTGGATTTTTACAATACAATGCTCCTGTTAAATTATTATAATTATTTTTATTATCTCCACTAAAATCTGCTCCATGCACATTTGCATATATTCCACCATAATTCATAATATGTTCTTTCATACTTTGCATTACTTGATTTCTTTCTTCTGGTGTTACTGATTCAAATTCTTTTGTATCATATAAAGTTGTTTTTACTTCTTTATTTTGTATTTCTGATATATCTATATTATCAACATTATTCTCAAAAGGAAGCTCACTTTCTTCAATTGCTCCAAGTCCATTTGTCAAATATGTTGATGCCATCCAGAAGTTTCCACCATCGTTTAAATCTCTACTAAATCCATATTCATTTATTTGATTATTTAGAAATGCTTCTCTAGTTGAAGCATAGTTCATATGTCTTTCTGAAAAGTCATATGTAACCGTATTTGCTAAATTATTTTTATCACTTAGTCCTAGAGTTGACTCCAATACTCCTAATGTTGCAAAAGCCCAGCAAGAGTTTGTATTCATCTGATTTCTTATCACTACATTTTCTGGTATTACATCTCTTAAATCATATTTTGTAGGTATTGATGCTCTTACTAATTTTTGTGCTTTGAATACATTATCCATATTTTTCAAATATGAACTATCATCCGTATTAGTTGTTACATCATATTTTCTTGGTTGTACTGTTGTTTTTCTCTCTTCTTCATCTAGTTCTAACCATTTTTTATATGCTTCCGAATATTCTGATTCTGTTACCTTTACTACAGAATTATCATTAGCATATACCATTCCAAATGAAAATATAATAGTAATAATAATTAATATACTTAATAATTTCTTAACAGTATTTTTCATGTCATTTGTCTCCTTATATCATTTTATCCTATGTTTAGATTATCATTTTTATGTCGTTTTTTCAATAATCTTTGTTTTTTTTTTAGAAATTTAATATAGTCGTAATATTTTTGTAATATTTTCGTAAAAAAATAAAGCTATTTAAAAAAATAACTTTATCTTTCATATTTATGCTTTTTTAGATATTTCAGCAATTTCTGTAAAAGCTTTTGGATCTGATACAGCGATTTCTGCTAACATTTTTCTATTTATTGATACATTAGCTTTTTTAAGACCTGCTATCATTTTACTATATGTTGTTCCATTCATTCTTGCTGCTGCATTTATTCTTGCTATCCATAATTTTCTAAAATCACTCTTTTTCTTTTTTCTTCCAACATAAGCATATGTTAAAGATTTCATTACTGCTTGGTTAGCATTTCTAAATCTGTAACTTTTTGCTCCATAATATCCTTTAGCTTGTTTTAAAACTTTTTTATGTCTTGCTCTTGTTGTTCTTGCTGTTTTTACTCTTGCCATTATAATTCACCTTCCTTTGATTTCTTATTAGTTTCCATATGGTAATAATTTTTTGATTGTTTTTTCGCATGTTTTATCTGCATATGCGTTTTGAATTTTTCCTGATTTCTTTTGTCTTCTTGTTTTATTTGCAAGTAAGTGTCTTCTGTTTGATTTTGTTCTTTTTACTTTTCCTGTAGCTGTTAAAGAATATCTCTTTTTAGCCGCTTTATTTGTTTTTAATTTTGGCATAACTAAAACTCCTTTCGCTTATTTATTTTTATAGCAGAATTATTTATCTGCTTTTTTAGCTAAAATTATAAACATGTTTCTACCTTCTAATTTAGGTTTCTTTTCTACAGTTGCAACATCTTCTAAATTTTCTATAAATTTATTTAAAACTATTTCTCCTGCATTAGAGTTATTAATTTCTCTTCCTCTAAATCTTACAGTTATTCTTACTTTGTTGCCATCTGCTAAAAATTTCTTTGCATTTTTTAATTTAAAGCCAAAGTCATGTTCTTCAATGTTTGGAGTAACTCTTATTTCTTTTACTTCTAAAACTCTTTGTTTTTTCTTAGCCTCTTTTTCTTTCTTTGCTTGTTCAAATTTATATTTTCCATAGTTCATTATTTTACAAACTACTGGATTAGCATTTGGTGCAACTAATACTAGGTCTAAATTTTTATCTTCAGCTTTTTCTAAAGCTTCATTTAATGACATTACTCCTAGTTTTTCACCATTTTCTCCAATTAGTTGAACTTCCTTTGCTCTAATTTGTCTGTTGATAGGTAATTCTTGTTTTATAAAAAACACCTCCAATAATAAAAAAATTTGACTTTTGTTACAAGTCAAATTAAAACACAAATCTAGTAATTACTTACTAAATCTTATTTAATTCTAACCCTTTTCCTTATTTAGATAGGGTGAGAAGTTTTACTTCTTCTTGTAACGTATAATATTATATACTACTATACCTGCTTTTGTCAAGTATTTTTTGTTTTTTCTTTTTCTAATTTAAATGTTTTTCATTATACTTGAATTATTTCATTAGATATTATATGATTGTGACAATAAGATTTACAATCAAACAAAAATTCAAGTTTGATACAAATAGTGGAGGATACTATAAAAATATGAACCAAGATTTAATAAACCAAATTAAACATGAAATGTATACTAGTGACGAAGATGTAAATAGAGAATATTATGGAAGTATGCAATCTTATTATGAAAATATTGATAAATATTTAGATAGAATTCCAGATGTCTACGATAAAATTTATATTGCTCAATATGCCAATAATTTTGAAAAAGCCAATGAATTAATTTCTTCATTAGACCTAAGTGATGAAATAAGAAGAAAATATGAAAGATTGTTGCAAGATAACGCCGATTTAAACGAAACAATAGATATTCGTATTTTGTCTTCTAAGTATAATTTTTTAGATGATATACTAGATATGATTGTTACTGATAAGAGGGTTCAAGAACAATTGCTTTCATTATCTGATGAAAAACTTGAGTTATTCAAAATGTTATACCAAAGGCTTGAAGAAAATGTAGATTATAACATCCCTTATATAACCACCATTCTAAATAAAATGGGAAGAACAACTCCTTATACTGCTTGGCGCAATACCCCATATTATAGATATGAAGAACTTGAAAATTCCATCATAGAAGGTTTGGAAAATGGAAAAGAACTTTCTACAGAAGAAATCGACAATTTATTATATTTATATACTTCTAATTTAAAATGGGATATTAATAACTTAGAAGAATTAAGTGATTTTCCAAATATCTTTCAATCTTCTGTTGATGCTTTTATGGAAAAAGCTCAATCCGAAGAACCTAAAGACCTTGATAATATAAAACTTGCTTTATTTCTAAAAACTTATGGGATTAATGTAAAAACCGCAACAAATATCTGTAAAAAATACAATATAAAAGGCATACCTATAACTCAAGAAAATGTTGATTTGTTTGAAATGTATAAAGCAATGTTAGATATAATTGGAGAAGATAACCCTGATGTATTAATTGATACATATAATCAATTTTCTAGCCAAATGTCTCCTCATCCAAATTTTATGAGAACAATAACTTTTGAAAATTCTATGAGAAAAGTATTTGCACAAACTTTAAATTCCAGTGTGTATAAATGTACTGACTCTTATACAATTAATGATGGTGTTAAAATATTTGATGCTGGGACTGATTTTAAAATGATAGTAACAGCAATAGGTGCATATCAAGGTGATTTTCCAGATCAAGAAAATTATTTTGATTACTGGAACTCTCCTACTATAAGGTCTCATGGAAATTGTTGTAGTTTAATTGGAAACAATAATTTATCAATGGCAACTCCTAAAAATATAATTTTAGGTTTTTCTACTATGGATGATAATATGCTTCTATTAAGCGGATGTAAAGATCTTAACTCTACAACTTCAAGTAGAAATTTTAATATTGCTTCTGAAGAAAGTTTTGGAACAAATCCAGATGATCCTTATATTGAATTCTCTAATCCAGATATTTTAATTGATAATACAAGAGGAGATTACAATGAACTTGTTTACGAAAGAAGAGATTTAAGCAGTAATCCTTTATTTTATAAAAAGAATCCGGATTATATTGTTTTTATTGAAGAATATGAAAATATTGATGATTATTTTGAAGAATATAAAGATAACCCTGATGCATTAGCTTATTTAAATGAGCAAAAGAAATCGCAAGAACATCAATTAGAACAATCATTAAAAGCAGCAAAAGATTTTAATATTCCTATAGTCAGAATTAATAGAGAAACATGTGCAAAACAAGCAATATTCGAAATAGAACAATTATTATCCGAGTTTGAAAATACACTTAACCCCGAATATTTAGAGAGAATGATTTGTCAATTTGAAAATAATAGAGTTGGAAATCATGATAAACACTTAATAATTAGAAGTAAATATTTTTCAACTACACAAATGAGTACTTATTTAAATAGATTAGAGAAAACTATTTCTAATATAGAAGACACTAATCTAAGAAATACTTTATTAAACAAATATAAAAAAGCAATTGTTCGTGAACAGGAGAAAATAAAAAAGGCTGGCATCACCAGAAAAAGCGGACAAACAAGTGGAATAGATTTTGAATCTACTCTTGCTAGAATAGAAGAAATGGCAGTTGAACCATCTACTGTATCAAAATAATTTTTACATTTTAAAATTTCTATAAGGAGATAATTTATGAGTATGGAAGAAAAAATAAGAAGCGAAAATAAAGAAATTAGTGAATCAATTTTAAGAATTATGAAAGATGTTAAAACTAATTATGCTGAAAAAGAAAAAACTAAATTACAAGAACTTGAAATTGAAAAAAACGAAAAATATGCTCCAGACAATTTATTTAAAGATAAACCTATTACCGATAATAAAGGTGTAGATGACTTAGAAACTAATTCATCAATAACCAAATATAAAAAATCAATATTCACTAAGTTTATAACAAAAATAAAAAAATTGTTTAATATCCAATAAATTTACTTTTTCAAAAACACTTATTGATACATTAATACAATAAGTGTTTTTTTGTTTTCTTCTTCCCTATTCTTTAGTTTTATTTTTTCCTATTTTATTGCCTTTTAGACGAAAATACGGTATAATGTGTACGTATTTTAAGGAGGTTTTTATGGAAGAAGTTAAAATCGGAAGAGTTTACAGACACTTCAAAGGAAATTACTACTTTGTAGAAAACATTGCATATGACTCGGAAACCTATGAAAGAATGGTTGTATATAAACCACTTTATCCGAGAGAAGATGGTCGCTCGATTTGGGTTAGACCTGAGAAAATGTTTTTAGAAGAAATACCTAAAAGACCAGATAATATAACCGGTCAAAAGGTTAGATTTGAATTAGTAGAAGATATTGAAAAGGATTATTTAAAATAAATTGGTAAGATGTGTCCCAGATGCGAAAAAAGTTACGCAAAGGAAACGTCCCCAACGCGAAATAGGAGGTTAATTATGATAGATATTAAATTATTACGTGAAAATCCTGACCTAGTTAAGGAAAATATTAAAAAGAAATTTCAAGATAATAAACTTGTTTTAGTTGATGAAGTTTTAGAACTAGATGTTAAAAATAGAGAAGCTAAATTAAATGGAGATAACTTAAGATCTGAAAGGAAATCTTTAAGTAACCAAATAGGTTCTCTTATGCGAGAAGGTAAAAAAGAAGAAGCTGAAAAAGTTAAAGCTCAAGTTAATGAAATAAATTCTAAACTAGAAGAAAATGAAAAACTAGAAAATGAATATTCTGAAGAAATTAAATCAAGAATGATGAAAATCCCAAATATAATGCATGAATCAGTTCCTATTGGCAGAGATGACAGTGAAAATGTCGAGATTGAGAAATTTGGAGAGCCAGTGGTACCTGATTATGAAATTCCTTATCATGGTGAAATAATGGAAGCTTTAGGAGGACTTGATTTAGATAGTGCAAGAAGAGTTGCAGGACAAGGTTTCTACTATCTAATGGGTGATGTTGCGAGACTACATTCAGCAGTATTAACATATGCTAGAGATTTTATGATTAATAAAGGGTTCACTTATTGTATCCCACCTTTTATGATAAGAAGTGATGTTGTAACTGGGGTTATGAGTTTTGAAGAAATGGACGCAATGATGTATAAAATTGAAGGAGAAGATTTATATCTAATTGGTACTTCTGAACATTCAATGATTGGTAAATTTAAAGATCAAATTTTAAGAAAAGAAGATATGCCATATACAATGACTTCATACTCTCCTTGCTTTAGAAAAGAAAAAGGAGCTCATGGTATTGAAGAACGTGGTGTTTATAGAATACACCAATTTGAAAAACAAGAAATGATTGTTGTATGTGAACCAGAAGACAGTTGGAAGTGGTATGATAAGATGTGGTCATATACAGTTGAATTCTTTAGGAGCATGAATATACCTGTAAGAACTCTAGAATGTTGTAGTGGAGATTTAGCTGATTTGAAAGCAAAATCTTGTGATGTAGAAGCATGGAGTCCTAGACAAAAGAAATATTTTGAAGTTGGAAGTTGTTCTAACTTAACAGATGCACAAGCACGTAGACTTGGCATTAGAATTAAAGGCGAAAACGGAACTTATTTTGCTCATACTTTGAATAATACAGTTGTTGCCCCACCTAGAATGCTTATTTCTATTATGGAGAATAATTACAAACCTGATGGAAGTGTAACAATTCCTAAAGTATTAAGACCATACATGGGTGGATTAGAAAAAATTGAAGCAAAAATTAATAAATAAAAATAATTAAAGTATTAAAATATATGTAAAAAAATATATAGTTATTAATTTTAAAAAATATCTAAAATTTATTCAAAGAAAGGGTTGAAAGTACCATGAACAAAAATGTAACAGTTATCGTAGGAACAAAATGGGGCGATGAAGGAAAAGGAAAAATTGCCTCACGTGAAGCAGAAGATGCAAAATTAGTTATTAGAGCAACTGGAGGAAATAATGCGGGACATACCGTAATTTATAAAGGAACGTCACTTCCTCTTCACTTAGTACCTGGAGGAATTTCAAATCCTAATACTATTTGTATTATAGGACCTGGAGTAGTACTTGATTTAGATGTTCTTCTATCAGAAATTAAACTTCTAAAAAATACTGGTATTCCAGATATTGATAAAAGATTAAAAATTAGTGGACGTGCTCATGTTATCTTACCATATCATAAAGAATTAGATGTTTTATATGAAAATATGAAAAAGCACCCAGTAGGAACTACTAAAAGAGGTATTGGTCCATCTTATGCAGATAAAAATAATCGCACAGGAATAAGAATGTATGACATACTACTACCTACTGATAAATTAGAAGAAAAAATTGAAGAAGCAATAAAACCACATAATCAACTATTTAAAGCAAATAATATGGAAGATGCTATAGCAAACGCTAAATCATTAGCAGAAGAATATCATTTATTAGGTAAAAAATTAGAAGAATATATTACTGATATAAGTCCAATTATTTCAAACGCAATAGATAATAACGAAAAAATTGTTGTTGAAGGTGCTCAAGCCTTTCGCTTGGATTTAGACCATGGAGATTATCCAATGGTTACAAGTTCAAATCCAGTAGTTTCTGGAACACTTTGTGGAGCTGCACTCCCTCCTCAATCTTTAAAGGTTGTAATTGGAGTTGATAAAGCATATAACAGTCGTGTTGGAAATGGACCTTTCCCAACTGAACTACCAGCTTCTATAGATGAACGTGGTAATGTTATAAAAGACGCTAAGCCTTTAGAAGGAGATATTGTACGTGACTTAGGTCATGAATATGGAACAACTACAAAAAGACCAAGAAGATGTGGTTGGATGGACTGTCCTATCCTACATTCTGCAAAATATGAATGTGGTATAGATTATCTTTGTTTAAATCATTTAGATACTCTTGGTCAAATAGGATTAAAATTAGGTTATATAAAAGTATGTACTTCATATAAATATAAAGGAAAAATTATAAATCACTACCCTGATGATATTAATTTAAGTGGTGAAATACCTGTACCTATTTATGAAACATTAGATGGTGGATTTGAAATAGATTCGAGTTGCAAAAATTATGAAGATTTACCAGATTTAGCAAAAGAATTTGTTGAAATTGTTGAAAAAGCATCTGGAATACCTGTTAAATATTTAGGAACAGGTCCTGCAAATGATGATTTAATTGTAAGAGAAGATATATAGAAAATAAATAAAAGAAATAATTATAGGAGAAAATTATGATAGTAAAAAATCCAAAATTTGAAATATCAGCAGTAAGTCCAAAGCAATATCCTAAAAATGGATTACCCGAAATAGTTTTAGTCGGAAAATCTAATGTTGGTAAATCAAGTTTTATAAATACAATGATTAATAGAAAAAAACTAGCTAGGACAAGTAGTGAACCTCGGGAAAACTAGACAAATTAACTTTTATAATATAGATGATTCATTTTATTTTGTTGACTTGCCAGGATATGGCTTTAGCAAAATGTCGAAAAAAGAACAAGAACAAGTTGGAAAATTTATAGAAGAATATTTATTTAACAGACATGAAATTGTATTAATAATATTCTTAATAGATATTAGACATTCACCTACTGCAAATGATAAACTTATGTATAATTACATTATCTCATCAGGATTACCTTGTATAATCTTAGCTAACAAAGCTGATAAAATTGCTATTACTAAAGTGGATGATACTGTAAAATTATTACAAAAAGAGTTAAACCCTATAGGAGATATTCCTAGCTATCCTTTTTCTTCTGAAAGAAAAATATATAAAGATGATGTTTGGAAATTTATAGATGATTTTTTAAATAAATAATCATAACCACCAGTAAAACTGGTGGTTTGCTCTTAGCCTAGAAGGCTTTTGTACTGGCACTTCTGGGCTTAAGC
>CALXXE010000005.1 GCA_944392605.1 uncultured Clostridia bacterium | reverse complement strand
TTGGTACTTTTTGTACCGCTTAGGTTTTTCTCTAAAGGATTTTTGTTTATTTTTCAATGTACTTTTTATGTTCCCTTTTTGCTTGGAACGTTTTGCATTATACTATACCTTTTTTATTTTGTCAACACTTTTTCGACAAATTTTTCAAAAACTTTTTTACCCTGTTTTTAGGCAAAATAAAAAATTAGTAATTGCTGTTTTTATTCTATTCTTTAAGTTGATTTTTATTACTAATTCTTACGTTCTTTCTTCTTATTTTTTTGTCTGTTGCTAGGTACTTTTTTATAATAACACCTTTTAATTTAAAAGTCAATAGATTTTTTTAATTTTTTTTAATAATTTTCTTGCTTTTTTCTATTATTTTTTTAGGTGTTATTTAACGTACATTTATAATAACATTTTTAACTTTTTATGTCAATATATTTTTGATAAATTTTTAAACTTTTTTTATATTTCAACTAAGATAATATCATCACCTATACATTTAACCTTTTGCCATGGTATTACTATATTATTATTTTGGGTAAAAAGATTCATTATTCTATTACTCCCAGGAACGATAATGTGAGTTATAGTTCCTGTTTCTAAATCTGCACATACATCTTGAACATATCCTAATCTCTTTCCATCTGTTATATTAATTACTTCTTTATGCTTAAAATCTAATCCTTTATCACCCATTTGTAACCTCCTAGTAGATTTTATTCCTACTATAATATATATATGAAAGAAAAGTAAAAATAGTCAAAGAAAAAATCTTTGGCTATTTATAAAGTCTTTTAATATGTTCAATTGCACTTTTTTCTAGTCTAGATACTTGTGCTTGTGAAATTCCTATTTCGTCTGCAACTTCCATTTGAGTTCTGCCATCAAAGAATCGTTTTGTAACTATTGTTCTTTCCTTTTCATTAAGTTTATTCAACGCCCCTTCTATTGTCATTTTCTCTGTCCATAGTTCATCTGTATTTTTATTATCTTTTATTTGGTCTATAATATAAATATTTTCTGCTCCATCATTATATATAGGTTCCTGAAGTGATACAGGATCTTGAATTGCATCCATACAAAATCCTATTTCTTCTCTTTCAACTCCAAGTTCTTTTGCAATTTCTTCTACTCTTGGTTCTTTACCATGTTCTTTTGTATATCTTTCTTTAAACTGAATCACCTTATAAGCTAAATCTCTTACAGAACGACTTACCCTTATACTATTATTATCTCGTAGATATCTTTTTACTTCTCCTATAATCATAGGTACTGCATAAGTACTAAATTGCACATTCTGACTTAAATCAAAATTATCAATTGCTTTTATTAACCCAACACAACCAACTTGGAATAAATCATCCGCTGTTTCTCCTCTTCCATAAAATCTTTGAATAACACTTAATACTAATCTTAAATTTCCATTTATAAACTTTGTTCTTGCTTTTTCATCTCCTGCTTTTATTTTTACAAATAGTTCTTCTTTTTCTTCTTTACTTAATAATGGTAACTTAGATGTGTTTACTCCACATATTTCTACCTTGTTATTTAACAAAAGAAAAACCTCCTTTGAAACTACTTAATTTAAGTATTTCCAAATTTGGTTTTTTTATGCGTTGTTTTTTGACCTCGTCCAAAAACAACTTATCCTATTTTACTAGATATTTCTTTTTTCATTTTGTTTATAATCTTTTTTTCTAACCTTGAAATATAACTTTGTGAAATTCCGAAGCTCATCTGCAACTTCTTTTTGTGTTTTTTCTTCTCCTGTTTTAAATCCAAATCTCATTTCCATTATATCTTTTTCTCTATCATTTAATTTAGAAATAGAATTTCTAAGCAAAGTCTTATCTACTTCATCTTCTAAATTTCTAGACGTTACATCAGGTTCTGTTCCTAATATATCTGATAATAAAAGTTCATTACCATCTCTATCCTTATTTAATGGTTCGTCTATTGAAACTTCTCCTTTTGTTCTGTTATTTTTTCTTAAAAACATTAATATCTCATTTTCAATACACCTAGAGGCATACGTTGCAAGTTTTATTTTTTTATCCGAATTAAAAGTATTTACCCCTTTCATTAATCCTATTGTCCCTATAGATATTAAGTCCTCTATTCCTATTCCTGTATTTTCAAACTTTTTTGCAATATAAACTACTAACCTTAAGTTTCTTTCTACTAATATTTGTCTTGCTTCTAAATTATTTTCTTCTGATAATTTTTTTATATATTCTTCTTCTTCTTCAGGTGGTAATGGTGGTGGAAGCGTTTGACTTCCTGCTATGTAAAATATCGGCAAATATTCTATCTCGTTATCTTCATTTAAATATCTTGCACAAACTGTATTTATTTTATGTTTTAAAAAATCTAGTATTTTCATTCTAATCAGCTCCTTCTGCCAAATTTAAACAAATTCCATCCCCATAAGAGCCCTATATTCTCCTTTCTTTGTTAAAGATTTATCATAAATTCCTAAAATCACATTTTCTTTAACATTTATTTGTTCTTCTTTTATTATTTTTAGATATTCTGGTTTTATTCCAATTAGCATCCCATTTTGTTTTCCAAGTGATGAAAACGGAATTAATTTTAGCTTTGAAATATATACATTTTTTATTTCTTCTGGTATTTTTTCAAAATCACCTCCTATTATATCTTCTAGATGATTCAATATTTCTTTCGGTATGCAATCATATAAAAGTGTATGTTCTATGACCACTACAGGTGTATTTGTAATTGGTTCTTTTAACATATTCCCTGTATCTATTAGAGCTTCTGTTTTTATTATTTTACTATTTAGTTTTACTTCAATTTCACAAATCATATCTTTTTTTGTAAATTTACTTTTTATAATAGTAAAAGCTGTTATTACAACAACAAAAGCTACTATAGCTGCAAGTATTACTGTTTTTAATGGATAAGTTCCTAAAAACAATCCATTTTTCATTAAAATATCTTGAGGTTTTACTATATATATTAATGCAAATGCAGCTCCTCCAAATACAAATGATGTTAAATAAAAAAATAATAATTCTTTACACAGTTTTTTTACAGCTTGTGGATTATATGCAATATATACAATAATTATTGATAATATTATTTTTAGTATAAAACTTGAGTAAACTTTTAAGATTCCTGTATAAGCTACAATTGAATATATTGCTCCAAGCAAACTCCCAAGTATTAATCTTATATGTTTTATTCTAATTTTTAAGATTAATCCAGTGGCAAGTAGAATAATGTAATTCATTATTAAGTTTTCTATTAAAACTACATCAACATAAATGGTCATATTATCACCTGTAAATAATATTCTACTCTTTTCATTTTAAAAAATCTGTCTTTTCTTATATGCGAAAAAAAGAAATAATCGCGCATTTTCGATTATTTCTTTTTAAAACTAATTTTATTTTTCTTTATTCTATTTATTTCTAGTTTTTGTTTCTATTCTTTCTTAAGAAAGCAGGTATATCTAAATCATTTTGTGATGAATTAGTTTCTGAACTTGCTGGTATTGAGTTTACTTTTTTCTCCCATGTTTTAGACACAATATTATCTACTCCGATACTTGAAATTGGTTCATTCTTTTCGAATCCTGTTGCAATTACTGTTATTTGAATATCGTCTCCCATTGATTCATCTGTTACTGTACCAAATATAATATTTGCTTCAGGGTCAACACTGCGTTGAACTAATTCAGCTGCTGTGTTTACTTCATGTAATCCTAAATTATCTCCACCTGTAATGTTAATAATAACACCTTTTGCTCCTTCTATTGAAGTTTCTAGTAATGGACTTTGAATAGCTTCTTTTGCTGCATCTTCTGCTCTATTTTCTCCTGACGCTCTACCAACACCCATGTGTGCCATACCTTGATTTAACATTATTGTTTTTACATCTGCAAAGTCTAAGTTTACTAAACCTGGAATAGCAATCAAGTCTGAGATACCTTGTACACCTTGTCTTAATACATCGTCAGCCATCTTGAAAGCTTCTATTATTGATGTTTTGCGATCTACTATTTGCAATAGTTTATCATTTGGAATCACTACCAATGTATCTACTTTTCCTTTTAAGCTTTCAATTCCACGTTCTGCTTGTGATAATCTTTTCTTTCCTTCAAATGTAAATGGTTTAGTTACTACTCCTATTGTTAATATTCCCATTTCTTTTGCAGCTTGTGCTACAACTGGTGCGGCTCCTGTTCCAGTTCCTCCACCCATTCCAGCTGTTACGAACACCATGTCTGCTCCTCTTAATACTTCTGCAACTTCTGATTTACTTTCTTCAGCAGCTTGAGCACCAATATCTGGATTTGCTCCTGCACCTAAACCACGAGTAATTTTTTCTCCTATTTGAATTTTTGTCTTAGCTTTAGATATTTGTAAAGCTTGTCTATCTGTATTTACAGATATAAAATCTACTCCCTTTATTTCTGCTTCTATCATTCTGTTTACTGCGTTATTCCCAGCTCCTCCTACTCCTATAACTTTAATAGTAGCAGTTCCGTCCATCATCGTCACATTATTGTTCTCATCATTATTGTATTCCATCATTTAGTTTTTCCTCCCTTTCTTATTTCAACCTTTTTACAAGTTATTCCCCTTTTATGCTAAATGAGTTATTTTATATATGTTTTAAAATTAATATCTAAATTATGAATAGAAAAATTCTTTTATTTTTTCCAGTACATTTTTTATAAAGCTTTCATTGTTTTGCGTGTCAATACTACTTGAAACAGTTTTTGCAAATGGCCTTGCCGCAATATAGCGTACTAAGGCATAACTCGTTCTATATGTTGGTTTTACTGTGCTTACTGCTCTTCCTGTTGATATCTTAACAGGAATGTTTAAATTTATTTTTCCAGCAACATCACTTTTATTTATATTTACTATGCCTTGTCCTGTTAATATTACATTGTTTATTTTTTGTTTTAATCCGTGGTTTGTTATGTCTTTATTTATAATTGAAAATATTTCTTCAATTCTTGCTTCTATAATCTCAATCAACTCTGAACTTTTTATTATTTTACTTTTTGAATTATCTTTGCAAGTATTTAAAATAATATCATTATCATTATCAATAAAAGATCTTAAAGCTAGTCCGTATTGTCTTTTCAATTTATCAGCTTCTTCTTCAGAGATATTTAATACAAGTGCTATATCATTTGTAATATTATCTCCTCCTAATGGAATAGAGTTGGTATATAAAAATGTTGAACCTTCAAATACACCAATATCTGTATTTCCTGCTCCAATATCTAATAACATGATATTATCATGTAATTCGTTTGTATCTAAAATCAAATTTCTTTCAGCTAATGTTATTGGAACAATTCCATCTATTTCAAGTCCTGCTTTTTTAAATATGTTATGCAATTGTCTTACATAATCTTTTTCCGCTAATATTACTTGTGCACTAATTGTAAAACTTGCACTTAAGTTTCCAACTGGATCAGTTACCACAGTTCCATTTTCTAATGTTATCTTATCTGGTACAACATCAATCAATGTTTTACCATCTGGAATTTCTATATCCTTTACTTGCATTATAGCATTTTGAACATCTCTTACAGATATTCCTGCATATTTATCTTTAGCCTCTTTTGTTATACTATTTTGTACTATTGTTGCATACTTTCCTGGAATTGTTACGTAGGCAGAATTTATTTTTAGGTTAGTCTCATCTTCAGCATCTTTAATAGTTTTTGCAAGGCTTAAAATTATTTCATCTTCATTTATTATTTTCCCCTTCTTTAGTCCGTTACATTTATATGAGGTGTTGCATATAATTTCTATTTGGCCAAAGTTGTTTACTTCTCCTACAACGGTGCAAACCTTACTTGTCCCTATGTCAACGCCCACTATGATATCTCCTATTGCCAAGTTAATTCCTCCATTTTTTAGTATAAATTTCTTAAGTGTATATATATTACATTTTTAAAAAAATGTCAATAGAATTTGTTATATTTTTGTAATATTTTTGTAACACGTTTGTAATAATATATATACTTTAGTTTTCTTCTACTTTTGTCTCAACACTTTGCTCTTTTTTAGTCTTTTTTTCTTTCATTTTTTCGAATCTTGCTGACCATTTATCCACAAAATATCTTCTTATAATTGCTAAATTTACAAACATTCTTCCAACAAATACAACAATTGCTGCTAAATAAATATCAACATTTAATCTCTGACCTAATATTGTAAGTAATATAGCTAAAATAGCATTTCCAAAAAATCCTGTAACAAATATTTTAAGGTCAAAATTTTTATTTATTACTGATGTAATTCCTCCAAATACAGAATCTAAAGCTGCAATTACTGCAATTGCTAAATAACTTGAGTATGTATATGAAATCATAGGTGCGTTCATACCAATTAATGCTCCTAATATACATCCTATTAATATAGCTATAAAAATCATCTTTTTACCTCCTAATTTTCACTACTTATTCCATATATTTTGTCTCTATATCACCATTATATTTAGAAATTCTTACATTATTTTCTTTTTGAATGGTAACATCTTGTCCCTTTTTCTTCATATCGTCTACAACTCCACCATTACCAGTTAAAGAACTTTCCAAATATGATGAATCCCCTATTGCTTTTATGCTGTATGGTGCAAGAATTCTTTCTCCATTAACCCTTATAACTCCTGCTGCATCTATATAAACTATATCACTCATATTAATTATTCTCTCATCATTTATTGATATTGCTTCTGCTCCAGCAAGTTTTAATGCATTTACAATTAGTAATAAATCATCCGCTGTTATTTTCTCTACTTCTTCACTATTTGTTTCATTTATATTGATTATGATACCTTCTCCTTCTACATCTGTTTTTCCTAAGGACATATTTATTTGTTCCAATTCTGAATCCATTAAATTGCTTGTTTGTTCATTTGATTCACTATTATTTTTATATTCTTCTATCATATTTAAAGTTTCTTCATATTGCTGATTTACTTCATCATATCTTGTTTTCCAATTTGCAAGTTCTGTACTTAGCTCTGATTTTCTCATATTTTCAATTGAAGTAACATCTGCTTCATTTACTATCTTAAACTGCATTGTCATTACTAAAACTAAAACAAAGCATGCAAATCCTGCTGTAATAATCATTGTTATTTTACCTTTTTTCATTTTCTTCTTCATGTAACTCCTCCCTCTAGTCTTCTACTGACTTTGCATATTCATAAGTTATTGTTCCTGTATATTTTGGTATTGTTATATTATTTGATTTTTCTAATTTTGCTTCTATACTCCAACTTCTTAATATATCTAAATATCCATTTGGTCTATCTAATGCCGCTAATTGTTCTGGAAGCCCTATTGCTTTTATCTCAAATGGAGCTCCTACTTTTTCGCCATTTATATCTATTATATTTCCTCCACAAATAATTCCTGTCGTTGGTGTTATTCTTTGATCATTTATCGATATTGCTTCTGCTCCAGCATTTTTTAATTCATTTATTACACTTAAAACATCTGTATCATGAACTAATAACATACTTGGGTCTAAACTACTACTTGCATCTTTTTTACTATCTCCTAATGTTACAATTACGCCTGGTCCTGTTACTTCTGTTAATCCTATAATTTTATTTCCTGCTGTTATTTCTTCTTCTTTATCCTTTAAAGCTGTATCGTTTTGAGTTGCACTTTCTCTTTCTTTTTCTAATTCTGCCTCTGCATCTGATAATTCTTTAACTTTATTATCATATCTTTCCTTATATCTTAGAACCTCTGCTCTTAGATTATTTTCTTCATAGTCATTACTAACTGTTGAATTAGTTCCTCGTACAGTCCTTATTTGTATGCATATTCCAGCCGTTAATGCAAAACACATAACTCCTAACACTATTGCAACAACTTTTTTATTTTGCATAATCTCACCTCTCTATACTTTCTCTCTAAAATATGGATTGAAGTTATTATTTATGTCTCCATTTACAAATATTTCCCCCTCTTTTCCTTTCTCTTGCTCTATAATTGCCTGTATATATAACATTTTATTACTTAAATTACTTGCATCTCCTAGATGTACAGTTTTTTTCTCATCATTTAGATATATACTATATTCGTTTTCATTACTAATGTCAATACTTGTGACTTGTCCGTCTAGTCCACTATCCTTTGCTGCATTCATTATTCTTATTACTACTTCTAGTCTCCTCAAATCATTCTCATTTAATCTATTTCCTGGAACTATTTCATCTTCACTTGTCGTAGCTCCTTGTATTATTGGCATACCTCTACTATCATCAGAAATTTCTAATATATAACCTTGTGTATTTATATAAGCATATTTTCCCATATAATCTACATTATAGGTTGCTACTCTTTCTGTCACATCTATTTCAATTGTACTTGGTAATTTTCTATGTATTTCCACACTCTCTACATATGGATTTTCTTTTATTTTGTTAATAACATCTCCTTTATAGAATTTGAATATATTTTCTTCAGGCTTTAACCCTGATAAACTAACTATTGTATCACTTGGTATCGTAATATTATTTATTACATTTATGTCTTTTATGTTAAAAATTGGTGAAGTCAAAGCAAAAGTAATTCCTCCAGCTATTATTCCTACAAATAAAAACAATTTCACAAAAAGCTTTATTCTTTTTATTCTCTTTTTTCTTTTTCGCTCTTCTCTTGATATTTTCTTTCTCTTTTCTTCATCTTTTTTTAATTTGTTTTTATTAGTCATATTAATTACTGTTTCTGTATCTAAATCAAATTTATCTTCTCTTTCTTCTGATTTCTTTTTTTGATTAATTCTTTTTTCTCTTTCCTTTTGCTTTTTCCTTTTTATCAGTTCTTCATTTTTTTCTTTATTTTCATTTTCTTCCATATAATATGGATTAATATCTTTAGTCTTTCTTGACAATTTCAGTCCTCCTTTTTCGGACAAGTACTTATTTATTTAAGGGCTTCTAGCCCTTAATCATTTCTATATCTAGTCCTAACTTTTGAAGTTTTGTTATAAAGTTTTCATATCCCCTTAATATATATTCAATATTTTCTATTTTTGTTGTTCCCCTTGCTACACTTCCAGCTAAAACTAATGCTGCTCCTCCTCTTAAGTCTGTTGCATTTACACTTGCTCCATAAAGCTTTTTTACACCTTTTATTATAGCTGTTTTTCCTTCTATTGTTATTTTAGCTCCCATTCTTACCAGTTCTTGTGCAAATCTATAACGATTTTCAAATATATTTTCCACCACTACTGACGTTCCCTTTACTGTTGTAAGTAATGCTACAAAAATTGACTGCATATCTGTTGGGAAGCCTGGATATGGCATTGTCTTTATATCTATCGTTTTAAGTTTCTTTGGTGTTTTTATTTCTATTTGATTTTTTTCTATTTTTAAATTACATCCCATCTCCTCTAATTTATCAACAACAGGAGTTATATGATTTGCATCAGCATTTTCTATTATCATGTTAGAACGATTAATTGCAGCTAAGCATAAAAATGTTCCTGTTTCTATTCTGTCTGGCATAACATTATAGCTTACATCTTTTAATTGTTTAACACCTTCTATTTCTATATGACTAGAACCAGCTCCCTTTATCTTTGCTCCCATTTTGTTTAAGAAATTTTGAAGATCTATTATCTCAGGTTCTCTTGCTGCATTATTTATAATTGTTATTCCATCTGCTAAACAGCTTGTAAGTATAGCATTTTCAGTTGCTCCAACGCTTGGAAAATCTAAGTCGATTTTTTCCCCTATTATTCTATCACAAAAGCACTCTATATTTCCATAGTTTTTATTAATATTTATTCCTAATTTTTCAAAAGCCTTTAAATGTAATTCAATTGGTCTAGTTCCAATATCACATCCACCAGGGTACGAAAATGTTGCTTTTCTATGTTTTCCAAGTAATCCGCCAACTAATATAACAGATGAACGCATTTGTCTCATTAAATTTTCTGGTATTTCAAATTTATCTATTTTACTAGTATCTATTATAACTTTATTTTTCTTTTTTTCTACCGTTCCTCCTAAACTTTTTAATATTTCAAACATCATCTCCGTATCATGAATTTTTGGTACATTATATAATGTGCTCTTTCCACCATTTAATATTGTCGCTGCTATAATTGGTAGTGATGCATTTTTAGATCCTGATATGTTAACAATTCCTTCTAGCTTTTTTCCTCCTTTTATTATGTATTCTGACATTTTTCTACCACCTTTCACTTTATTCTGTTATATATTATGTTTTATTTACGTAAAAAGTGAATTGGTAAATTATTTAGAAAATAAGTATAATAAAAAGCTCTAAAAATTCAAAATTTTAGAACTTTAAAAAATATGCTTTACGTTCTCTCTTGGTAAAATATTTATTGTTTGTTATTGTCTTTTAACATTTTAACCATTTTATCAAAGTCACTTTCTAATTGTTTCATTTCTCTATCTCTATATATTTCAAATTCCTTTTCTGCCTTTTCCATTGCCTCTTGATGAGATATTTTTCCTTTACCTTCAAGTAGCTTTCTTTTGTTTTGTATTATTTGGTTATCTAATTCTTTTATCCAGTCTTCCATTGTCATTGCTCTTTGTTCTAAAGCCTGAAATTCTGCATAATCCAAAAATTGAGAAACTAATAAATTTAACCTTTGTAATTCAATTTCAGAAAGATAGTTCTTAGCAATTTTTACATCATCAACAGTTACATAATCACCTTTAAAATTAGTCATACCAACAAATGGCTTTTCATTATCAACTCTTTCATATATGAGTTCTGCCGCTGTATGTTCGTGAACTGCAAAATGTAATTTGTTTTGCACTGTCGCAAAAAATTTCTTTGTTAAATCAGAACGAGGATCATAATCTATTGATGTTGCATATATATCTGTAACTTGTTGATAGAAATTTCTTTCAGATGAACGGATATCTCTAATTCTTTGTAATAGTTCTCTAAAATACCTTGATCCACCTTGTTTTAATCTCTCATCATCCATTGCAAATCCTTTTTGTATATATTCGTGAAGTCTTTGAGTAGCCCATATTCTAAATCTTGTTGCAACTTGTGACTGTACTCTATATCCCAATGCTATTATCATATCCAAATTATAGTGGTCAATATTTCTTTTAACTTTCCTATTTCCTTCATTTTGAACTAATAAGAATTTCTTATTAGTTGAATCATTTTCTAATTCTCCATCTTTATAAATATTTTTTATGTGCATTGAAATATTTTCTTGTGTTGTTTTATAAATTTCAGCAATTTGATTTTGTGTAAGCCATATATCTTCATCACTAAATTTTACTAAAACTTTTGTAACACCATCTTCGTCTTGATAAATTAATATATTATTTTCATTTTTTTGCATTTTCATTCTCCATTCTTTACTGATTTGTTATTGTTTTTTATATCATATATTTTAAAATGTTTCAATATCTTTGCGAAAATTCGTTTTGGTTCTTGCTGAGATTTTTTTATATTCCTATTATTAGATATAAATACAGATATCTTTATTTTTTTACTTTTCAATAAATATCACTCTCACTTTTTTTAATTTCTGTGAATATAAAAATAGAAGGTACAAATTTAGCTTGTAACCTTCGTCATAATTATTTTTTATCATTTAGTTAAACCTAATATAATTCGTAATAAAAAAGTATTTTATTTCATACCAATATATTTTTATTTTTTTATTTCTATCTAAATCATTAATTTTTATCTTCAATAAATCCATAGCGGATGTTCTTTCTCCAGTAAAATCATACTTCATATTTGCTATAATTTTACTTACTAAAAACATTTGCTTCATTAATGATTGCTTTTCTCGCTCTTTAAATATTTCTTGCATATAATTTCCTATATATTTTATTGTTGATTTTGAAGAATACATATAACTATCCTTTTGTACTACTATAATTGCCATTGTTTCCGTAATTTCATTTGGCTCATTTATATTGTTTTCTTTCATTATTCTTTCAGTATTATCATTTATATACTTGTTGATAGACGTTTGATAATCATTAAACAATATTGAACACCAAAAGTTTAAAATTTCTTGCTGTACTTTAATTCCTTCTTGTTTAAAAAATACTGTTGTCTGTTTTTTTCTTTCATTGGAATTCGTTAAAAATGCTGTAATAAATGCAACTATAATTGTAACTAAAATTTGAATAATTGTTATTATATTTGTTTCCATATATTTTTCCTCATTTCACATTCTTTATTATTTTATCAAAAATTTTACAATTAAGCAAACGACATTTATATAGTCTTATTTCTTTTTCCGTTTATATTTAGAAATTATTTGCATATGTTTCTCAAAATAGATAATTAATTTATCGTCTTCATGATATCATGGCTTAATAAAAAAATAAAGACATCATTTATTATTTCAGAGTAAAAAGTGGGGTCACCTATGTAGGTAACCCCTTAACGTGCAGTTAGTTCTTTGCAAGAAGCTTTCTGGCTCTGCATTCACTTACCGGCCTATCAAGTACGTCTTCGATTGACCAGCATCCTCTCGCTACACCTAAGGCAAAAAATCCTATAAGCTCTTGGAAAGATGCCACACGCCCTTGTAGAGAAATCCCTTCGTAACTCACAAGGTAGCTTGCCGGAGCTATATTTATAATCCAGTAGTCCTCAAGTTCTCCTGTGAAGTCCGACATTCTAGACTGCAGCTTGTACATGTAATCATGTGCATTTCTTACAGCCTCAAAGAACATCCTTTGTCTATCGAGCTTTTCTCGATACTCCTCAGGAATCCTCCTATTTCTGTCCGAATAATGAGTACTCATCCTACTCACTTCAGCAGACCAGTAAGAATAGTAGTCCTGAATCTCGCTCCACTCGTCATTGCCAATCTTGACTCCGAACTTCTCAATCAGAGCCTGTTCCTTCTGCTTTTTAACATCTGCACTTGTCTGCACACACATTGTGTTTCTCCTTTCAGTTGTCGGCAGACTCTGCATGGCTTTATTGCCATATACTATATTATACCATACTTTTTCTATCTTTTCAAACTTTAGATACTTCAAAATATTGAAATATATGTTTTTTATTCTTTCTATATTTTAAAATAAGGGTCTAGAATCCTAGGCCCCATTTTACAGTCACTGGTCTAAATTTTGAAACATCCTAGCATAATATATAAAAGCTAACAAAGCCGCACTTGCAAAAATCACATACAATACAAACCCTACGATAACTATTGGCTTGTTTTTCGGTTTTTCTTCGCCCTCTATATCTTCTACTAGATTCTTTCTTAATTTATCTCCAGCAAACTGTTTCTTTTGCTTACTCATAGACTTCTCCTTTGTTTCATCTACATTTCGGCTTCTACCTGACTATCGTTCTGTCAAGCAGCGTATATTTTATCACTATTATTATTATATTTCAATAGTCTTGTTTATTATAAAAGGAGCTCAATAAAGAGCTCCCTTTTCAGTTTTTCACTCATCACCGCCCAAAAGCTCGGTGAGTACCTCTTCCAGAGAAAGTTCTCCTGAAAGAAGCTTCATGCAAAGATATCCAACAACTTCTGGTCTTTCGGATTCTCTTTCTATACCTTCTTCCTCTTTGACAAAGAAGGTATGATATGTTCCCTCATCATCACGGCAAACATAAATCTCCAAGCAGTCTGAGTTCCACCTGTTACGGTGTCCAATTGCAACCACTGCACCATTCTTATTTTGCTTCCTCGACTGCTCCATGCGCTTAAAAGTAAGCTTGTTTCTTGACAGATAGATTTCGGTTAGGAAATCATATTCCGCATAGTGCTGTTTATCATCAACAGCCTTAGAATTCTCACTCCAGCGCTTTTTGACAATCCTATCTACGCCCTCGAAGATTTTGTCCATTCTTTGCTACTAAGACGTATACCTCCTTTTTTGATGAAGTCTTCCTGCATCTGCTCAAATGAACTTTTCCGTTCTTCCATCTTCTCCTCCTTAGAACTAGAGAACGGATTACTACCATCAACCTTAAATAAGGTCATGTTAAAATGATAACACCCTAAAGTTTTGATTTCAAGACATTTTTCGACATATTTTTCAAAAGACTTTTATAAAATATTGAAATTTTGTCAATAATATCATATAATATGTAAAGTTTTGAAACTATGGAGGGAAATTTATGAAAGATATTACAGTAAGAAGTTTATATAAAGAAGCAGAAAAATTTAAAGATAAAAACATAATAATAGAAGGTTGGATTAAAACATTAAGAGATTCTAAAACATTTGGTTTTATTGAGTTAAATGATGGTACATTTTTCAAAAACGTTCAAGTTGTTTTTAATGATTCTCTATCTAATTTTGAAGAAATAAGAAAATTGACACTTAGTTCTTCAATAAAAGTATTTGGTAAATTTGTCTTAACTCCTGAATCTAAACAACCTTTTGAAATTCAAGCAACTGGAATAGAAATAGAAAGCTTAGCTGATAATACTTATCCATTACAAAAAAAGAGACATTCCTTTGAATATTTAAGAACAATTGCACACCTTCGTCCAAGAACAAATACTTTTAATGCTGTATTTAGAGTAAGAAGTGTTTTGGCTTATGCTATACACAAATTCTTTCAAGAACAAGACTTCGTATATGTTCACACACCTATTTTAACAGGTAGTGATGCAGAAGGTGCAGGAGAAATGTTTAATGTTAATTCATTTGACTTAAATAATGTTCCTAAAACAGAAGATGGAAAGGTTGATTTTTCAAAAGACTTTTTTGGAAGACATGCTCATTTAACTGTTAGTGGTCAATTAAATGGAGAAACATTTGTAGAAAGCTTTTGTAATATATACACATTTGGTCCTACATTTAGAGCTGAAAATTCTAACACTGTAAAACATGCTGCTGAATTCTGGATGATAGAACCTGAAATATGTTTTGCTGACCTTGAAGATGATATGGACTTAGCAGAAGATATGATAAAATATACTTTTAAATATGTTTTAGATAACTGTCCTGAAGAAATGGATTTCTTTAATAATTTTATAGATAAAAGTCTTCTAGATAGATTAAATCATGTAATAAATTCTAATTTTGCAAGAGTAAGCTATACAGATGCTATTAAAGAATTAGAAAAACATAATGATGAATTTGAATATAAAGTTTCTTGGGGAGTTGACCTACAAACCGAACATGAAAGATATTTATGTGAAAAGATTTATAAAAAACCTGTATTTGTAAAAGACTACCCAAAAGATATTAAAGCTTTTTATATGAAACAAAACCCAGATGGAAAAACTGTTGCTGCAGCTGATCTTTTAGTTCCAGGTATTGGTGAAATTATAGGTGGTAGTCAAAGAGAAGAAGATTATGATAAATTACTAACAAGAATGAAAGAATTAGATATGCCAATTGAAAACTATGATTGGTATTTAGACCTAAGAAAATATGGAAGTTGTGTACATTCAGGATTCGGTTTAGGGTTTGAAAGAGCAATCATGTATTTAACTGGTATGCAAAACATTCGTGATGTTATACCATTCCCTAGAACACCTAAAAATTGTGAATTTTAAAAAAAGTCTCCAAAATTTGGAGATTTTTTTGAGTAAGGTATTTACAAATAATATATTATGTGTTACTATTGATTGTGTGTGATAGGCTATTTTTGTCGTAAAGTGTAATACCTTTTACAGCAAAAGCTTTTCATGAAAACTCATTCTTTTGTTTAAAGGTAGAGATTTAAATCTCTACCTTTTATTTTTATTTACTCATATTCTCTTCCATAATAGCTATCCAATAAAATTTGTTTTAATTCTGATACCAAAGGCACTCTTGGGTTTGCAGTAGTACATTGGTCTTCAAAGCTTCTTTCTGCTAACATATCTACCTTTGATAAAAATTCTTGTTCCTCTATTCCTGCTTCTTTAAAAGATTTTGGAATATTCATGTGTTCATTTAATTCTTTTATTTTCTTTATTAAACTATTAATTCCTTCTTCTTTTGTATCTACCTTTAGTCCAACTTTCTTTGCTAATTCATAATATTTTTCATCTGCTATAAAATATTCGTATTTAGGGAATGACACAAATTTTGTTGGTTTACTACTGTTATATCTTATTACATATGGTAAAAGTATAGCATTTATTCTACCATGTGCCATATGAAATTCTGCACCTAGCTTATGTGCTAAGGAATGATTTATTCCTAAGAAAGCATTTGTAAATGCCATACCTGCAATAGTACTTGCATTATGCATTTTCTCTCTTGCCTCTTTATCATTACCATTATCATAAGCTCTTTTTAAATATTTAAATACTAGCTCAACTGCTTTTTCAGCTAAACCATCTGTATAATCTGATGCCATATTAGATACATACGCTTCTATTGCATGTGTTAGAACATCCATTCCTGTATCTGCTGTAACAGTTTTAGGAAGACTCATTACTAAGTCTGGGTCTACTATTGCAACATCTGGAGTTAATTCATAATCAGCAAGAGGATATTTTTTATTTATCTTTTTATCTGTTATAACTGCAAATGATGTAACTTCTGAACCAGTTCCAGAAGTTGTTGGTATTGCCACCATTTTACATTTTGTTCCTAGTTTTGGAAATTTATAAGTACGTTTTCTAATATCCATAAACTTTAATTTTAAACCTTCTGGGTCTGCATCTGGGTGTTCGTAAAATAACCACATACCTTTTGCTGCATCTATTGGACTTCCACCACCTAATGCAATAATTACATCAGGTCTAAATCGTTCCATTGCTTCTACACCTTTTTTTATTGTATCAAAAGATGGGTCTGATTCTACATCCTCAAATATTTCTGAATGTACGTAATGTTCTCTTTTTCTTAAATGATAAAGTATTCTATCTACATATCCTAATTTTACCATTGATTCATCTGTCACAATAAAAGCTCTCTCTATATCAGGCATTTTCTCTAAATACTGAATAGAACCTGCTTCAAAATATATTTTTTCAGGTATTTTAAACCATTGCATATTAACCCTCCTCTTACTCGTTCTTTTTATATTAATAAGATTTACTGAAGAAACATTAGCAGTTGTTGAATTTCCACCAAATGAACCACATCCTAAGGTTAATGATGGCATATTTGTGTTATAAATATCTCCAATTGCTCCATGTGTTGAAGGTGAATTCACAATGATTCTACCTGCTTTCATTGTCTTAGAAAATTTAAGTATTGTTTCCTTATTTTCTGAATGTATAACTGCTGAATGTCCAAGTCCTCCAAATTCTAATAATTTTTCAGATTTTTCTATTCCTTCTTCTTCATTATCTACAATATAATAAGTAAGCACTGGGCTTAATTTTTCTTTTGAAAATGGATATTCTCTTCCTATTCCTTCTTCATATACTACTAATACTTTTGTATCTTCCGGAACTTCAAAACCTGCATCTTTTGCTATTTTATATGGTGATTGTCCAGGTACATGAGATTTTAATTTATATCCTATATCATCTCTATACTCAAACATACTTTCTTGTAATTTTTGTTTTTCTTCTGGATTCACAAAATAACATCCGGGCTTCTCTCATCAATTTTTCAAACTCTTGATAAATATCTTTATCAACCAAAACAGCTTGTTCTGATGCACATATCATTCCATTATCAAATGCTTTTGACATTACTAAATCATTTACTGAAGTTTTTAATTTAGCTGTTTTATCAATATAACAAGGAACATTTCCAGGCCCTACTCCTAATGCTGGCTTTCCACAAGAATATGCAGATTTAACCATTCCAGTTCCACCTGTTGCTAATATTAAATTAACATCTGGGTGATTCATAAGTGTTCTAGTTGCAAGTATACTTGGTTCTTCAATCCATAAAATACAATCTTCTGGTGCTCCTGTCTTCACAGCTGCATCTCTTAAAATTTCAGCTGCTCGCGTACTACATTTTTGAGCTGATGGGTGAAAACCAAAAATAATTACATTTCTTGTTTTAGCAGAAATTATTGATTTAAACATAGTAGTAGAAGTTGGATTTGTTACTGGTGTTACTCCTGCTATAATTCCAACAGGTTCTGCAATTTCAACATATCCTTCTTCTTCATTTTTATTAATTACTCCAACGGTTTTTTCATATTTTATACTGTGATACACATATTCTGTTGCAAACATGTTCTTCGTAATTTTATCTTCATAAATTCCTCTTCCTGTCTCTTCCACTGCCATTTTTGCAAGTTCCATATGATGTTCTAGTCCCGCCATTGACATTGCCTTTGTAATGTTGTCTACTGTTTCTTGGTCAAGTTTTAGATATTCTTCTGATGCTTTTTTTGCCCTTTCAACTAAACTGTCTATCATTTCCTTCACTTTAGTTTCTTCTTCCATAAAGATATTTCCTCCTTTTTCTTTTGCTTATTTTAACCAATTTTATCCTTATAATACTTTTTCTTAAAATCTTCTATATATATAATTCTATAGATAGAAAATTGATCCCTTCTAAAATTCTTTTTAATTATATCATTAAAATAGAAAAAATACATCATAAAATTAATTTTTTATTTAAAAATATGAAGATTTTTATCCTAATAATTGATTAAATAATTTCGTTTTAGTATAATTTTAATATATTAATATTTTGGAGAACGTTATGGAAGAAAAATATAAATTACAAGAATTACAAACAAAGGACATTTTTACAAACAAAACCTTAAAAAAAGCAATATTAACAATTTGGTTAATTGGTGTAATTATTATATCAATACTAAATATAACCGAACCTTTCCTTTGGTTTATATTTGCATTTGCATATAGCAGTATTTTTGGAATACTTGCATTAACTATTTACTTGTTTCCTAAGAACAATACAGAATACAAGCAATTAAAAGATATTGGAAAAAAAGAGCAGGCATATATTGTAGATACAGGATTTAGTCGTCACAGCTATTCTATGCGTACAGGCGTTAATATTTTTGACATTGTAAAAGTAATTAAAAGTGGTAACTTCTCTAAAATTGATATCTTAGGTAATGATAGAAATACTTACAAACTGTTTTATATTACTATCTTATATAATGGAAGTCTTAAAAATATATATAAATTTGATGGAAATAGTATTTCATATAGGATATTACAAGTATTATTAGAAACTTATCCAACAAAAAGAGTAGAAAAAATTCCTATAGAAGTCTATTGTTATAAAAATAAAATATACATAGATTTTGAAAGTGTAGATTTAACAAAAGTAGAAGGTTTTGAAGAAGCTAGAAAAATTGTTGAAAACACATAACTAAAACCACCGATTCCGGTGGTTTTTCATTAATTATATAAATATAACTGTGGATTTACATGTTCTCCATTTATTCTAATTTCAAAATGTAAATGTGGTCCTGTTGAATTTCCAGTAGAACCAACTGCTGCAATCACATCTCCAGCTTTTACTTCTTGCCCTACTTTAACATACATTTTGCTTGTATGTGCATACCAAGTTTCTACACCATTACCATGATCTACTTTTACTAAGTTACCATATGAGCCATTATATTTAGCAAATATAACTGTTCCATCAGATACAACTTTTATTGTTGTTCCTGTAGTTGCTGAAATATCTAGCCCTGTATGTCTAGAACTTCTTATACTACTACTTACACCATATCTTGAAGTTATTTTTCCTGTAACTGGTGTTGTTGCAAGTTTTATACCATTTACATCTGGCATTGCATCTATTCTTTCTTGTTCTTCTTTTTCTTCTATTATTTCTGTAACTTTTGTTTGAATTTCAGCTTTTGCAACCTCTACATCTTGTGTGTTTACTTCTTCCTCATTTTGAGTATATTTTTCTAAAATCGTTAAATTTAAATCTTCTTCATTATTATCTTCTTTAATTTGATTTACAAGTTCTTCTGCTTCATCAATAGTGTCTACTTTTTCTATTTCTTCATCATTAAGTGCTATTTCATAATATTTATAAGTAACAACTAGATTTTCTTCTAATTTGCTTGCAACCTCTTCTTCGTTTGTCTCTAAGTTCCTCTCTACAAATTTTAACTCATATTCAGGAGTTTCTATTAAATCTACAGTATCTACATTTGCTTGTTCTTCTACACTTTGTTTAACTTGTTCAACAAAAGCATCTTTATTTTGTATATATCCAACCTCTTCTCCTGATATATTTACTTTATAGATTGGTTTGTATTTTATTAATATAATCGCGATAATAAAACCAAATCCTATAATAGCTATGTTAAAATACTTAAAAATTTCTTTCGTGTAGTATTTTAATTTTTTGTTTAAAATATATATTCACTCTCCTTTTTGTTTTAAGCTTTTTTAACGCGACCATGTTCTATTATACTATATATTCTTACCAAAATCAAATTATGTATACATTTTTTAACGCAATTTGTCAATTTTAGTAAAACTCTTAACTTCTTTTTTTCTGTTTTTCCATATTTTTCTTCTTTATTCTCATTTTTTCTTCATTTTCCTTTGATTTTCTCTTACTTAATTTTAGAAAAAGTTCTAAAATGCAACAGAAGTAGCTTTATCTCTTTATACACCTACAAATTAATATATATAACTTATTAATTCCGTTCTAATTCTTTTTTATTAGTACGTTAACTAAATTAATTTATAAGCCACCTCTTTTTACTTATAAGTTCTATATAGATATTTTAGTTTCTGTAAATTTAAACCATAAAATGCTATTATGTGCCTATAAGAAAATAGGAGTGTGATAAAAATGGCTTTAGATTATAACGTAATAGGTCAAAGAATAAAACAAGCAAGACTAGCAAAAAACTTAACACAAGAAGATTTAGCAGAGCAAATTGATATTTCTGTTGCTTTCTTAAGTAGAGTAGAAAGAGGAAATTCACATATCAATTTAAAAAGATTAAATCAATTATGTCGTTTATTAGACGTATCAGAAGGTTATATTTTAAATGGCGCATCAAGTAATTCTGAAAATTACTTGACAAAAGAATTTTCAGAATTATTAAAGAGTTGTTCACCAGAAACACAAAGACTTATATATAACGTAGCAAAAATAATTGCTGAAGATGACCCACATGAACCATTATAAAATTAAATATTAAATGAACAAAAAACCAATATTCTAATATTGGTTTTTTGTTGTTTTTGCAACAGTTTTATTTTCTAATAAACTGTATATTATTTCTAGAAATATATTAAAAACAATTGCTTATATTTTTCTGATATGGTATTATAATATATGGCAAATTGTTTATACTAATAAAATAATATAAGTAAAATTAAGGAGGTAAAAAATGGATTTTGAACAATGGAAAAATTTTAAGAAAGGTGATTGGCAAACAGAAATAAATGTAAGAGATTTTATCCAACATAATTATACACCTTATGAAGGAGATGACAGTTTTTTAGCTGGACCAACAGAGAAAACTAAAAAACTTTGGAATGAAGTTTTAGACCTTTATAAAAAAGAACATGATGCAAAAGGTGGTGTATTAGATATAGATACAAAAACAATATCTACAATTACAGCACATGATGCAGGTTATATAGATAAAGACTTAGAAGATATAGTAGGACTTCAAACAGATGCACCTTTAAAAAGAGCTATCATGCCATTTGGTGGAATAAGAATAGTAGAAAAAGCATGTGCTGCTTATGATAGAAAGGTAGATGATGAAGTAGAAAGTATATTCCATAAATATAGAAAAACTCATAACGATGGGGTATTTAGTGTATATACACCAGATATCAGAGCCGCGAGAAGCTCACACCTAATTACAGGTCTTCCTGATGGATATGGACGTGGAAGAATTATAGGAGATTACAGGAGAGTTGCCCTATATGGAGTAGATGTTCTAATTACTGAAAAACAATCTGAATTAGATGTTTTAAATACAGATGAATTAACTGAAGAAGTTATAAGATCAAGAGAAGAAATTAGTGAACAAATTAAAGCATTAAATGAATTAAAAGAAATGGCTGCAAAATATGGATTTGATATTTCAAAACCATCATCAAATGCTAAAGAAGCAGTTCAATGGTTATATTTTGGATATTTAGGAGCTATAAAATCACAAGATGGTGCTGCAATGAGTTTAGGTAGAACCTCTACATTCTTAGATATTTATTTTGAAAGAGATCTTCAAAATGGTACTTTAACAGAAGAAGAAGCTCAAGAAATCATGGACCACTTTGTTATGAAATTAAGATTAGTTCGTTTCTTAAGGACACCTGAATATAATGAATTATTTAGTGGAGACCCTGTATGGGTAACAGAAAGTATTGGCGGTATGGGAATAGATGGTAGAACTTTAGTTACTAAAAACTCTTTCAGATTACTTCATACTCTTCAAAACTTAGGACCCGCACCAGAACCAAACATGACAGTTTTATGGTCTACAAGATTACCTGAAGGATTTAAGAGATTTACAACTAACTTATCTATCAAAACATCTTCTATCCAATACGAAAATGACGATTTAATGAGAATTACTCTAGGTGATGATTATGGAATAGCATGTTGTGTATCTCCAATGAAAATAGGTAAACAAATGCAATTCTTCGGTGCAAGAGCTAACCTTGCTAAAACATTACTTTATGCAATTAATGGTGGTAGAGATGAAGTTTCAGGAAAGCAAGTTACACCAAAATATCAACCAATTACTTCTGAATATTTAGACTATGATGAAGTTATGGAAAAATTCAATCAAATGATGGATTATGTTGCGAAAATTTATATAAAAGCTTTAAATGCTATTCATTACATGCATGATAAATATTGCTATGAAGCTATCGAGATGGCATTACATGATAGAGAAATTATTCGTACAATGGCTTGTGGTATTGCAGGACTTTCAGTTGTAGCAGACTCATTATCAGCTATAAAGTATGCTAAAGTAAAAGTTATTCGTGATGAAACAGGACTTGCTGTTGATTACAAAGTTGAAGGAGATTTTCCTAAATTCGGAAATGATGATGACAGAGTTGACAAAATAGCCGTTGATATTACTAAAAACTTTATGAATAAATTAAGAAAACATCAAACTTATAGACATTCAAAACATACATTATCTATTTTAACAATTACTTCAAATGTAGTATATGGAAAAGCTACAGGAAATACTCCTGATGGAAGAAGAGCTGGAGAACCATTCGGACCTGGAGCTAACCCACTACATGGAAGAGATACAAATGGAGCATTAGCAGTTATGAACTCTATTGCAAAACTTCCATTTGATAGTGCAGAAGATGGTATTTCATACACATTCTCAATTACACCTGGAACATTAGGTAAAACAGACAATGAAAAAATAGATAACTTAGTTAATATGCTTGATGGTTACTTTACACAAACAGGTCATCATATTAATGTTAATGTATTTGATAGAGCATTACTTGAAGACGCTATGGAACACCCAGAAAATTACCCACAACTTACAATTCGTGTTTCTGGATATGCTGTTCACTTCACAAAACTAACAAGAGAACAACAATTAGATGTAATCCATAGAACTATTCATGAAAGAATATAACTGATATAAACTAAAAGAGAGATAAATAAAGAATAGAAAGTTTAAAAGTACAAGGGGAATTTATTTCCCCTTTAATACTGTAAGGAGCAATTATGAATAAAGAAGAAAAAGATTTAAGATATTATGCAAAAGTTCACTCAATTGAATCACTTGGAACAGTTGATGGTCCAGGTATTCGTTTTGTATTATTTTTACAAGGATGTCACTTAGAATGTAAATATTGTCATAACAGAGACACTTGGGATATTAACTCTGGTAGTTATCAATCACTTGATGAAATTTTTGATAAAATTATGAGATATAAAAATTATATATATCCAAGAGGTGGTGTTACTATCAGCGGTGGCGAACCATTACTTCAACACAAGTTTATTTTTGAATTATTTACTAAATTAAAGAAAGAAAATATTCACACTTGTATAGATACTTCAGGCATGGTGCTACTCACTGATGATATAAAAAAATTGATAAATATAACTGATTTATTTTTATTAGACATCAAACATATTGATGATGAAAAGTGTAAAGACCTAGTCGGAAAATCAAATAAATTAGAACTTAACTTTGCAAAATACTTAAGTGATAATAACATTCCTATGTGGATTAGACAAGTATTAGTTCCAGGATACACAGATAACGAGCAAGATTTATTAAAACTAAAAGACTTTATTAATTCTCTAAAAACTGTAGAAAGAGTAGAACTTCTACCTTATCACAGTGTTGGAGAATTTAAATGGAGAAAACTAGGTTTAAATTATCCTTTAGAAAATGTTAGACAAGCAGATAATAATGATATTAAAAGAGCACGAGAAATTTTAGGTATTAATTAATAGATTTTTTTGGACGGGCTCAAAAAACATCAGAAGCAATTTCATGAAATATATTGATGTTATTTTATAAAACAGCTCTATATTATTTACAATTTTGTATAAATAATATAGAGCTATACTTTTATTTCTTTACCCTCAATGCTCTTAGTGAATTTATTATAGCAAGTACTGAGACTCCCACATCTGCAAAAACTGCTTCCCACATAGTTCCTATTCCAAATGCTGTTAATATTAAAACTAATACTTTAACTGCTATTGCAAATATGATATTTTGTTTTACTATTCTCATAGTCTTTTTAGAAATCTTTATTGCAGTTCCTATTTTAGATGGTTCGTCTGTCATAATGACTACATCTGCTGCTTCTATTGCTGCATCTGAACCAAGTCCTCCCATTGCAACACCAATATCTGAAAGTGCTAAGACTGGAGCATCATTTATACCATCTCCTACAAATACTAACTTCCCTTTTTCAGATTTATCTTTCATTAACTCTTCTACTTTTTCGACTTTTCCATCTGGTAATAATTCTGTATATATTTTATCTAAGCCTAATTCATTTGCAACACTTTCTCCTACTTGCTTTTTATCTCCTGTTAGCATTACTGTTTCTTTAATGTTATTTGCCTTTAATTCTTTTATAGCTTTAAAAGAATCTTCCTTTATCTTATCTGCAATTAAAATATATCCTGCATATTTATTATCAATTGCAACATAGAGAATTGTTCCTATTTCATCACAAGGAGTATAAGAAATATTCCTTCCTTTCATTAATTTATCATTTCCTATTAAAATTTCTCTTCCTTCTACATTTGAAGATACTCCTCTACCTGCTAATTCCTCTGTTTTTAAAATACTACTTTGATTTATTTCCTTATTATATGCTTTTCTTAATGATAGTGAAATTGGATGATTTGAGTTACTTTCAGCATATGCTGCATATTTTAATAATTCTTCTTTAGATATTCCATTTGCTTCTACTTTTTGTACTTCAAAAACACCTTCTGTTAATGTACCTGTTTTATCAAAAACGACTATTTCTGTATTTGCTAAAGCTTCCAAATAATTACTTCCTTTAACTAAAATTCCTGTTTTAGAAGCTCCTCCAATTCCTCCAAAGAATCCTAGCGGTATTGATATTACTAAAGCACAAGGGCAAGATACAACTAAGAATGTTAAAGCACGATATAACCATTCTGTAAATTCTCCTAAGCTCAATATAAATGGCGGGATAATTGCAAGAAGTACTGCTATTATAACTACAATTGGTGTATAATATTTTGCAAATTTAGTTATAAAGTTTTCTGATTTAGATTTTTTACTACTTGCATTTTCTACTAAGTCTAATATTTTACTTACAGTAGATTCTCCAAATTCTTTTTCTACTTTTATAGTAAGTAATCCATTTCCGTTAATACAACCACTTAGTACTTCATCTCCAACAGTTACTTCTTTAGGAATTGATTCTCCTGTTAATACTGATGTATCTATCATTGAACTACCTTCTACTATAACTCCATCTAAAGGTATCTTTTCCCCTGGTTTTACAACTATGTTTTCCCCCATTTTTACATCTTCTGGTGATATCTTTTCTACTTTCCCATCACGTTTAACAAAAGCTATATCTGGCCTTATATCCATAAGGCTTGTAATTGATTTTCTTGATTTATCAACTGCATAATCTTGGAATAGTTCCCCTACTTGATAAAATAACATAACAGCAACAGCTTCTGGGAATTCTCCAATAACAAAAGCACCTATTGTTGCTATTGCCATTAAGAAATGTTCATCAAATACTCTTCCTCTAAATATATTCCTGATTGCCTTCCATACAATTTCTAGACCGACTATTAAATAAGCAATTATATAAAGTCCTTTATTTATTAAATCGTTTTCAAAAGGAACGGCCATTGCTACTAAGAATAGAATAAATGAAATTATTATTTGTATTAAACTCTTCTTCATAATATCCTCCTTAAATTTCCTCTACCTTAACATCTGGTTCTTCTCTTTTTACTACCTTTTTTATTTTCTTAAATATTTCTTCATCGTCACTACTAGTTTCTACAGTCATTTTCTGTGTCATAAAACTAACAGATGCATTTTCTACTCCATCTACTTTTTTTACATGTTCTTCTATCTTAGTTGCACAATTTGCACAGTCTAACCCTTCTAGTTTAAAACTTTTTTTCATAAAATCACCTTCCTATTTATGTTCTATATGTTCAATTCCTAGTTCGAATAACCCTTTTACATGGTCATCATCAATTGTATAATATACTTCTTTTCCCTGTCTTCTACATTTTACGATACTCATTCTTCTTAATGTTCCAAGTTGATGTGATATAGATGATTTACTCATACCTAATACATTTGCAATATCACATACACACATTTCATTTTGGTCTAATGCAAATAATATTTTTGCTCTTGTTGTATCACCTAAAATCTTAAAAAATTCTGCTAATTTATTAAATAAATCATCTTCTGGCATTTTACCTAATGTATCTTTTACAATATCTTCATGGATTATATTGCAATCACATATAAATTCATTTTTTGACATATCCTTTTTCTCCTTTCTAATTAATCATATGTAGATAATTGAATAATTGTTCAACTGTTACTTATATTATAGTTGAGTACTTACTCAATTGTCAATAGTTTTTATAAAATTTCACACAAAAAAATACACCTCTTTTGAGATGCACTTTTTAAGCAGTTTTCATATTTTTTCTATATTCTAAAAGTTTTTGCTTTCTTATAGCATTTGAATTTTTTAATTCTTCTATTTGTTTATCATATAAATTACATAGAGCTTTAACTTGCTTACTTGTCATATCCTCTTCTTTTATTTCCCCATTGCGATATTGTTTTTGAAGTTTTAATAATTTAGTTTCTTTATCTTCAACCTTTTTAACTAAATTCACAAAATTATCTTTTTGCCTATCATTACTAACAACATTTATTATTCTATTTTCTATATTGCTATCTTTTTCTTTCTTTTTAAATAAATTTGTAAAAAACATTTTTATTTTATAAAAAATACTTTTTTTATTTACCTCAATTAATTGTTTTTCATCACTATTTTTCATATGTATCTCCTCATTCACTTTTATACTGTTCTAATGATTTGCCTTCTCTCTGCTCAACAAGTCTTTCTAGCTCCGTGATTTTTTCAGCTTCTTTTTCTGCTACTTGTAATCTTTTTTCTTTTGATGCTAATTCTGATAGTTCTTCTCCTTCCTGAGTTTTACCTTTTATACTATCTTGTTGCCTAATTATACTTTCAATAAGTCTATCTGTTTGTTCTACAAAAATAATATCTCCACTTGCATCTTCTCCTACATAAATCTGTCCTCTTGTATCTCTTCTGGTACGTTCACCTGTTCTAGGATCATAAGTTATTAGATTTATTACAGTTACTCTATCATCTTCTGCTATTCTTCCTAATGTAGTAGCTGAATCTCCTTGGTATAGCTCATCTATGTAATCTCTAAATTCAGATTTTACTGGTTCTATTTCCATTAATCTAAACTCTGTACCAGTACTCTTATTTTTTACATCTCCTAGTTCTTCTGTTGTAGTATTAGATATATTCTTTCTTGAATTTAATGGAAATAAATGTATATGCTTACTATTTTCATCTTGGTAATAAAAATTATCTCTCATAGCTTTAATAACATCATCAGAAATAAGTATTTTCCCCTCTTTTATAGCATCCACTAATTTTCTCATAAAGTCGGTATATTCTTTAATTCCATATCTACCAGTAAGTACAGATTGCATCATTCTATCATGCATTTTTCTTGCTCTTTCTTGTTGGCTGAGTTCAGGAAGTTGCGGCAATATATAATCTTCTAGTGTTAATTTCCCTTTTCGTTCATCGAAACTTTTCTTTCTAGATGATATGAGATTTCTTCTTTTCCTTTGATACAAATCTTCCATTATGCTCTTTTGAATATCTGCATATGGTGTATCTTTAAATATAGAGTCTCCATAAGCAAAGTCAAGAATCATATTGCTTAAATCAAGATCTATATTTTCTCCTTTTTTGCCAATTGATTCATCTTCTGCTAATTCAAAACTCTTATTTGCCTCTTCAAAATCCTTTCTTTCTTCAGGGCCATATATTGCAGCCAATCTTAAGCATCTATACAGGTGATTTCTATCAGGTATACCATATTCCATTTTTATATATCCTGATGTTTCTAAAACAGCTGTATAATCTTTTCCATCTAGATTAACAATCATTTCATAATAATTGTATGGCGGTTTGCTCTCTAAGAGTCTGTCATTTCTCTCAATATCTTTTCCCAAATATTTTACTTCTACAGTTCCTCTTGAATCTTGCATAATTTTTCCTCCTTTAGCAAATAGTTTTCTATATTAAAATTTACATACCTAATAATTTTAATTCTACATTTTCCATTTTATATTTACTATCTATAAGTTTAAATTCTACTAAAGTATTTTCAAGTGTTTCCTCATTTTGTCTTAAATCTGTTGTAAAATATAATTTTATTTGAGGAATTTCTACTCTATTTGTTACTATTTCTTTGAAAGTTTCTGCCATATGTCTTTCATCTTCACAAACAATTATTAATTGTGGCATTCCTAAAAATCCCGAATCACCTGGAACAAAATTCTCATAGAAATCTTTATATAATCTCATCTTTTCGATCAACTTTTTCTCCCAATCCACTTCTCTTCTAATAACTTCAAATACAAATTGAATAGATTTTTTATTTTTAGTAAGTTTTACACTTCCACCAGAAGCTTTAAATACTTTTCCTGCAACTTTTGCTGTTAATGTTGGCTTTACAGTAAACTCATCGAAAGCCTTTACCTTTCTTAAATAAGCAATTAAAACTTGGTTTCCTGCTAATCTTTTCTTAATCATAGCAACAGGTTTTGTGTTATCAGATGGTTGCCATTTACATTCTTTTTCTTGAGAAGTTAATAAATATTTTCCCATTTTTTCCATACAATAAATACGGTAAATTCCTTTACCTTCTTCAGAATTAAAGTAATATCTAGTTAGAATCTTTGATTTTACTAGTTGTTCTAATTTATTATTCAATTTATCTTGAGATTTAATTTCAACGCCTTTAATTTCTAGCATTTGATAGATTTGTCTTGATGTTATAAACTCAAATTCATTTACTAAATCCAAAATAGCGAAATGAATATCATTAATATGTCCTATATTTATTTTATGTACAATTTGATTCATTGAAACATATCCATCTTTACCATCAAATGTTTTTATTTCTCCCTCTCTTATTGCAAATGGTGATACTTTAGTTTTTATTTCTTCATCTTCAACCATCTTTATTCCTCCTCTTGTTTTATACAATAAGCAATTTTACTTTTTTTCTATCATAGTCTATTTTCTTAATATAAACATCTACATCTTGCCCATATTCTAGTCCTTCCTCATATTCTGCCATTCCAACTAAGTTAGGTGTAAGTTCAATAAAAATACCATTTTTATTTTTTTCTGTTTCTCTAACTTTCCCTTTAACTCTACTTCCTGTTTTAAACTTTGAAGCATTTTCTTCCCATGATCCCAAAGTTTCTTTATATGATAAAATTACTTTTCCTTGTTCTCTATTTATAGATTTTACCACAACTTCAAGCTTTTGTCCAATTTTTAGTCTCTCATAAGGCGACTTTATTCTTGCGACAGATAAATCTTCAATGTGAGCTAACCCCACAATGCCACCTCCAATTTCAATAAAAGCTCCATATGGTTTTATATTTTTTACTATTCCGTCTACTTTTTGCCCTACTTCTAAATCATTTTTAACCCAGTTTATCGCTTCTTTTTGAACTTGTTTTCTAGATAATATTATTCCATCATCTTCTACATTTTTTATCTTAAATTGTACAAATTTATGTACTTTTCCTACACATAAGTTCGTTTTTGGTAATCCGTTTTCTTCTGTCTTTATAGCTTCTACTTCTTCACGTGGTATTTTTCCCACTAATCCATTTTCAAAATTTATATATAAATTATAATTATCATCACAGTTTCTTACTAAACCTTGTAACGTTTTGTTACTTTCCATATATGTTTTCAAATTAGATTTATCTACTTTTGTAATTTCATTATTCCAGCCTTCTGGTTCAAACTTTAATGTATTCATATTCATTTGTTGATTCTCCTTTTATCTTATGTTTGTTTTATTATATATATAATGTATTTATTTTTCAACATTTTGATTTAAAATTTTATTTACTTCTTGGTTACTTAAATATCTCCATTTTCCTAGCTTTAAGTCTTTTACTCCTATCCCTGCAATCTTACTTCTATGTAATGCTAAAACTTTATGTCCAATAGCTTCACACATCTTTCTTACTTGTCTATTCTTCCCTTCATGAATAGTAATTTCTAATCTTGACTGATTTTTCTCTTCATCCGTCTTTAATATTTTTACTTTAGCTTCTTTAGTTATATATTCATCAATATTAACACCATTTCTTAATTTTTCTACTTCTTCTTTTGTAACTATACCTTTTATTGTTACTGTATATGTTTTTTCAATCTCGTGTTTTGGATGTGTTACTTGATATACAAAATCTCCATCATTTGTTAAAATTAGTGCACCTGAAGTATACATATCAAGTCTTCCTACTGGAACTACCCTTTCTTTTACTTTTACTAAATCCATAACAGAGTCTCTTCCAAATTGATCTTTTGCTGTTGTTACATATCCTATAGGCTTATTCAATAATATATATACATATTTGCTTTCTTCTTTTACTTCTTTTCCATTATATAGAACTTTATCTATATTGGCCTTTATCTTAGTTCCAAGTTCTGTAACTACTTTCCCATTTACACTAATTTTTCCACTTGTGATTAACTCTTCTGCTTTTCTTCTCGAAGCTATTCCACAGTTTGCTAAATATTTTTGTAATCTTACTTCTTCCATTTATACTTTAATTATCCTTTCTTAATTGCTTTAGAATTTCTTTAAAATATTCTGGTAACTCTGCTTCTATATTCATTTCTTTTCCTGTTGTTGGATGTTTGAATTTTAAACTTTTTGCATGAAGGCATTGTCCAATGACTCCCCATTTATTTTTTCCATTAGAATACGTAGTATCTCCAATTACAGGATAACCAATATGAGATAAATGTACTCTTATTTGATGTGTTCTCCCTGTTTCTATTTTTACTTCTAATAGAGTACAATTATCTTTTGGGAATCTTTCTAACACTTTAAAATTTGTTATTGCAACTTTTCCGTCTTTTTCAACAGCCATCTTTTTTCTATCATTCTTATTTCTTCCTATTGGCATATTTATTGTTGCTTCATTTTCTTTTACTATTCCTCTTACTAACGTAATATAAGTTTTTTCCACTTCATGATTTTTTATTTGTTCACTTAAATTAATATGAACTTTATCATTTTTAGCAGCAACTATTACTCCTGATGTATCTTTATCCAATCTATGAACAATTCCTGGTCTTATTTCTCCACCTATTCCTGATAAAGAATCTTTGCAAATATTCATTAAAGAATTTACTAGAGTTCCATCTGGATTTCCGTTTCCAGGGTGTACAACTAATCCTTTTGGTTTATTTACAACTATTATATCATTATCTTCATAAAGTATTTCAACTGGTATGTCTTGTGCTTTTAATTCTATCTCTTTTGGTGCTTCTTCTTCTAATATTACCATATCGTTTTCTTGTACTTTATAAGATGCTTTTACTTTTTTTCCATTCACTAATATTTTTTCTTCTCTTATCAGCCTTTGTATTGTTACTCTTGACAAATCTTCATCTTTTTTTGCTAAATAACTATCAATTCTATTTCCTTCATACTCTTTTTCTACTATAAATGTTTTCAAATTCATTTGCCTCTTTCTAAATTAATTTTTTACATCTTGTAATCTTTCATAAATAATAAAATATTTATCACTATACAATTCTTTATAATTTGGATCATTTGTCTTAGTTATTATCATATTCATCTTTGAATTCTTATAAGTAATTACATGTGTAATATTATATTTCTCAAATGTGTCTTCGTAAAACTCTCCTATATTTGAAGTATTTATAAAATCCATAAATATATCATCTTTTTTTCCACTAAACTCTGGTGCATATAAATCTGCTCTTGAATCTATAAATACTGGTATTCCTCTAAACAACATATAACTTCCATAGTTGTATTCATTATAAAATCTAGCTTTTCCTAAATCTATATTTTCTATTATATAATCACATGCTTGTACAGGATATGTCGTTTCGTCTATATAGTTATCATCAAACTTATCTTTTGCCATGTAGTAACTAAATCCTACCATTACTAAAGAAATTACTACTATCCCCGCAATTTTTGTTAATTTTTTAGTTGCTACTTCTATACTTTCTTTTGTATATATTTTAGACAATTCTACCAACATTCTATTCAATATCATTGAACAAATTAAAGCAAACATTGTAACTTGTCTTCTTGTAGCAATCATCAAATAACATAACCCACATAGCATAAACAAATCACATAATCTTACTTTTATTTTAGTAAATATCATAAGAGCTAAGAATAGTATAAGAGTACAAATTATTTCTGTTTCATTTGCAAGTGTCATTGGTAGATGTTCATTAATATTTTGTGTAGTATTACCTGCCATTGTTTTAAATAAATATGTATATGGAGTATTTCCTAGTGGTGTTAACAATCCTGTAAATAGGCAAATAATAAATATTAAAATTAGCCATTTTGATGCAGTTCTTTTAGTTAATTTTAGCTTATATGGATTTTGTAATTCTTTTGTTCTTTTTACCTTTACTTTATCTATCTTTTCTAGTAATATTTTTAATTCTTCTTTTAATTTTTCTACTTTCTCAATATTTTCAGGTTTCTTAGACAGTAACTTGATTTTTAATTTTAGTTTTCTTACCTCTAATTTTCTATATATAATATTCTCAGATATACTTGCAATTACATATTCCGCTATATATGGTAAATAAAGTACAAAATAGAATGGAAATACTGCTACATGTAAATTTGCAATTAATATTGGTATTATAATTAATCCTACTGCATATCTTTTTTTCTTTGTTTCTAGGAATTTCTCTATAAAATATATTGTCCATACAAATAATATGAAAGTTACTAATTGTGCTCTTGCTGTAATATATCCTCTTATTAAGTACATTACTCCTATTGTAAGCAAAAATGAAAATAATTGATTTTTACATAGCTTTCTATTTACTATATATACTGATAAACCTAATATTACTGATAATATACATGTTGTAATATATATTCCTGTCATTCCAAAAGCATCATAAATCAAATAAGTTAATAAATCATATAACCAATGTGGATATGTATATGGTAAGTTTTCATGCCAAGAAAATGGGTCTTGCATATCTATCCCATCAGTTGCTATATGTTCTCCTATTTTTATCGTATAATATGTGTCGTTTTGTAAAGTTACTGGTGTTAATGCTAAACAAAAAATAGCAATTAACACTACTGCCATTATTGTGAATTTAGTACTTGGTTTTATTCTTGTCTTTTTATTTTTTTCTTTTTCATTTTTTATAAGCTGTTTCTCCATAGAAAGTCTCCTTTAAATAAAAATTCTGATTCCTATTATAACATAAAAAAGTTTCAAAAGACTAGCTTTTTGAAACTTTTTTACTATTATTATAATTTTATATTAAACAGCCTCTTGATTTTCTGTTTCTACTTCTTTTTCATCATCTTTTTCTTCTATAACTTCTAAACTTCCAACAGATACTTCATAAGCAACTCTTGTTTCTACTGTTCCATCTTCATGTTTTTTCTCATAATTTCTTGATTGAACTCTTCCTACTACTTTTACTTCTGTTCCAACTTCTAAGTTTTGACAAAATCTAGCATTTCTTCCCCATGCTATACATGGAATATAATCAGATTTGTTATATGCTCTATTTACTGCAAGTAATAGGTCTGATATTTCACGTCCAAATGGTGTTTGTCTATATATTGGTTTTTTACAGATATAACCAACTAATACTACTTCATTTGTTATTGTATCTTTTCTCACCATTTCATTTTCTTCTTCTTCATCATTTTCTTCCACTTCTACTATGTCTTTTGCAAAAACTGTTAAAATTAATCTGTTTTTTTCGTTTTCGTAACTATTATAAGATCTAAATTGACCTTTTATTAATAGTTTTTTACCTTCAGTTAATGTATCTTCTTTAATTAGTCTTTCTGAAACTGTTATCGGGATTATGTCACTATTTCCACTTAAACGTGGTATTTCTAGATTAAACACATAGAAACTTTCACCATAAATTTCATGACTAAATTTTTTTTCTCCTGTAACTTTTCCAACTAATGTTAAATAGTTGTTTTCTAAATAATTTGTATTCAATTTCTTTTCCTCCTATTTTCATAATTTATCAATTGTATATTTTTCCTTACGCGCTTAACTTACATTTTCTATTATACACCATTTTTTTGGTTTTGTCTACATAAAAAGTTAATTTTCTTCAAAAAAGTTAGATTTTTCCTATGTTTGCTGTATTATGGGTTTGGATTCAATCAAGAAAATGATATATATTATTAAAACATCATATATTTTAAGCTTATTTTCTTCATTTACTTTTATCATTTTTTCCCCTATTTCTATATTCTTTCCTTTAATATTTTTTAAATTTTTCTGTAAATATATTAATATGCTACTTTCTGTTATACTAGATATTGTTACCGTTGCTTTTTGATTCAATCCATATGTTATAATACTTGCTTTTGATTGCTTTATAAATTTGGGGATTTCGATATTTATATCTGTATTTATAATTATATATTTTGCATATAAACAGAGATTTTCTATTAATAATTTTTCTTCTTTAAACTCATCTAAAGATAAATCTATAACTATTGTTTCAAATCTTATGTTCTTTATATTACTAATACTCTTCTTACAAATATGAATTAAATTGATATTATTCTTTGAATTTTTCTTTAATATCTCTTTAATATTCTCAAAACTTTTATGTTCTGAAACCATTCCAATAAAAGTCATTTTATAACCCCTTATTTCCTTTATTATTTTTATAGTTCCCTATTTTTCCCAATTTATACTATTTATCTTTAATTTGAGTACCATTTATATCAATTTTATAATTATCTTGATATATTAAATCTGATACTTTTACTATTTCAAAACCTTTTTCTTTTATATTTTTTATTAACATTTCTAATGAATCTGCTGTATGTTTTGTTCCATTATGACTAAGTATTATATCTCCTTCTTTTATTTTTGCTTCTATTCTATTCCACATTTCTTCTCCTGTTATTCCTGTATAGTCAATAGTATCTAAACTCCATTGGATCGGTATGTATCCATTTTCCTTTGCTGCTTTTATTACTGTATTATTATATTCTCCATATGGTGCTCTATAAAGTTTATTTTCTACTCCCGTTATTTTCTTTATCTTTTCATTTGCAGATTCAATTTCTTTTACATTATCTTCATAGCTCAAATTATTTACATGTTTATGTGTATCACTATGGTTTGCTATTTCATGCCCTGCCTTATATATCTTTTCTACTGACTCTTGGTATTTATCTATCCATTCTCCAACCATAAAAAATGTTATTTTTACATCTTCCTTTTCTAATGTTTCTAATATGCTATCAATATCATCTGCATTCCAAGCACAATTCATGGTAAAGGCCACCTTTTTTTCTTCAGTTTTTACATTATATATTGGTAGCAATCTTTCTCCGGTAGCTGATGTTTCTATAATTTCATCGCTTCTATTTAATGTGCTTGCAACAAAGAATAATATAATAACTGTAAGCACTGATACAAAATACGTTATTATTTTTTGTTTATTAAATACTAAAAACATAAAAAACCTCCAAGTTCAAGCTACTTTAATTGTATGCTTGTTCTTGGAGAAAAATACTTATTTGTTGTTTTTAGTTTTATTTTTTATATTTGGGCTCTTCCTAGAAGAAAATCTATAGCACTTATTTGTTTTATTCCATTATAATTATTTGTATCATAATCTAATGTTATTAAATATTTTTTGTAATGATCTGGTATTGTCTCCAACGGTTTTAATTCTCTTCTTAGCGTTTGTTCTTCTCTAACAGATAACGCAACTTGAATATAAATATACTCATCATTGGTTTCCACTACAAAATCAACTTCATTGGAATCATTTTTCCCTATATAAATTCTATAACCTTTTCTTTTTAACTCTAAAAATATTATATTCTCTAAAATATGTCCTAAGTCTCTATTATAATTTTTCCCAAGTAAATATGTTCTCAGTCCTAAATCTGATAAATAATATTTTTCTTGCGTCTTTAATAACTGTTTACCTTTTATATCAAACCTATTTACTTTATACAATATATAACTTTCTAATAAACTACTTAAATATTCTTCTATTGTATGCACTGAATTTTTTCTTCCATTCGAAGCCAATGTATCACTTATTTTTTTTGTAGATACATTTGAACCTATATTATCAAATAAAAACCTGCATATACTCTCTAAAATCATTACATCTTTTACTTTTTTTCTGTTTATTATATCTTTTATTATTACTGTACTATAAATACTATCTAGATACTCTAGTTTCTCATTTGGATTCTCTAAGTTTATTAAATATGGAAATCCTCCATACATACTATATTCATTATATTTTTTTAGTTCGTCCCCTTGGCCGTAATAACTTATATATTCTTTAAATGATAAAGGTAATACGTGTATTTGTATATATCTACCTGTTAAATATGTAGCAAGTTCTCCTGATAACATATATGAATTAGAACCTGTTATATAAATATCTAGATATTCTCGTAAAAACAAACTGTCTATGCACTTTTGAAATTCATTTACATTTTGTATTTCATCTAAAAAAATATAATTCATACATTTTTTATCTGTATTCTTTATTATATAATCATGTAATTTTTGGTAATCTAATAATTCTTTATTATCATTATCTTCAAAGTTTATAGATATTATATTTTTTTCTAAAACTCCACTATCTATTAATTCTTTTTTAAATTCATTTAAAATTGTTGATTTTCCTGATCGTCTTATTCCTGTCAAAACTTTTATTATTTTCTTATCTTTATATGAATTAAGTTTATTCATATAATTTTCTCTATATATAATTTTTGGTTTCAATTTCATCACCACGTTTATTATAATATAATAATTTTATTTTGTCAAGTTTTTGCTCTTTATAGCAAAAACTTTCAATTGTAAACAAGTTTTTGCTGTTAAATTTGTTTATTAAAAAACTCCAAGAACAATCCCATAATATATATGCTTGTTCTTGGAGAAAAATACTTATTTTATTTAAAAATTTCTATCAAAGCTTTCTTATATACTTCTTTAGTTAATTCTTTTCCATTCTTTACTATTCTCGAAAATATACTTGCTGCAACACCTGAATTTATTTCTAACACATATAACTCATCATTTTTAGTGTTTATAATATCAATAGTTGCAAACGTCATATCTAATGCTTTTCCACTTCTAATTGCTAAATGTTCTATTTCCTCATAATATTTATTTTCTTTATCTATTACTTTAGCAGTAGCACCACCATACAAATTATGCTTCCAAGAAAGTTCTATCTTTTCGTTTTCCTTTGGTATGTAGTCCATATCTATTTTACTTAAATTGTTTTTTACTACATCATTATTTGGAAGATTTAAATTCTCAACTAATGTTCTTACATTATCTTTACCACTCCCTATAACTAAAGGTTTTTCTTTTTCATAAATTAATAAAATTTCACCATTTAAGTAAAATGCTCTATATTCTTTTTTTATATCATAAAAAGGACATATACTGATAGAAGTATTTCTATTTAATAAAAACTTAACCGCTTCTTTTGTTTCTTCTAACGTATTACAAAGGAATACTCCTTTTCCTTCAAATCCATAGTTAGGTTTAACAACTACCTTCTTTTCTTTATCAAATTCTTTATAAACAATATCCCAAATTTCGTTTTCTTTTATGTATTCTTTTCTTTCCTCAGGATTAAAAACCATAGTATGTTTTATTATCGGTATATCTTGTGATTTTAATACCTCAAATGTTCCATATTTGTCACATGCGATTTTACTTGATGCTGTTCTATTTATATCAAAATTTCCTGTTATATATCTTACTTTATTATCTTTAGATAATTTAAAAATCCATCCGTAAGATAAGCTCTCTATTTTTATGTTCATCTCTTTGCATAATTCTTGTAACATTTTAATACTTTCTTTTTTCAACGAACTACTCCCCTTATATCATTATATATACTGTATAATAATATATTCATTTGTGCTTTTTGTCAAACTAATCTGTCTCTAAATATTCTATATATTCTATATATTCTTCCAAGCACATACCTAACTCATCCATTTTATAACTGTGTTCTTTTCCCACATATCTCCAGTGCCAAGGTTCATATGATACTCCCGTTATTTCTGCTTTTTCTTCTGGGTATCTCATTACAAAACCATAGTCTTTTGCATTTTCTTTTAGCCACATATATGCTTTAGTATTTTCAAAATCATTGTTCACATTATTAAAATCTACTGCTAATCCTAAATTATGCTCACTCTCTCCTGGTCTATTTATATATTATGATGTCAACATTTCAGCCTCTTCCATCGTACCACCTCTATTTAAATAATCATTAATTTTATTTTCATACAATGTTTTTTGATATTCTATACTTCTATATGCAGATTGAACCCAAATATTACTTATTCCAAAACTTTTCATATCTTGTAACATTTGTCTTAATTCTCCAATTGCTCTTTTATCAAATTGTTTTGTAGAATCTATATTTTCAAGTTCTATTGTGAAATCTTCAGGTAATGGATTTTCTTTATTTACTAATACTAATCTCCAGTCGTTTATTTCTTTTCTAGCCGGCAATATAACTTCTATTACATTTTGCTCCTCAATATTTTCACTATTACTAGATGTCTCTTCTGTAACATTGTTATCATTCTTAGTCCTTATTAATAAAAAGACCACTAAAATAATACTTATACACAAAACAAGTATAAGTATTATTTTAAGATTATTTCTATTTTTCCTTTTACGTTTTTCCTTTTTATTTTCAAAAATATTTCTCATTTTATTTTTGTTCCTTCATTTTATGCCAAATTATTTGGATCCTTTTTTAAATTTTCTATAGTATCTGATGGATTAAACATTGCTCCGCCGATTATTTCACCAGTTGTTGCATCTACAAAATATGAATATGAGTCTATTTTATTTTCTTCTTCTACATATTTTATATTTACTACCCAAACTCTTCTTACTCTATCTTCTGATACATAATATCCATCTTCTAATGATATTTTTCCATTTTCATAATCTTCTTTTCTAGTTTCTCTTAAATAACTTTCAGGATTCATTTTCTGAATTGATTGTTCTGCTGTTACACTTTCTATTATTCTATTTGGTTCTATTTCCTTATCTTTATTTTTTGCAATTTCTATTGCTTCTTCTTCTGTTTTTATAACTTCATTATTTTCAAAATTTCCTCTTTCTATATTTAGTTGATAGATTCCATTTATTGTAGGAACCCAACCAATAAATACTTTTTCATAAGGATTTATCTCATCTCCATACTTTTTATAGAACTCTGCATACCAGATATATGATGCTTCATCTGTTTCCATATTTCTTGTTAATTTCACTAATTCATAATTTCCTTCAATATCATCAGTCTTATACTTTTCAAATAGCTCATTTGCTGTTTCTCTAGCTTCTTCTCTTGTTATTCCATAATTATATGGTATTTTATAATTCCAAGTAGGAACTTGAATACTTTTCAATTCGCCTGTCTCTCCATCTATTGTAATTGTAGCTTTTTTAGATGCCATACTCCATTCATTCTTATCTGATAAAAATTCTTTACTTAAGTTTTGATTCAAAATTTCTTCATCATCTAATCCTACTTGTTTTAGATATTTGTTCCCTAATTCATTTGCTTTTTCTGCTGATATACATTTTTCCTTTTCTTCTTTAGATACTTCTTGGTTTATTGTATACTTCTCAGGTTCTTTCCAGATATTCTCATAAGCTACTGTTCCACAATATCCAACTCCAACTGTTAAACTTAAGGCTAATAAAAATGTAGCTGCTATTCTTAAAGGATTTTTCTTTGGTTTCTTAAATTTTATACTATAAAACTCATCTTTTTCTTTAGACTCTAATACTTCTATTTTTTTCTCATAAATTTCTTCCAAATATTCTTTATTAGACTTCATAAGAAAATCCCTCCTTTTCCAAAGCTTCCTTTAGTTTTCTTTTTGCTCTATTTAGCATTACTTTAACTTGTCCCACGTTTTTATTCATAATTTTTGCTACTTCTTTATATTTAAATCCTTCTAAAGAAGTAAGACATATCACCGCTTGGTAGTCAGGTTTTAGTTTATTGATTACTTTTCTTATATTTTGTGATGCCTCATTTTTATAAACAATTTCTTCTAAATCATTGTCTTCTATATATAGATTGTTATAATCTAATCCTGAAATTGCTCTTTTTTCTCTTTTTAAATAATTTATTGCTCTACATTTAGCTATCATATATAAATATGTTTTAAATGAATACTTAAAATCATATTGGTCTTTATGTAAAAGTAGATATACAAATACATCTTGTGATATATCTTCTGCAATATCTGTATTCTTAGTATATCTTGCAATAAAATATATTATATGCTCTTTATGTCTTTTTACTATTTCTTCAAAAGCACTATTATCCCCCGTCAGATACTTTTGGTATAATTCTTTGTCGCTTATTTCCATGTGCTCCTCCTTTTATCTCTTTATACATTAGTTATACAAACTTTCTTAAGAAAATGTTACACTAATATGGAAAAAAACACTTTTATAAAATCATATAAATATTATACCATAAAATAAAGCCTAGATAAAATCTAGACTTTTAAATAATTATTTTATTTCTGTTCCGCCCCATTCTTCACTTGCAAATCTTATATAATTATATTTATTAGCTTCTAATTTTGGTAACCAATATATTATAAGCTCTTCTTCTCTTTCATAAAATCCTAATAGTTTTAACTTTTCTTCCATCTCATTCCCTCATAGAATTATATTATAATATATAAATTACTTTTTCTATTAAAAAATTGCTTTATTATATTTGATTTTATTTTAGCTTACTTTCTTGTATATATATTGGATACTCTGTTCGATTGTACATAATATAAGAAAATATTAGAAATATTATTGATAGAACTCCTACTATTATCCCTACAATTGCCAATCTTTTTTGACCTGACTTAAATGATAATATTCCTAATATAATTGCTAATATTGAGCAGATTATAGGAATATATATTATACTAAATAACATTTCTAAAAAGAATCCCATTATTGTATATTCTATTGATACTAATCCTAAAATCAATGAAACTATTGCTAAAACTTTTCCTTTTTTATTTGTTTCTTTGCTTACTTTTTCCATAACTTTATCCTCTTTTAAATTATTTATATCCGTTTTAATCTTTTTAATAACAATCTCAACTTTTCTATTAGTTTTGTTATTATATTTTTCTCCTTTTCTACTACTATTTCCTTACTATCTTCTTTATTTTCATTAAATTCTTTATTTCTATTAAACAAATTCTCTTGTTTAAAACTTTTATTCTTTAAATCACTATCTTTTTCTTTTAATTCTTTTAGCTCTTTATTTATTTCTACTATTTCATCATGATTTATTTGGAATTTATTTTTTAATTCAAGTAACTCTTCATTACTTACCTGTTCTTTATTTTTTATTTTATCTAATTCTAAACATAATTCTTTATATTCTCTTGCTTTCAAATCTAGTTTCATAGTTAGAAATACAATTCTATTTTGAGTTTGTGTCATTATCTTTCATCACCACTTTCTATTGTTTTTTCTTCTTCTCTTTTATATAAAATATACTGTGGATTCTCTGTTGCATCCCAAAATCTATAGTCAGAAGGTACATCTAATTTTTCAATAGCTCTTTCAAATCTATCTACTTGTCTTTTAAGTCTATTATATCCTTTTCCTACATTTACCTGTCTTATTGGATTATCTGGATTTTGGCTTTCATATTCTTCTATAAACGCTTGTATTCCTCTTTGAAATGCTTTGAATATTAATTCTCTTTCTTCCTCTTCTTTGCTATCTTCAGGCACATCATATCTTCCTGTGCTGTCGTCTGGTTCGTATTTTGTTTCTGAAGACCTTTCATGATGTTTGTATTTTCTATTTAATTCAAAATCATTTATTACTGCATATCCATATTTTCTATTAACATACATAGCTCCTTTTGCAATTATATGTCCTTTTAAATTTCTAACAACTAGATTTTGTACATCAGGAGAAACAATTGTTGCTTCTGCAATATTTGCTCCATAACCTGAATTATTTATGCTTGCACAACAGCTACAAAATATACCAATTATTCCATTTACTGCATCTCTTTTATTTAGCCATTCATAGTAAAATTGTTTATCATATAGTTCATCTATTATTTTTCTTCCATCTTGTAATTCTTCTGCCGTTTGTCTTTTTATTCTTTCTATACTCTCTATTATAGATTCTTCCTTTAATGATTCTCCTAAAATATGTTCTGGCGTTCCTTCCTTTATTGCTTTACTTCTTAATTCACTTGCATAATCGAAATCTTCCTGTCTTATTCCCTTTCTTGCATATAGTTTTGCTATATCTTTATTTTCATCAGTTACTCTAATATACTTATTGTTAAGATAAAACTTCTCTAAACATTCTCTCCATGACACCAATATAGGCTTTCCTGTTTCGTTCACAGATTCTCTATAACTTTTTACAGCATTAAAATCTTGCATCACTTTTGAAATTAAGCCCCTATATTTTTTATTTAATTCAATTAATGTCTCTAAATTCTCAAAATTACCACTTTTCCCTTTAATAGCTAAGAATTCCAAAAAATCTTGATTAGGTTCAACTCCAAGTGGCATCATTCCAACTAACTCTTTGAATTGACCTAATTTTATAGCACCTGTTTTCAAAAATTGCATAAGAAGAGAAGTTGCTTTTTGTCCCATTATTACTTCAATTTCTTTTCCTTTTTCATCTAGCATTTTTTCTTTTGAAAAACAACCTAATGCACTTGCAAACTTATAGAAATCAATTTTTTCTTCATCAGAAAAATCTAGTAACCTATCATTTATGTCTGGGATTTCACTTCTTAAAAATCTAAACTCTCCATTTTCAATTAGATTCCTAGCTAAATTGTTTCTAATTAATTGTTCTACATAAACATATGGCATCCTAAATTTACTTCTACTTAATTTTTCTGAAAAATCCATAAGTTCGTTTGTTTTTTTATCAAATGCATATGCTTTTGCATTTTTCAAAATCTCATTATAGTCAAAATCATCTAAAGTTCTCATGATTTTATCAAATGTATCTACTCTTCTATAATCCTCGTTTTGTATTTTATCTTTTGAAAAAATTATACTTCCATCAATATCATTTACATATAAAAATTTGAAATCCAGTCCACTAAATGCTTTCTTTCCTAGTTTGTTTACTCCTGTGGGTAATTTTATACTTTCTAGTGATACACATCCATTAAAAGCATTATCTGCAATTTCTACTTCTCCTTCTGGTAGTTCATATTCTTTAATTGGCTCTCTTGATAAATCAAAAGCTTCATCTAAAAAGCTACATCCTTTTGAAAAATCTCCTCCAAAATTATTATAAATATCTATTACATTAGTACCATTTAAAAATCCTCTTAATGTGCTATGCTCCCAAAATGATTTTGAAAGATCTAAATTGCTTCCGTGTTGTAGGAAAGGAATACTAGATACAATCCCATCACTTGCTCTAAGTCTAAAACAATCATCTTTACCTCTACCATTTGGGTTTATTATTTTTGGCAAATTATCCCAATTCAATATTTCAAAAGATATAGGCTCTACTTTTACCCATCTTACTACTCCATTTTCTCCTGCTTTTGTTTCATCTGAATACTCTACAGAATCATTATATGCATTCTGTACTACTCTTACATACTTATTACCTTCATACTCAAATTCTGGATTATGCTTTTCTAAATAAGTTAGTTTTTCAGTATCTCCCGCATTAACTGAGTACCATCTTCCAGTTGCTTTTATTCCCTTTCTAAGTACTCCTCCATGATATAATTCTTCAAGTTTCTTTTCCAAGTCTTGATTAACTTTATTTTTTGGATATTCTCCTATATTCAATATATGTCTTGTACTATTTTTCCCATCATTTTCTTCAGTAAGATTAAAATCTTCTATTTCTTTAGTGATTTTAAAATGTAAGCAAGGCATTATACTATATTCTGTCCTTGAAGAATCGTCTCCATAGACTTCACTATAACTAGTTGTGTCTATATATGGATAACTAGCTGTACTTCTTAACCATAACTCCGGCACGCCACCATTCATTATCGAATAATCAGTAACATCTTCTTGCTTCCAATCATCGTTATGCTTTGTATATTCATCTGCATTTTCTATATATATTAAATCAGTTGTAGAATATTCTTCTTCTATTTCTCCAAATTCGTTTGTATTTTCTACTCTAACTGGAATTATATAACTTCTTAAATCTTTTCTCTCCATTTTTTTCCTCTTTGTTTTTTTGTTTTTATCATTATATCAAAAAAAAATAAAAAAGGATATTCTTTATCGAATATCCTCCTGTTTTTTTAGAACCAATTATCATAATCGTCATAGTTATAATTATTATAATTATAATTGTAATTATGGTCTTCATATTCATCTATTATGCTTTGTATGCTTTGTATTCCTGAATATGTTCCAATACCTACTACAAAGAAAATAAATACATAAAGTATAACCATTAATATGAATCCTACAGCTCCTGTTGAAATACCTGCAATTGCCATTCCTCTCTTACTAGATTTTAATGATAAAATACCAAATACTAAAGCTAGTATTGCACAAGGTATAGATATATACCATATACAGAATAACACTAATGATACAATTCCTAGTACCATTGCAGCAATTGCTAAACCTTTTTTATCTTTTTTTGGTTCTTCAATTGTTGATTGTGTTTGTGATTTTGGTTCTTCTTTTACTACTTCCACTGTTTCATGTTTTACTTCTTCATTGTTTATTTCTAATTCTTCCTTTTTATCATTATCATCCATATTATCTCCTCCAATCATAATTTTATTATACCATATTTATGACATTTTTACAATATTTATCCATTTAAAAATTAAACAAAACTTGTCAAATTTCTTTGTTTTCTCTCATATGATATATAAACAGCATATATGTTGTTTATTTAGAAAGGAATGAGAATTATGGATAAAGAAGATTGTAAAAAACCATATTGCCCAATTTTAGATGTAGATGGTGTTATATCAGGTGGTAAACAATTTGATTTAGATATAACTTTACCAGAAGATAACCGTGATGTTATATATGGTGTTGTTAAAGATTGTTTCAAAGAACCAGTTGATAATGCTGTTATTAAACTAGTTGAAATTGTTTGTGAAGACGGAAAAGAAGAAAGAAGACCAATAGGTCATACTTTCACAGATGAAGAAGGAGAGTTTGTATTTGGTCCTTTATGCCCTGGTAAAGAATATGCTATTCAAATATGGGTTAATAACACAAAGAAAATAAAAATATGTGCTAAATGCCATCATGAAGGTAAATGCTTAAAAGGTGAGAAACATGATAAATGTGATTGCTTCATTGATGATAGAAAAGAAAAATGCCACTGTAAAAAAGAAAAAGAGACATTTTTAAAAGAAGAAGATTTTAAAGATTTAAACTTTTAATCTTATTTGACAAAAGAGCTTTTTTATAATAGAATAAATTTTAGGTTGCAAAATTGCAGTCATTGCTTAGCCGATTAATGGAGAATTTGATTAGCTCCTCTCCTCTATGTACTTGCTTTACGTATAGCTGGTTAATTCTCCTTTATCGGATACCTGAAAGTAAATTCACTTTTGGGTATTGGAGGTACTTTGGCGAAAGTACCTCCTTCTTTTTATATAATCCCCATTTTTTTAGCCATTTTCTTTCCTTGTTTCATAACAGCTTTTTTATTCATTTTATTACTTTCGGCATACATCATAACTAAACCTGTTGTGATTAATCCCCCTATCATAACACCTTTAATAAATTTCATAAAATTCACCTCTCTTTTTTATTTATTATTCTTTGTTTTTTACTTTTTTATACTGTTTTGTTATGGAATATATTTCATTTACCGCAATTAAAGCAAGGAAAATTCCAAAACACTTCTTTAAAATATTTACATCCATATGAATTGCTAAATTTGCTCCAACAATCGCTCCAAATATTCCAAAAACTGAAATTATGATTCCTGTTTTTATGTCCAAATTTTTATTTTTTAAATTAACAATAATTGCAATTAAAGATGTTGGTATAAAAAATATTAAGTTTGTTGCTTGTGCTACTCTTTGTTCCACTCCCATAATAAAAGTAAGAAGAAATATAAGTATTGTTCCTCCTCCCATACCAGTTCCTGAAACAATTCCAGAAATCACTCCAATTAGTATTTCAAACATAGAAATCTTCCTTTATTTAACTTGTTATCATTCTAAAAGACACATACACTAAGAAAACAGTAAATGCAATTTTCAATACTTTTTCTGGTAATTTTTTTAACAACCTAGCACCAAAATATCCACCAATAGTTCCTCCAATAGCACAAAGAATGGCAGTATTCCAATTAATATAATTTCCTTGATAATAAAAAATACTACTAGTTAGCACCATTGGTAAAATACAAAAAACTGATGTTCCTCTAGCTTTAGTGTCTTCCATATTTAATAAATGAATAAATGCCGGAACTATTATCATCCCGCCACCAGTTGAAAACAATCCACTAATTATCCCTGCAATCACACCAATTAATCCTTTTTTTAACATAATAAAAACCTACTTTATAGTAGGTTTTCCAATTTTTATTTTTTTATTTATTTTCTATTTTATTTTTCTTCTTTTTTTACTTTTCTTGGGCTCTTTATTTGTTTTTCTACTTTTTCTGGTATATCACTATCATCATAATATTTAGTACCTACCATCTCATCTGGAAGATATTGTTGTTCTATATAGTGCCCTGGATAATTATGTGGATATAAATACCCTTCATGATATCCCAAATTTTTCATTTGCTCTATTGGTGCATTTCTAATATGCATTGGAACTTCTCCTGTATCTTTATTTTTCACATCTTCTAAAGCTTTATTAATTGCCATGTAAGATGCATTTGACTTTGGAGATGTTGCAACATATATTGCTGCTTCTGAAAGTAATATTCTTGCTTCAGGCATTCCTATCATATGTACTGCTTGCATTGCACTGTTAGCTACAACTAAAGCATTAGGATTTGCCATACCAACATCTTCTGATGCACATATTACTATTCTTCTTGCTAAAAACATTGGATCCTCTCCACCATTTAAAGCTCTTGCAAGATAAAATACCGCTGCATCTGGGTCTGAACCTCTCATTGATTTTATAAAAGCACTTATATTATCATAATGTTGTTCTCCATTTTTATCAAATACAGCTTTTCTTTCTTGTACACTGTTTTTTATTATATCATCTGTTAAATAAATATAGCCATCTTCACTCATTGCAGTAGTCAACGTAGCAACTTCTAGACCATTTAAAGCTGTTCTTACATCTCCATTACTAATTACTGCTAGTTTTTTTAATGTACTATCTTCTATTTTTATATTATATTCTCCAAGCCCCTCTTTTTTTGAAATAGCATTTTTTAATATTTGATATATATTTTCTTCTGTTAACGGATTTAATTTTATTACCATAGATCTTGAAATCAAAGCCTTGTTTACTTCAAAATATGGGTTTTCAGTTGTTGCTCCAATTAAAATAATTGTTCCATTTTCTACATATGGAAGAAGAGCATCTTGTTGTAATTTATTAAATCTATGAATCTCATCAATAAATAATATGCTTTTTCCTGCTGGATTTAGCATAAAATTCTTGGTTTCTTCTATTACTCTTTTAATGTCTGCAACTCCCGCTGTTACCGCATTTATTTTATAAAATTTATATTTAGTCGTTTCACTAATTACTCTTGCAAGTGAAGTTTTACCACAACCAGGAGGTCCAAATAATATGATACTTGATAATCTGTCTGCTTTAATTGTTCTGTATAACACCTTATCTTTTGCTAAAACATGTTCTTGCCCAACATAATCATCTAATGTTTTTGGTCTCATACGAAAAGCCAAAGGTTCATTTGTATTCATTACTTTCCCTCCTTTAATTTATTAATTTTCCTTTTATTTTTTACTATCTACTTAATAAACTTAATCCTTTTTTAATTAACTCTTCTGTAGATAATTCTTTTGCGTCTAGTTTTTCAAATACTTTTTCTATTTCTTTTTTATTGTATCCAAGTACTTGAAGTGCTGCCATTGCTTCACTCACTTTTCCTTTCGCTTCAATTACTTCATCAAATTTTGATTTAATATCATCTTTTTCCTTCTTATCTATTTGTTCCTTTATCGCTTCTACTTCTTGTTCTTTCTTTATTTTATCTTTTAATTCTAATATAATTCTTTTTGCTGATTTAGGCCCTATTCCTGGAATAGCAGTTAAGGTTTTTATATCTTCTGATACTACAGCTAAAGCAAACTCTGATGGAGTACATGTTGCAAGCATTGTTAGGGCCGTTCTTGCTCCTACTCCACTTACTCCTAATAATAATTCAAACATTTTAAGTTCTTCTAATGTATTAAATCCAAATATACTAATATCATCTTCTCTTACTCTATAGTAAGTATGTACTTTTACTGTATCTCCAATATTTCCCAAATTTTCAATTCCTGCTTCTGACATAAATACCTTGTAACCAAGTCCACCTACATCTATTACAACATATCCTGTCATCTTCATTTCTAATTTTCCTTTGATATATGCTAACATTTTACTTTCTCTCTTTCTTATTTTCTTTCCTATGTATTATAAAAATAAGTTGCCTCTAAATCTGCCTCATGTGTTAATAATGCTATTGGATATTTAGTGTAACTTGCACCAATTGCATTATAATTTTCCTTAGGTTCTGTATATCCCATATGCCATCTTATTGAATATTTTTCTTCTGGAGTTAGTTTCATATACTCTGTTATCATCATAACAGATTTTTCTCCATGTCCATATGGTATTGTATCTTCTACTGTATAATAAGGTACTTTTTCCCATACACCTAATGCATTTTTTGCATTTCTATAATCTATTTTATAGAAATTTGTTTTACAAATATCATGTAATAGTCCAATTATTATTATAGATTCTTCTGGAATATCTATATCCTTTATACAATGTTCTACTTTATGTTTTAATATTTCATATACTTTTAAACTATGTTCTACTAAACCACCTTCATGATTTCCATGAAATCTAGTACTTGCTGGTGCTGTAGAAAAGTCTGATTTTTCCAAAAAGTTTATCAAATCTTCTATCCCATCTCTTTTTACTTGCCTTAATAAATTTAAAAATTCTTCTTTCATTTTATCACCCCATATTTCAATATTCCTAACTTTGCTAATTATATATATTTAATCATCAAAAGTCAATAGAAATACAAAACAAATTTTTGCATATTTATTTATTTTATCTTTCTGATTCTTTTTCTTCTTTCATCTCTTTTGCCATCATTGCTCTATCTATATAATTCTCTAATTTTCTTTTTCCTCTAGTAAATATTGAATTTCCGAAATGTAGCCCTTGTTCCTCTAATCTTTCTAACGTTTCTAAATCACATACAAGCATTCTTCCATGCTTTTTAGAATATAAATATGGTGTTATTGTTCTATAATTTCCTGTATCAGCAAAAATACAAAATGTGGAAAAATTTGGTTCTTTATTTTTATCTAATGTATAACATGGAAATCTATATATTTTTTCAAATCTTTTATCATCTAATACCTCTTCTATTGTCTTTTTATAATAGAAATAAGCTTCTGAAACGTCTAAATCTTTAATTCCTTTATAGACCTCATCACTTCCCACAATAACAGCTAATGCATTTCTAGGTTCCATATACTCTACTCTTCTTTTTATATCATCAATTTGATTTTCTCTAAAGCTTTCATTATCAAATACATAACCAATTTCCATTAGATAATGAGCTAATACATCTTCTTGTAAAAAATCCTCTTTTCCTATTGCAGTAAAATATCCCAATCTTCTTCTTGTCTTTATATTATTTATATCTGATTGTAATCCTGCAAATATTTTTCTACCACTTTTTAAAGTAATTATATTATCTAAATGAACATCCGGAGGATCAAATCTTACTGTTTTACATTCAATCCCTAATCTATTTAACACTTCTTTATAAAGATTTGCTATTGATATACATGTAAGCTTTCTTTTTCTTGCTAACACGTTTATATCTTTACTATCTCTTCTTGATTGTTCTATTACTTTATAAGCCGTTTTTCCATTTCCCCAATATACTTTTTCGTCAATCGATTTCATTTTTCCAAGTTCTATATATACATATAAAGCGATTTTAATTTCTATTTCCTCCGGCGATCCTTTATATACACTTTTAGGTATCCCTTTTATTATTTTTTCCATCATTTCTTTTTCTGTCATAATATATATCATCCCTTGACTTTTTATTATTTTATTATTTTATCATATAATCAGTATTTTAACATCATGATTTTACAAAATTAACGGAAGCTCCATAAAGGAGCTCCCGAAAGACGTACTCTAGTGAGATTTAATCCCACAAGCCTCTTGCTTTCTCTGTCGGTTCATCATCTCTTACTCGAATGTTCAAAGATACGCAAGCCAGAATTCCGCAGCCTTGATTCCCACCATATTCTTCACCGTCTTGACGATACAGGTCACAAGTCCCAATCTTCCCATCATTCATGTACCTCATGAGAAAATGGGTACGACTTTTGTCGTCGTTAGTAAAGGTAGGCGTAGGAAGCCAAAATCTTCCTTTAGGAATCTCTATAGATTCGAAGTCAGATTCTTCGGCACATCTGATATTTGCTATCCCTTTCTGAGCCAACATCCTCCTAAGAATCCTATTAAATTCCTTCCATGCGAACCATCCTGCCCTGCCATAAAGATCAAAGGGCTTAGTAATTATAGGAATCACAAAAAGCGGATGCTTCTCACCGTTTCCGGGATCTTCCTCCATCTTTCCCGTATAAATAACAGGAATCTCGTCTGGATAATCATCGCTCGTAAAAGACTGGTTCTTCCAGCCATTTACAACTTCTCTGCTAACGTATACTCTACGTACTCCCTCCATCTTACCTGGATTCGGGATAGAGAACCCACTTTGAAGTTCTCCTACAGTTGCAACCCTCGGGATTTCCTTAAAGGTTGCTATTTTCTTTACTTCCATTCTTTTCCTTTCTCTAAAGTACCTCTATCTACCAGCCACAAAAGTGACTATGCACTTTATTATACTCCACTTTATGTGAATTTTCAAGTATTATAGTATCACTTCTATATGATAAATCTTTCGTGAATCATCTAATTTTATTTTATTTTCTACTTCATTACCATCTAAAATAACCTTAGTAACCTCTCTATTTTTTCCATTTGGGTTTTTAACATTAATATGATATATACTATCTTTCCATTTATATTGTATTTGGTATTCTTTCCAATCTTTTGGAATACAAGGATCAATTGTCATATATCCATTTTCTATTTTTAATCCCAAAATATATTCAATACCAGCTTTATAATACCAACTACTAGAGCCTGTATACCATGTCCAACCACCACGTCCTACTAGATTTCCCTGTCCATAAACATCTGCTGCTATGACGTATGGCTCTACCTTATATTTATTACTTGCATCTTTAGTTCTTGAATGTTCTATTGGATTTATCATTCTATAAAGTTCCAAAGCCTTATCACCAAACCCTAATAAACTTTCTGCAATAATAACCCATACTGCACTATGTGTATATTGTCCTCCATTTTCTCTGACTCCAGGTAAATATGCTTTTATATAACCAGGTTCTAGTTTTCCTTTTTCAAAAGGTGGATCTAATAATTTTATAATTCCATTTTCTTTATCAACTAAATGATTTTCTAAGCTTTCCATCGAAATATATTTCTTATCATTATCTCCTGCATTTGATATAATACTCCAACTTTGTGCAATACTATCTATTCGACATTCATCATTTTCCATACTACCTAAGATATTTCCATCGTCCATATATGCTCTCTTATACCATCTTCCATCCCAACCTTTTGTGTTTAATGCTCTTTTTAACTCTTGTTTTATTCTCTCATATTTTTCTCCTAGCTCTTTATCAGCTTTTTCATTACATATAGGAATAAAATTATCTAAAATATCATATAAGAAAAAGCCAAGCCAAATACTTTCTCCTTTACCTTTATTCCCTACTGTGCTAAATCCATCATTCCAATCCCCTGAACCAATTTTAGGAAGTCTGTTTTCTCCAAAATTAAGTGATTTTTCTATTGCTCTTATACAATGATTATATATACTTCCTTGTTCTTCAGACTCTAAATACTTATCATATTTTTCATCTTGTCCTTCTTGTAGTACATCCCCTTTTGAAAATGGTGTTTCTATATCTAATATGCTCTTATCACCTGTAAATTTAATATATTCAATTGTTAAAAATACAAGCCATAATAAATCATCAGAAAATCTTGTTCTAATTCCTCTTCCCGTTTCTTCATGCCACCAATGTTCTACATCACCTTCTATAAATTGATGCTTACTGTGTTTTATTATTTGTTTTTTCATAATGTTAACATCTAAATATTTTAAACCTAAAGTATCTTGAAGTTGGTCTCTGAAGCCAAACGCTCCACCTGATTGATAATATCCACTTCTTCCAAGAAGTCTACTTACAATAGTTTGATAAGTTATCCATCCATTTAATAAAATATTTGTAGACTCTAGTGGAGTATACACTTGTAATCTTCCTAAAATATCTTTCCAAGCTTTTTTAGTAGCTTGTAATTCTTGTTTACAATTGTTTAATTTACTATATTTGTAAGAAATATTTTTACAATCAATCAAACTTTCATCTGCACCTAATACAAATGATATTTCTTTACTAGCATAACTTTCAAGTTCTACTTCAATAGAAAACACCATACAAGATTTTTTACCTAAACCTGAGTCATTATTAAGTCTTACCTTTTTTACTCCTTGTGGATTAGATAAACCTCCTATTCCTAAAAACGAATTTTTATCTCCTGTAAAAGATTCTATTTTTTCACTACAAGATAAATATATATAATAATCTTGTTCTTCTCTTTTATAAAGATTTTTAGCATGTACAATATTATTATTTTTGTCAAATATTACATTTAAATATCCATTTGTTTTTATTTCATCTTCTCCTAGTACTGGTTTTATATAATAATATAATTTTATCTTTTTCCTGTTTGGCGTTGTATTTTTTAAGCTTAAGATACTTACTTTACAAGGTTCTTCTTTTGGCACAAAAACTTCCAACTCTTGTTCTATCCCTGAACTTTTGTGTATATATCTTACATATCCAAAACCATAAATAACATTATAGTTTCTATTATCTGGCATTGGATTTAAACCTAAAGACCAAGTTTTTCCGTTTTCTTCTTTCATATAAATAATTTCGCTTGGTACATCTAAACTAGGATTATTATCCCAAGCTGTCACTCTATTCAATCTACTGTTTTTAAACCAACTGTATCCTCCCATATTTTCTGTTACTACAGTTCCAAACTTTTCATTTGCTAAAATGTTACACCAAATGGTAGGTAGTCTATTTTCTTTATTTATTCTTATTAAATATTCTTTTCCATCTTCAGAAAAGCCACCATATTCATTGTAATACTTTAGCTTTTCACTATTTTCTAGTATATCAATATCTTTATCTTCTTCATCTTGTAGTATTGAATTTGTTTCAGTTTCATTTACTGATTTATACTTATCTAAATATTCTTCTTCTAAATCTCTTATATTATTCTCTAATCCTCCTTTTTTACCATCGACTGTAACACACGAAATTAATTCCAATAGACATATATCTTTTTTATCTACTTCACTTTTTACAAGTGTAAAAATACCACCTCTTATATTTTTTAAATATGATATATGTCTATTTAATATTTCATTTTCAATTTCTTCTCTTACATAATTTTCATAGCTATGTTTTTCTTCATCTAAAATAACTAGCTCAGTTTCTACATTTTTAGTTCTAAAAAATTCATATGCTTTTAATACTTCTTTTACAATAAAACTATCATTTACGTCTCTTATTTTAACAAGTATTATCGGCAAATCTCCTGATATTCCATATTTCCAAAGATTGCTTTGTTTATATTCTTCAGGATTTATCTTTTTCAATTTTTCTCCTTTAACTGGATTATCGAAAATTATATAAGATAATATTTTTTGATATATCGCAATTTCTTTTCCCTTTACTCTTAAATATCTACTTTCTGCTTCTATTCTTGCCTTTGATAATTCAAACTCCTTTTTTACATTTTCATAATTTCTATATTTTTCTAAGTTATTCTTTACTTGCTCTTCATCTTCTCCTACACTTAATATAAAATCAATATTAATTTTAGTTTGAGACTTCACTTTTACAGTTCTCTTCATAGCAACAATAGGCTCTGTAACTAACCCAATCTTTTTAGATAATGGTATTCCTTTTTCTATCATTTTTGGTATTCCAAGATTTCCTCTTCCTATGAACTTTGATTCACTAATTTCATACTCTAAATCCCCAATTGTTTCACTATTTGTGGATAACGTTGCATCTAAATACATTTCTTTTGTATTTGGTTCTCTTTTCTTCCTCTTTATAATTAAACTATTTGTCTTTTCGTCAAATTTTGTTATTAAGAATAAATTATTAAATACAGGATGAGCATAGTCATCTTCCTTTTTTGTTAATACTGGTTCAAAATAAACCGTTACTTCTACTATTTCTTCATCATTTCCTTGGTTTTCCAATGTTACTCTTCTTAATTCAACCGGCTCTGTTGAGCTGATTGTTGTTTTTATTTTTGTTTTTATATTTCCTTCTATTATTTCTTGTTCGTTTTTATCTGGCATAAAACTTATTTGATAATTTTCTTTTTTATCATTAAATAAATAATTAGAGCTCCACAATCTTTTTGTCTTAATATTTTTCATAACAAAAAATATTCCTTGAGAATAGTCATCTGTAGGCTTAAACCTATTTATATAAATATCTTTATATTTACTTACTCCTTCTCCTTTTTGATTCATTGCTATTACATAATCTTGACTTGAAATCACATTTCCTGTAATTAACCTATTATCAATTTTATTGTAAGTTGTTTTTATATAATCTTCATAATCTTTATATTTTAGTTTTTCTACCTTTTCTTTCTTTTCCTTTGTTATAATTGCTGTCTCCGGCATTGTTTCTTGTAGCAATATACTTACTGCTTCTAATTCAGGATTTTCCATAAACCTTTTTGTTAAAATTCTATCATTAAATAAATTATTTATTGACAGAAGTATTAATCCTTGATGATGTGCCATATATGTTTTTACAATACTTGAAGTTTTTCCTTTTTCTACTCTTTCTGGTGTATAATCTATTGACTCATAAAAGCCAAACTTCTCATACATTCCTTCTTTCTCTAATCTTTTTAAATTTTGGACTTCTTCTTTTGGTACATCAGAAATTGCTAAAATACTTCCATAACTAGATACAACAAGTTCATCTCCTAAACCTCTCTTTAAACCAAGCCAAGGTATTCCAAAAGCTTTATATTGATAATTTGACTTTAAGTCTTTTACATTGAATGCTGCTTCTGAAATCCCCCAAGGTATATTTAACCTTTTACTATACTCTTTTTGGCTCATTATCATAAATTTACAAGACTCATCAAGAAGACTCCCAACATATCTTGGTATATTTATATCTGGCATTAAATATTCAAAGGCTGTACCAGACCAAGAAATCAATCCTTTATAGTTTTCCAAAGTTGTTAAGGTTCTACTTAAACTGTTCCAATGTTTTGATGGTACATCTTTTTTAGCAATTGCAACTATGCTTGCTTGTCTTGCCTCTGATGCCAATAAATCATAATATGAATCTGTCAATTTATTTTCTTCTATATTAAACCCAATTGAAAACATTTGTAGTTCGTTTTTATATAATACTGAAAAATCTGTATTTTTTATTAAATTATTTACTAATATTATTAAATTTTCTACCTCTTCTTTATTTATATTTCCTTTTGCTTTTTCATCTATATATTTTTTATCTTCATTAATAACATCTTTTAAAAATGACTTTACAACAAAAAGGTATCCTACAAAATTACCACTATCTACTGTTGATACATATCTTGGTATTAATGGTTCTTTTGTCCTAATTTGATACCAATTATATAAATGTCCATTCCATTTAGGAAGACTCTCTATTGTAAATAACATTTCTTTTAACAACTCCAAAGCTTTTTCTCTATTTATATAACCTAAATCATTTGCCGAAATAACTGCAAGAAGTGACAATCCTATATTTGTAGACGAAGTTCTTTGAACAATCTTTTCTTTTCTATCTTCTTGATAATTATCAGTAATTAAATAGTTATTTTCTTTAATCAAATAAGTATTAAAGAAATCCCACGTTCTTTTCCCTATTTCTTTTATATATTCTTTTTCATCAATATTTAATTCTTCTATAGGTTTCTCTTCCTTTTTTCTTTTACTTATATACCACATAATACCTGGCGTTATTATCCAATAAATTCCTAAACAAATAAAAAAGATATTTCCTGTAAGTAAACAAATCAAACCTATAATAACATTTACTATCATTTGTTTTATATATGAAGCCAAATCTTCCTTTGCCTGTTTCTCAGCTTCTTCTGATGTCATCCATTCTAATAAATGTTTATGACTAAAAATTATTCTATATGAGCTTACTAAAATAGCCTTTAATGATACATAAGCTTTATACGGAAGGCAACCTAAAGTGAACATTCCTCTTATAAAACTTCCTTTTACCCCTGTTATCTTAGGTGTAAATGTTTTTTGTTTTTGTTCACCATTTTTCTTAAATATTAAGTAATTTATAAATTCTAATATAAATGGAATTATAGTCACACCGAGTAATATCATAATTATTCCATAAACATTTTTATTATAGATTACACCTATTATTGACGAAAAAACTATTGAAAGTATTATACTTATCTCTAATAAGCTTCTTCTTATATTATCTAAAATCTTATACCTAGATAATAAACTCAAATGCTTTTTAGAAGATATCCATTTTACAATTTGTACATCTCCTCTTATCCACCTAGATAATCTATTCATAAAGCTATTATATTTTGTTGGATATCCATCCATTAACATTATATCTGAAACTAAACCACATCTCAAATAGCAACCTTCTAACAAATCATGGCTAAGGACTGTATTTTCTGGTATTTGGTCTTTTAATACCTTAGAATATACTTTTAAATCATAAATTCCTTTTCCTGTAAAGATTCCTTCTTTAAAATTATCTTGATATAAATCAGAAATTGCATTTGTATATGAGTCTATTCCTCCTGCTCCTGCAAATATCTTTGTAAATAAGTTATAATTACTTACATTTAGATTTATACCTATTCTTGGCTGCATAATTCCATACCCAGCTGTCACTATATTTGTTTTTTTATCTATCTCTGGTTTATTTAAAATATGAGCCATCGCACCTATAAGCCCAGCTGCTGAATCTAATATTAAGTCTGTATCTGCATCTAATGTTATTATATATTTGATATTTTTTAATTCTTCTCTTATTTCTTCTTTATTTTCATGATTTTCAATTGTATTTTCTCTAAATGGATTATTCAAATTTCCAAGTAGATATTCATTAAACTGTGAAAGCATTCCTCTTTTTCTTTCCCAACCTAAATATGAACCTTCTTTTTCATTCCATTCTCTTCTCCTATATATAAAATTAAAAATAGGAATTTTACTAGAATTTTTATATTTCTCATTTAATTTTTCTATTTGGCTTTTTCCTTCCTCTATTACATCTATATCAAAACTTTCTTCTTTTTTACTACTTTCTGTACAATCTCCAAGTAAACAAAAATATATATTTTCTGATTTATTTGCTAAATAAAACACTTCAAGTTTATTTAATAATTCTTTTACCTTTTCCTTAGAATTTACTATAGTTGGTATAACTACCATGGTACTATTTTCTTTATCTATTCCTTTAGAGAAGTCTAACTTAGGTATTAATTTTGGTTTTACGATTTTACTTAATATATAGGATATTACTTGGTTTACAAATTCTGACGCGGGTATAAAAAATAAAATCCAAGAAATTATTAAAATAACAGAATTATTAATATATTTATTTAGAATGTTTGCTAAATAAAAAGAAATTACTAGACTAAATACAAATATCAAAGTAATATAAATCTTAGTTTTTTCCTTTTCATTAATATAATTTCTTCTTTTATATTTTAAAGATTTATATAGTTCCTCTATTCCGTCGTCTATTAGATAATATCCAATGTGACTTTTCTTACCTTTACCTTCATTTCTATTTGCTATTTCTAGTAATTTTCTTGTTATATATATTTCTGATATTTTTGTTTTCTTAGATATTTCTTTTATCTTATTTCTATAATATTCCTTTGTCTTATTATCCATCCTTTCATAAACACAACTTGGGTCTTGTTTTAATAATTCTTCTACTCCATTTATTTTTTCAAATATTTCTAAGAAGTTAATCCTTTGTATCTTTTTTATACTAGTAATACTATTTCCAATTGATACCTTTCTTACAGCTATATCAAAATGCTCTTTCTTTATAATTTCTGATACAGTAGTTCCAGTAAGTTCTATTACTTCTTCTAGTGTTCTTAAATAACTATATCCTTTTTTTCCATATCTTTTTAAAATATATGACATATATTCTACAAAAGAATATTGCATATCGTTTAATACATTTTTTTCTATTTTCTTAAACCCATTACTTTTAAATATCTGATTTTGTTTTGTTTTACTCTCTACTAATCTTTCTACTATGTTTTCTGCTTTATATTTCTCCATTTGCGATATATAAATTTTTTCACAAACTTCTCTAACATTTTCGATTATAGCAATTTCAAGAAACATTCCTATATTCCATATTTCTTCCATACTAAGAGTTTTTTTAGTTTGATAGCTTGCAAGGTAATCTTCTAAATCTTTTCTCTCTATTCTATTATCTGTATATGCTACTATTTCAGATGCTAATACATATATCCTTGCAAACCCTTGATATTGTCCATTTGCAATTCCTAAAAAACTCATATATTTTTTTAATGTTAATTCTTTTTCAATCTGTTTTACACATTCTTCTATCACATATAAATTATCAAGCAACCACTCACCTGCAGGATGTACGCCTATTCCTAGTTTTAAGTGCTCATTTAGTAAGTTATACACTTCTTGTATAACTTTAAAACTTTCTAATAAATGCGGTATCGGATAGGTATCTTTAGATGATTTTCCTACTAAATTATGTGAAGATGCAATTTTTTGCAAATGATTTTCTAACTGCGCTTTATCTAATGGCGTTCCATTTATTTTTAATATTTTATTCGCTCTCAAAAAAATTCCACTCCTTGTAAATATGTTTTACACATATTGTTTACAAAGAGTGGTAATTTTATACATTTATTAAATTATCTTTCTTCATCATTATTTTGTATTAATGCATCTATCTCTTCTTGAGATACTGAACTTAAAGATATCCTTCCATTTCCATCAATACTCATTTGTTTTCTAGCAATATCTTTTGCACTATCTACACCTGATCTATATTGGTCTATAGCACCTTCTCTATCAAACTCTCCACTTGCTACTTTTGAATTTACAGTTTGAGTATCTCCTAAATTTAATATACCATCTGTTATTTCTTGTGAAATATTATTATCCCAGTCTAGAAAATCTCCTGTATTATATATTGTTTCTTCTCCATCTTTAGTTACTCTTACTGACGCTGTTGAGCTTTCATTTGCACTCAATGAATAATTTGGTGTTATTGTTATTTGGTCTTCACTAACTCCCAAAGTATCTGCTAATTTTCCTTTTAGTACATCCATTTGTGCACTTTCGACTCTTCTACCTAAGCTTAACAATTCATCATTACTTAAACTATCTATATCTTCACTACTTAGTTCAGCCTGCAAAGATTGTATCTCATTTGCAGTTTCTTGGCTTACTCCTAATTGCTCTAATACATCCATATTTTGCGCAAGTTCTTCAAATTGCTTTTCATTTTGAGAATTTGTATTAGCTTGAACTGCAGCATTTATTCCTAATGCTCCTACGCCCATTGCAAGAAGTAACATCAATGTAACTTTACCTCTTTGCAATGCTGTATATCTTTTATGTTCTTCAGAAACCCTATATCCTTTTATCTTTCCTTCTCTAAATTTTTTACTTTCAGATTGTTTTATTCTTCTTTTTTGCATCCAAATTTTTTCTTTTTCTGGTAAACTATAATAAAGTTCAGCTTCTCTTCTTAATCTTCTGTGATTAAGTCTTTGCTTTGGAGTCCCTGGAGCTATTCTATCACCAATATAACTTACTCTATCACTTTCCTGTCTTCTACTACTAGAACTATTTGTATCTACTCTTAATCCTTCTTTAAACTCATTTCTTTTTCTTCTACCATCATAATATAAAATATCTCCCATAATTGTTTCCTCCTTTGCGTTTTACTACACTTCTATTATACCACTTTTACTAAAAAAAAGCAAAATTTGTGCATTTCTACACTTATTTTGCTTAAGATTCTAAAAAATATTCCATTATTCCGTTATAAATTCCCCATGCCAATCTTTCCTGATAACTATCTTCTAAAAGTTGCTTTTCCTCTTCTGGATTTGACAAAAATCCACATTCTACAATCGATATGGGAATTTCAACATTTTTCATTATATATACACTATTTAATTTCATTGCAACTCTATTATTTTCCTTTTCTATTGCTTCATTTAAACTTTCCTGTATACTTTTAGCTAAATCAATACTTTTCTCGCTCTTAGTATTATAAAAACATTGCCAACCATAATATTGTGACTCAGATATTTTATTTAAGTGAATAGATACAAAGACATCTGCTGAGGATTCATTTCCTATTTTTACTCTATTTTTAATATCAGATACTTTTTTTTGTCTTAAAGTTTTGCTATCTAAATCATAAATCGCATTATCATCAGAACGTGTTAGGATTACATTACAACCATTTTGCTCTAATAATTTTTGTACTTTTAATGTTATTTTTAAATTAGTTTCCGCTTCTGTTACCCCATCACTACTTTGCGCTCCTTCATCAGGGGTTCCATGTCCTGCATCTAATATTACTGTCTTTCCCGATACCGGAGTTGCTGTTGTTTCAATTGTTTCATTTGTTAAATTATTATTTTGATTTTTCACAGTGCTACATGAAAAAGTAAATAAAGAAATTAATAAAAAAGCCAATATGATTTTTATTCTTTTTTGATTTATTACAAACATAAACAATCTCCTAAATAATATCCTACTATTATTTATATTTTATTTTTTATATTATATTACTCTTCCAATCTTACTTTTTTTACATCTTCAATTTCTTGCAATATCTCTATTATTTGTTTTAAATCTATTTTTGTTCTTTCCTTAACGGTAAGTCTTATTCTTGCTTTTTCATCATTTACATCTGCTTCTAGACTTTCTATATTTATTTTGTTTTTAGTAAATGTATTTGTTATCTCTAATACTAAATTTCTTCTATCTTTTGCAAGTATTTCAAAAGTTTTTTCCTCTTTCTCTTTTTGTTTATTCTTATTTAATAACTTAACCATTCTTGTTTTAGCTTTTGCTGTTTTCACATCTTTTAGCCATTCTTCTTGGAAGTTTGTTTCTCTTTTACCCACTTCTATTTCTACTATGTCTCCATTTTTTAGTTTAGTGATAAATGGCATTGGAATACTATTTATTATACATCTTTTTATATGGTCTCCAATCTCTTGATGTACTCCATATGCAAAATCAATTGCAGTTGAACCTTTTGGAAGAACCTTTATATCCCCTGTAGGTGTAAACACATAAACTTCATCATCCAAAATTTCATTTTTTAAGGTTTCTAAAAAGCCTTTTGGATTTTCAATTAAATCTTCTAATTCTAAACTATCTTTAATTCCTGATAAATTGTTTTCAAACATATTCTCTGTTTTCTTAGCTTTCCCATACATCATATATGAGAAATAATTTGTAATTCCATATTTATCTATTTTATTCATTGTATAACTACATATTTTGGTCTCAAACATCACTCCATTTTCACCTAATAATATTTCATGTATTGCTTGATACATATTATTTCTAGGTAGAGCTATATAATCTCTAAATGTTCCTGGTATTATAGAATATATAGTATTTAAAATTCCTAATATTCTATAACATTCTGCTTTTCCTTTTGTTATTATCTTTATTGCAAATAAATCTTTTATCTCGCCCATATTAATATTTTCATCTTTCATTTTTCTATATATATTAAATAAATGTTTACTTTCTATTTTTACATTAGCAACTATCCTTTGTCTTTTTAGTTCTGACATTATTCTATCTTTTGTTTTTTCTAACAATATTTTATTTTTATTTAGACTTTGTTCTAATTCTTTTTTTACTTTTCCATAATCTTCTGGATACAAATATTTAAAAGCTCCATCTTGTAATTTCATCTTCATGTCATACATTCCAAGTTTGTGTGCAATTGGAGCGTATAATTCTATTGTTTCTTTACTAATTGCAATTTGTCTATCTCTTCTTAGATATTGAAGGGTTCTAACATTATGAAGCCTATCAGCTAATTTTAATATTATAACTCTAATATCTTTTTCCATAGCAATAAACATTTTCTTATAATTTTCTGCTTGTGCTTCTTCTACTGTTTTAAACAATTTACTTAATTTAGTTACGCCTTCTACAAGTGTTGCGGTATCTTCTCCAAATCTCTCTTTAATGTCCTCATATGTTGCTTCTGTATCCTCAACCACATCATGAAGAAGTGCTGCACATATTGTTGTTGTATCTAATCCTAAACCTGCTAATATATATGCCACATTTAGTGGATGTATTATATATGGTTCTCCTGATTTTCTTTTTTGGTCCTTATGCATCTTCACTGCATATTCATATGCTCTTATTATTTTATTTTTATCAATAGTCCTATTCTTTATCTTTGCCATGTAAACAACATCTTTAATAGTTATATCTTTTGTATTATTCATAATTTTCTCCTATCCATATCTTCTTTTTTCTGAATAGTAACGACATACATTATGTACCATTTTATTATTTAATAAAAATTCTCTTCCTTCTTTTTTTACAGACATATCTTTTACTTTATTATCTAAACATTTGCTACAAACCATACAATTATTTTTTTCATTATTTAGAATTCTTGGTTCTTCCTTTTCTAAATCAAATGTAAATTCTGGCATAACTTCTGATAAAACAGGGCAAAATGTCGCTTTTAATCCATCTTCTTGCATCCATATTTGAAGTCCTCTTCCACCATTTTGACAATAAACTTTATTTTCTTTTTTGTATATCTTCCATTCATCATCTTCTAAAAATATTTTAGGAGCTTTTATCTTCAAATTCTTCCTTATTGCTAAACGATTTATTTCTTTTACAATTTCCATCCATTTTCTTGGGTTTACATGGTTTAATGGAATGTCTCTTCCTTGTAAAGATTCAAAACTTCCTGCATGAAAAGTAAACCATTCTATTCCAAGTTTTGAGTAAAATTCTATTATATCTTTATAATCATCTTGATTTATCTCCCATATAGTTGGCTGTATTTTAACTGTTATTCCTTCACTTAAGCAATATTTTATAGCTTCATTTATTTCATCTAAATTCATTTTATTACTTCCCTTTAAATATTGTAATTTCTCGCTATCCATTGTATCTACACTATAACTTATATAATTAATATTTTTACTATCTATCCCTTCTGTTAATTTTTTTATAACTTCTATCCCATTATATCCTGACGTTGAAAACATTACTTTTTTTCCTGATTTTATAAATTCTTTTGCAACCTTATTACAAAATTCAGTATCTACTGATACATCTGGATTTCCTAGTATATATGCATTTTTTAGATTAGGTAATTTTTCTATTATAATTTTTATTTGTTCTAAATTTCCCTGATAATCCTTATGTCTTCTTCCATAACTTTCTTGAGTACAACCTATACAAGAACATGTACATTTCTTTCTTCCAAATGTTCCTGTATATAATGTTAATTCCTCAACCTTTTCCAACAAATTAATCTTGTCCATAAAAAACCTCCTAAACTTTTTCTTGTATTAGTTTATGAAGGCTATCTTAAATTTAGAACAAAAAATAAAAAGACTTTAGTCTTTTACTAAAATCTTTTTTAATTTTTTTATTTTTCTTATTTTCTCTTATCTATTGCATAACTGCTTCCCATAACTGATTTGGCTGCATGTTTTACTTGTGCACCTACCTCACCTATCTCTAATATGTTATGGAATCTTCCTTTATCTGCAACAACAACTCCTATTGATAAAGATGTTAATGGGAATTGTTCTATTATTCCTTTTCTATTTGCTACTTCTATATAACCTTTTTCAACATCTTCTTCTGTAAAATATTGCAATACATTTGTATCAAAATGAGATATTATATTTTGACATAATTTTTCACAATTAGTTCCTGGTACAATTGCTACAAAATCATCTCCACCAATATGCCCTACAAAAGTATTCTCTAATTCATCACTATTAACTAAATTTACAATTGTATCTGCTGTAAATTCTATTATTTGATCTCCTTTTAAGAAACCATATACATCATTATATGCCTTAAAATTATCTAAATCTAAATATAATACTGAAAAGGCTTCTCCTCTTCCTATTCTTTTCTTTAATTCCGCATGTATTTGTACATTTCCTGGTAATCCTGTTAATGGACTTACCCTTCTATTACTTGCAAGAAGTCTATTTAGATTTTTTACAGTGTAATATAAATATTGCTCATCTACTGGTTTTTTTATAAAATATTCTACTGACTCTCTAAGTATCCTTACTCTATGTTCTCTACTTTTTTTAGATGAAACTACAATTACTGGAGTTATAGTGTTATCCTCATCTTTCCTAATTTTTCTACATAAGTCTATTACATCTCTATCTATAGCATCTTCATTTATTACGATTAAAGATGGAATATTTTTTAGTGCTAAATCTATTTGCTGTGTTTTTACACTAATAAATTTATATTCAGGGTCATTTCTAAATAGTTCCCTAAAAATAACAATTGAAGAGTCATCATCATCTATAATATATATCTCTTGTACCATTTGCTTGCTCCTTTATTTTATTTAGCTTTATTATATACAAATATGTCTATATTTTTCAATAGTTTTTAGCTTTTATTTTGTTTATTTTTCACAATTTTTTTTAACTCTATTTTCTTATTTAAGATCTCTCTTATCTCTTTAGTATCTATAGCTGGAAAAGCCTTTTTTAATCTATATACATTTTTATATAATCTAAATATTATCTTATTTCTCTTTTCATTTAATTCTTCTACTATTTTTTGTACATTTTCAGTTATATCTACTTTCTCTGTATTCTTTTCTGTTGCTTGTGCTATTTCTTTCAATTTGTCTTTTATTTCATTATTTAGCTCTTCTATTCTCTCTAATGCTGATTTTATGTTCTTAACTTTAACAATACTTGTTATTACATCAACCACAAATACCAAGCTTACAATTGCTACTACAAAATGTAATATATCTATATTTATATTTTCTATGACTTCTTGCATAAAAGGATGAATATATTTAACAAATACGACTCCTAATATTCCCCAATATATTGAGTTTGATAAGCATATTCTTCCTTGAAAATTAAACTTATGGTCTGAATAATCCCAATACTTTGTATTAAATATCTTCTCCAATAATACACCTACAATATATTCCCAAAGCGTTAGTATTATTACTGAACTAAAGAATAATAAAACAAAGTTGTTTGAAAGTCCATTTAATACTGTAAACATTATCATTGCTCCAAAACCATATATTGGACAAATTGGACCTTTTAAGAATCCTGTATTTATTATTTTTTTCTCACTAATTGATCTAAATACTGATTCTACGACCCATCCTAGAAATGAATAAATTAAAAAATATGTTAATATTAAAAATAGTTTTTCTCCCATATCTTTCCTTTCAAAAACCTCCTACAAATTGTAGGAGGTCTTATTTTATTTATTTAACATAGCTGCAGCTGTTTCACTTACTCCACTTTCATTATAAACTGTTACTTCTATCTTATTTTCCCCATCATGTAATGCAAATTGACCATATTCAAATTGTTTTCTTTCTTCTATAGGATATGCTTGTTCTAGGTTAAATAAATATTTTTGATTTTCATCTTCATCTATTGTAACTTCTACTCTTGTAATTCCTTCATCATCAGAAGCTTTTACAACAAAGAAACTCTTTGAATCGTCTAATGAAATCTCTACTGTCGGTTTTGTAACTCCTTTTACTTCTTGTTCCTTTGTTTCCATTGTATTATTAACATCTACAACAGAAACTGTTAAAGTATGTTGTCCCATTGGAATTTCTATTGAATACTCTACATCCATATTATTTATATCAACTCTTTGTTCTTCTTCTTCATCCCATCTATATGTCATATAAGAAAGTTGATTTTTTCCACTTGCTGTAACTTTTAAATTACTTCCATCTACAGCAAAATCAATAGATATATCTCCTTCTCTTGTATACATTCTAGAATAATTTGTTTCTTTCCCATCTTGATCAACAGCATATACATTTAATGTATTATCTCCTGTTGGAATCTCTATTGTTTGAGTTACACTTCTCTTTCCTGATGCATCTAATTCAACCTGTTCATCATTATTCCAGCTATATGTTACTCTTTGTAGTGGAGTACTATGACTTACTTCTAATTCTAATTGCGTTTCTGAAACTTCTTGAACCGAAATAGTTGGCTTCGCTTGACTATTTCCTATCTGCGTTCCTTGATACATAGAATATGATCCACTAGCTATCATTATTATACCAAAAACTATTAGAACAATAGCAAAAAATCTAACAATTTTCTCTATTTCTATTGTTCCTCCGCCACTACTTCTTATATTATTTTTTTGTTTTTTTTCTTTCTTTGGCTTTGGAGGTTCAACACTTAATATTTGATTCAAACTCTTCACCTCTTTTGTCTACTATGCAAAAATTATATCATATGATATTTTAAATGTAAAGAAAAAAATGTCTCGAAAAAATAATAAAAACGTTCATAAATAATATTATAAACGTTTCTATTAAAATTTAAAAATTAATTTTGTGTATATGGTAATAAAGCAATATGTCTTGCTCTTTTTATTGCTTTTGTTATGTCTCTTTGATGTTTACTACAAGCTCCTGTTGTTCTTCTTGGTAATATTTTTCCTTTATCATTAATAAATTTTCTTAATTGTTCAGGATTTTTGTAATCTAATACGAAGTTTTTATCACTACATAATAGACATACTTTTTTTCTTTGTTTTCTAAATCTTGGATTGTAGTCATCATCATAGTTTTTATTTCTCTTATTTTGTTTTTTATCTGACATTTTATTATTCCCCCCTAATCTTATTAGAATGGTAGGTCATCACTTGAAGAAATTTCAAAATCTGATCCCATGCTTCCTGGCTCAGTATTTCCAAATGTATTTTCGAAAGTAGAGCTTCCAACATCTTGATCTCTTTTACTATCTGCAAAATATGCTTCTTCTGCAACTACTTCTGTTACATAATGTTTTACACCTTGGTCATCATCCCAATTCCTTGTTTGAATTCTTCCGATTATTCCTACTTGCTGACCTTTTTTAAAGTATTTACTACAAAATTCTCCTAGTTTGCTCCAAGCAACAATATTTATAAAATCTGCTTGTCTTTCTTCTCCTTGTCTAACAAATCTTCTATTTACTGCTAAACTAAAAGATGCAACTAGTGTATTATTTGTTTGTGTATATCTTACTTCTGGATCCCTTGTTAATCTTCCCATTAATATAACTTTGTTCATTTTCTTATCACCTTTCCTACTTTAATTCGGTCCTTATTTTTTATTTTTGATTATTCATCTTTTTTTACAACAATGTGTTTTAAGATTTCATCTGTAATTCTGTAAACTCTTTCGATTTCAGCTATTGCTGATGGTTTTGATTCAAAGTTGAATAGTAAGTATGTCCCTTCAGCAAACTTTTTGATTTCGTAAGCTAATTTTTTCTTACCCATATTTTCAACTGATTCTACTTTACCATTTTCATTAATTAATCCTGTAAATCTCTCCTCTAAAGATTTTAAACCTTCTTCATCTACATTTGGATTAACAATGATAATACTTTCGTATTTGCTCATTATTTTCACCTCCCTTTGGATTTTTAACCTACATTTACTGTAAGTAGAGATTTGAAAAATAGCCATGCTAATTTTCAAAGCATAGCTATTCTACCACATTTTTGAAGTTTTTGCAAGTATTTTAGTACTTTTTTGAAAATCTTTTTTGCTCAATTTTAATATAGAATTTGTTTTTACACTAATCTTAAAAGTACTTATTATAATCTGTTAAGACAAAAATGTCGTTCTAATTCAACTATAACTATAATATAATAATTAAAATCTTATGTTGGAGGTAAAAGATGATAAAGCAATACAGAAAAAGACATAAATTATCACAAGAAGAACTTGCAGAAGAAATCGGTATTAGTTCAAGACATTTACAACGTCTAGAACATAACGAAGAAAACACAAGAGTTTCGACCTTCAAAAAGATTGTAAAAGCATTAGATATACCAGATGATGAAATTATAAAATTTATAAAAAACTAAAAAGAAGCTTTATCCTTAAAAATAAAACTTCTTTTTTGTTTTAATAATTCAAACTATTGCTATCTAAAAGGAAATCATAGATACTCATTAAAATAATTCCATTATCATAACGAGATCTTTTTATATTGTCTCCAACTATTATTATTTTTTTGAAAAAATCATTTACATTTAATAGTGATTTTTGCTCTTGTTGTACTTTCTCTGGTGTCTTCATTTCAAGAGCCGACTGGATATATATTTTATTGTTTCCTTTATTAGCTACAAAATCAATTTCTAATTGTTTTTTTGCATCTCCTTCACGTATTTCAACAGAACCCACGTCGACATTGTATCCACGTTTCTTTAACTCTATATAAATAACATTTTCCATTGTATGTGATATTTCTTCACTTTGTCTAAAATCTAAAAATAAATTTCTAATTCCCATATCTGTAAAATAATATTTTTGAGGTGTTTCAATAAATCTTTTTCCTCTTACATCAAATCTTCTCGCTTTCTCTATCATAAAAGCATCTTGTAAATATCCTAAATAGTTATATATTGTTTTATCAGTCATACTACTTGTTTTATCTCTTTCCTTAAAATTATTAGATAATTTTAAAGGATTGGTAAGACAACCTATATCAGATGCTATTATTTGTACTAGCATTTCTAATTCTTCTTTATTTTGAACTTTGTTTCTATCAACAATATCATTAATATACACATTATCTTTTTGTGTTCTTAAATAATTTATTTTACTATTATCAGTTTTTGAAAGTACCGTTAAAGGTAGTCCTCCATAAGTATAATATTCGCTTAATGCCTTTTCTTCAGAGCCATCATATACAGAATAGAATTCTGCAAAAGATAAAGGATATACTCTTATTTCATCTCCTCTACCTCTAAATTCTGTTACAATGTCTGATGACAAAAATTTTGAATTACTTCCAGTCACATAAATTTCCACATTATCTATATGCATAAATCCAATTAAAACTGATTCAAAATCCTTTACTTCTTGTATTTCATCTAATAGTATAAAGTACTTATTATTATCCTTGATTAAACTTCTTACATATTCATCTAGTACGTCTGGATCTAAATATTTCTTATTTTTATTTTCATCTAAACTTAATTGTATTATATGCTCATCATCTATTCCATTATTTATAAGATAATTTTTAAATATTTTGTTTAATAAATAAGATTTACCACATCTTCTAATTCCTGTTATTATCTTTATAAGCCCATTATCTATTCTATCTATAAGTTCTTGTAAATAATAATCTCTTTTGATTTCCATGCTTTTTCCTCCATTACGAATTTTTTCCGTTTACGGAACTTTTTCGTAAAAATTATATCACAAAATTATACATTTAGTCAATTTTCTATTACGAATTTTTTCCGTTTGCGGAATTTTTTCGTAATATATTTCAAATTAATTTTATATATTATATGTAATTTTAGTTCTATTAATGCTTTTAAATCAATAATTTTAATAAATTCTGTTTTTTTGCCTCGTCCTAAAAAACATCATTTCTATATTTTTTGCTTTTCTGTATAAATTACTTTTCCAAATTTTATCTCATCTACTTTTTTCTGTAATTCCATAATAGGAATTGGAAGTATTGAAATTATAGCTACTATTATCCATTGTGTGCTAGTTAGTGGAACCAAACTAAATATGTTTGCAAATGTAGGTATTATAACTACAATAGTTTGTATTAGTACTCCTAATATGAAGCTTCCTATCAAAAATTTATTTTCGAAAATTCCAACTTTAAAGATAGATTCTTCACTTTTTATATTAAAACTGTGTACAAGTTCTAATACACCTAAAGCTACAAAAGCCATAGTTCTTCCAACTTCTAGTCCATAATACTTATTTCCTATACTAAATGCTATTAATGTTAACATTCCAAGCATTATACCCTCTACAATAATTTTGTTCCATAATCCATCTGCAAAAATTCCTTTTTTACTATCTACAGGATTTCTAGTCATGTTATTTTTTTCAGGTGGTTCTAACCCAATTGCAATAGCTGGAAATGAATCTGTTACTAAATTAATCCATAATAATTGTATTGCAAGAAGTGGTGATTTGAATCCTAATACTAACCCCATAAAAATAGTTACTATTTCTCCTATATTTGTTGCAATTAAAAAATGAATTGCTTTTTTGATATTATCATATATATTTCTTCCCTGTTTTACAGCTTCTACAATTGTAACAAAATTATCATCTGTAAGTATCATATCAGATGCACTTTTAGCAACATCTGTTCCGTTTTTTCCCATAGCTATACCAATATCTGCATTTTTAAGTGCTGGGCTGTCATTTACTCCATCTCCTGTCATTGCTACAACTGCACCTGTACTTTGCCAAGCTTTAACAATTCTTACTTTATGCTCAGGTGTTACTCTTGCAAATACTGAATAATCTTTTATTTCCTTTTCTAATTTATCCTGTGGTATTTTATCTAACTCTTGTCCTGTTATTGCTTTGTCATATTTTCTTAAAATATTCAACTCTTTAGCTATAGCTTTTGCAGTCACTATATGGTCTCCTGTTATCATTACTGTTTTTATTCCCGCTCTCTTACAAGTTGCAACTGCTTCTTTTACTCCTTCTCTTGGTGGGTCTATCATACCAATTAAACCTACAAACTTTAACCCTGTTTCTACAAAATTAGATTCTATTTTTTGAGGTAAAACAGAAATGTCTTTATATGCTACTGCAATTACTCTTAAAGCTTTTCCTGCCATCATTTCATTTTGAGATTCTATTCTATTTTTTTCTCCAATAGATAAATTACATTTATTTAATAAAACATCTGGAGCTCCTTTTGTAATTACTCTATAACCTTTACCTAGCTTATGTATTGTTGTCATCATTTTTCTAGTTGAATCAAAAGGTATTTCTTCTATTCTTGGCATCATATGATATAACTCTGTTTTATCTTTATTATATTTTAAAGCACCTTCTACTAACGCCACTTCTGTCGGCTCTCCTTTTACTTCCGTTTTTCCCTTTTCATGAATAATATCGCAATCTGTACACATACTTGCAAGTTCTAATGCAAAATTATCATTATTTGATTTTATTTCTACAACTGTCATCTTATTTTGTGTTAAAGTTCCTGTTTTATCTGAACAAATTACTTTACTACTACCTAATGTTTCAACAGCAGGAAGCTTTCTAATTATAGCGTTATTTTTTGCCATTTTAGTTACTCCAATAGATAATACAATTGTAACTATTGCCGGAAGTCCCTCTGGAATAGCCGCAACTGCTAATCCTACTGAAGTCATAAACATTTCTATTGGATCTATCTTTTTTATCATTCCAATTAAAAATATTAATACACAAATACCTAAGCAAACAAGTCCTAGAACTTTTCCTACTTGTGCTAATTTCTTTTGTATTGGTGTCTCTGGTGTTTCGTCTTCTATTATCATACCTGCAATTTTACCAACATTAGTACGCATTCCTGTGGCTGTAATTACAGCTTTTCCACTTCCATTTACAACTATACTTGCCATAAATACCATGTTCAGCATATCACCTAAAGCGACATCTTTTTTGGCTATCATATCTGCATTTTTGAGAACTGCTTCTGTCTCCCCTGTTAGACTCGACTCTTCTATTTTCAAGTTATGACTCTCTAATAATCTACAATCAGCCGGTACATAATTTCCTGCCTCTAAAATTATAATATCTCCTGGTACTAATTCTTCAGCATTTATTTCTTTAGTTATTCCATCTCTTACAACTTTCGCTTTAGGCGGAGTCATTTCTTTTAAAGCTTCAATTGACTTTTCTGCTTTTGCTTCTTGTACAACGCCCATAATTGCATTTAATATTACAATTGTTATTATAATTATTGAATCTATATAATCATTTTCTCCTTGAAAATAAGAAACTGTAGCTGATACAATAGATGCAATTATTAAAATGATAATCATAAAATCATTAAACTGTTTTAAAAACTTAACTAATAAACTTTCTTTAGGCTTGTCTTCTAACTTATTTTTACCATACTTATTTCGCCTGAATACCACTTCTTCATCATTCAATCCACTTCTCTCATTTGTCTTAAGTTTTCTTAAAACCTCTTCTTTTCTTAATGTTTCCCACATATTTTCCTCCTTGTCCATTGGGGACGTTTCCTTTGCGCAAAAAATTTCGCATTTGGGACACTTCCTCAACTTTTCATTTGTTTCTTTTAATATCTATGTGGGACATACTGTTTTTATTACTAATTTTTTCACAAAAATAAAAGATAAGTTTTTGTTTTACTTATCTTGTTTTTAGTTTTGTTTTTTAACCTTTTTGTTTAACTTTATATTGATATCAATAATTCTTTTTATATAATATTCATGTTAGTTTTGGAAACACTCACCAAGACAGCATAGTTGTATTAAGAAGCAAAGAATACAATGTTCTTTGCTTCTACAATGCAGCTAGATTAGTTGCAAATACTTCGTAGGAGGTAAGCGTATGTGGAGACATTTTTAATTCTTGTTGGTTTGGGCTTCCTTTTTCTTTGTCTACGGCATATTGGTTATAATTACTAGTTTTTCTAAATACATATTACGCATAAGCAAAGAAAAAATTGAGATCGCCCCTGACAAAAGTGATCTCAACTCCAAAACTGATAAGTAAGACTTCGGTCTTACTTTTTATTTTACTATTGTTAATCATAATTATTCCTTATGACTAACTGAATTTTACCATTTATTTCATTTTGTGTCAATAATTTTACAATTTCTCTTTCTATAAGTCGGTTTCACTTTTCTCTAACATATTAAAAATTTTGTCATAATATGTTATAGGGGGTATTATTATGTTATTTACTACAATTCTTTTAGCTATATCTAGTAGTATAGACTCTCTTGGTATTGGAATTACTTATGGAATGAGAAATACAGCGATTTCATTTAATGGAAAGTTAGTTATTTTCCTAATATCTTTTATAGTTACATTAATATCTTTATATTTAGGAAATATTCTAAAACTTATATTTCCAAATTTTATAATAGATTACTTAGGTAGTTTTTTATTTATTGTAATGGGAATATTTATTTGCTTTCAAGCTTTAAAAAAAGATAAAAAATCCAAAAAGTTTGAAGAAAAAAAGATAAAGAACTATAATTATCAAAAAACATATTCTTTTTTTATAAAATTTTTAGGAATTACAATTAAGATAATAAAAGATCCTGTATCTTCAGATTTTGATAATTCAAATAAAATAGATAGTAAAGAGGCCCTTTTTCTTGGGTGCGCACTTTCAATAGATTCTCTATGTGTTGGAATTGGCGGAAGTGTTATAGGAATTAATACTTATATTTTTCCATTTTTGTTAGGATTCTTTCAATTGTTTTTCTTAAGATCAGGAAATTTTTTAGGTAAAAAGCTTTATAATTTTTCTAAATTACCATCAAACATATGGTCAATAGTCTCTGGTATTTTACTTATAATCCTTGGCATTATTAAATTTACAATTTAAAAGAGATGAGACTATTGTCTCACCTCTGCTAATTTCATTGATAATAATTTTGATATTCCGTTTTCTTCCATTGTTACACCATATACTGTGTCTGCTGCTTCCATTGTTCCTTTTCTATGTGTTATAACTAGGAACTGTGTATTTTCTGAGAACTTCTTTAAGTAATCTGCAAATCTATATACATTTACATCATCTAGTGCTGCCTCTATTTCATCTAGTACACAGAATGGTGCTGGATTTATTTTAAGTATTGCAAATAATAAAGCTATTGCTGTAAATGCCTTTTCTCCTCCTGATAATAACATCATGTTTTGTAATTTCTTTCCTGGTGGTTGAACATTAATATCAATTCCACATTCTAAGATATTATCTTCATCTTCTAGTTTTAGTGAAGCATTTCCTCCACCAAATAATTCTTTAAATACTTCTGCAAAATTTTTATTAATTAAGTCGAATTTATTTCTAAATTGCTCTTTCATTGTTTGTGTCATATCTGTGATTATCTTTCTTAATTTTGCCATAGTATCTTCTAAGTCTACTCTTTGTTCACACATAAAGTCATATCTTTCCTTCATGTTTTTATATTCTTCTATTGCATCCACATTAACACTTCCAAGTTCCTTTAATTCTTTTCTTAAACCATTTACTTTTTTTTGTGTTAACTGAACATTTTCAGGTCTTCTACAATCTTTTACATTATTTGGTGTTAATTCGTACTCTTCCCACATTTTGTTAATAATACCATTCATATCATCTTCTATTTTTGTTTTCTTAACATCTATTTTTACGACTTGTGCTTTTAAATCTTCTATAACTTTAAATTTATCATTTATTTCATCTTCTCTTGCTTTTAGTTTCTCATTTTTGTCTATTCTATCTTGTTTTAATTCTTCTATTTTACTTCCACTATTTTTTACTTCTTCTTTTATTTTCTCAATTTTTTCTTCTATGTCTTTTATTGATTCATTTAAAGCTATATTATCTTGTTTTATTTCTTCTATTTGTCTTGTTTTATGTTCGATACTTCGTTTTGTGTTTTCTACTTCCGTATTTATCCTTTCCTGTAACTCTTCAATAGATGCTTCGCTTTCATCAAATGATGATACTGATATCTTTAAGTTTGTAATATCAAAATTCAAATCATCTACATATTTTTGGTTATCTTTATTAAGATCGGCAAATTCTTGAATAATATTTGTTAATTTTTCTGTTTCTTCTGTTAATTTACTAATTTCCTCTTGAATAACTTGCTTTCTATTTACTGCATTTTCTTTTTCTTCTTTTAGTTTCTCTTTTTCTTCTTTTAGTTTATTTACTCTTTGCTCTATTTTACTAATATTTTCTTCAACCGAAACTAATTTTTGTTTTTCTGTTGCATATGTTATATCAATTTCTTGAAGTTCTTTCTCCCAGCTACTTGCTTCCTCAAAAATATCTTCAATTGAATCTTCATATTCTCTCTTTTCTTGTTCTTGTTTCTTTATTTTATCTTCCAAATCCTTTATTTCTTTTTGAAGTTTTTCTATTTCTCTTCCTCTACCTAGTATATTTACAGTCTTTTTAGTAACTGAGCCCCCTGTAATTGCTCCTGATGGATTAATTACATCACCTTCCACAGTAATTATTCTAAATGAATATCCATTTTGTTTTGCAAGTTTAATTGCTGTATCCATATTATCTACTATTACTGTTCTTCCCAATAAATTAGTTATTATTTGCTCATATTTTCTATCATATTTTATTAAATCTGATGCAATTCCAATTACACCTGGCTCTTTTCCTTTTATTTTATCTAGTCTTTTTCCTCTTACTGATGTTATAGGTAAAAATGATACTCTTCCAAGATTGTTTTTTCTTAAATGTTCTACCAATTTTTTAGCATCTTCTTCTGTCTCTGTTACAATATTTTGAAGACTTGCTCCTAAACACATCTCTATTGCTGTTTGATATTCTTCTGGAACTTCAATTATATTTGCTAATACTCCATGCATACCTTTTCCCAATTCTTTGATGTTTTCACAATCTTTTAAAAGTGATTTTACACTTTTAATATAACCTTCTTTTTCTTTTTCTGTTTCCTCTAAGAATCTTAATCTTGATTCTTTTATTCTTTTTTCACTTTGATATGCATTTATATTATTCTCATATAATTTTACTTTTTTATCAGCTTCTTCTTTCTTTACATTTACTTCATCTAAGCTTTTTACTATTTTATTTCTTTTGCTGTCAATATCATAAAATTCTTTTGCCAAATCTTCTTTTTGCATTCTAGTACTATCCAATTCAGATATGTTAGATGCAATCTCATTTTGAATCTGTCTTTCTCTTTTTTCAAAGTTTTCAAAATTAATTTCTTGAGTATGTACATCTCCTTGCAACTCATATTTTTTGTCAGTATTTTCAGATACTTTTGTTTTATATCCTTCTATTTCAAGTTCTTTACTAGATAGTTTTTCTGTTATTTTTCTTAATTCTTCTTCTTTTTCTTCTAATTCTTTTTGGAACTTTTCTTTATTTTCTTTTAAATTGTCCCTCTTTTGTTTTTTCTGTTCCATTTCTTCGCTTAAGTCTTTTAATTTCTCTTTAGCCTCTTCTATTTCTTTCTCGTATCTTCCAGTATTTTCATTATTATTTTCTATTCTAGTTTTTGCAACACTAATATCTGAATTTAACATTTCTATTTCTTTTTGACTCTCAAAACCTATATTTGACATTTCTTCTATTCTAGTTGTTATTTCGTCTATTTGAGATTTCAATTCTTCTTTTAATGCCTTTATTCTTTCCATCTTTTGTTGTTCTTCTTCACATTGGGTCTTATAAATTTCTTCATCTTTTACAATTTGTTCTAAACTTTCTTTGTATTTTTCTATATTATATATAAATAAACCAATTTCTATATTCTTTAGTTCTTCTCTTAAGTTTAAATATTTTTTAGCTTTCTCCGCACTTATTTTTAAAGGCTCAATATTACTTTCTATTTCTGATAGTATATCATTTATTCTAAGTAAATTAAGCTTCGTACGTTCTAACTTTTTCTCAGATTCTTGTTTTCTAGTTCTATATTTTACAATTCCTGCTGCTTCCTCAAAAATATTTCTTCTATCTTCTGATTTATTACTTAAGATTTCATCTATCTTGCCTTGTCCAATTATAGAATATCCATCTTTACCAATACCTGTATCCATAAATAATTCTAATACATCTTTTAGTCTACATGGTACTTTATTTATATAATATCCAGTTTCACCACTTCTATATAACTTTCTTGTAATAGTAACTTCTGTATACTCAATAGGTAAAGTTCCATCTGTATTATCGAACACTAATGAGCCTTCAGCAAAACCTAGTGATTTTCTATTTTGTGTTCCTGAAAAAATAATATCTAGTGACTTACTCCCTCTTAATGACTTCATACTTTGCTCGCCTAAAATCCAACGAATTGCGTCTGATATATTACTTTTTCCCGAACCATTTGGTCCTATTACTGATGTTATTCCTGGCATAAATTCTAATATTGTTTTATCTGCAAAAGATTTGAACCCTTGTAATTCTAGTCTTTTTAAATACATTTTTATCACCTAACGGTAGTTTATACTATTTTTCATGTTTTGTAAAGGAATTTTTCTATACGAATTTTACTCCTACAACTATTTTTGCAATATTATATATTAACCTTTGCTTATCTTTTGAGCATTGCTTTAATAAATCATCAAATTCTTTATTTAAATATCTATAATCTTCTTTAACTACTCCTGTTATTAATTCTTCCATAGGAACATCTAGTGCTATTGATATTTGTCCTAATCTTTTTAAATTTATAGCCGTCCCTCCTCGTTCTACTCTGCTAAGATATGCTGTTGCAACATCTATAGTTTCTGATAGTTTTTCTTGAGACCATCCTTTTCTAGCTCTTGCTTCTCTTATCCTTTGTCCTATTAATTTAAAATCTACATTTGCGTCAATCATTTCCATTTCTATCCCTCCTTATAAGTAAATTTAACATGATGAGTTCTTCTAGTCAAAGCCTCATTTTTCTTTGTTTGTAAAGTTTTATTTATAAATTCTCTATTTTACTCTCTTTTTTATCATTTTTCTAACTTTTGTAAATCATGCGCTATAATATTTACTAATAAGTTTATTTTTAAAAACTTTTAGCTTTTTACCAAAAGCCCCTATTTTTATATTTAATTATTTACTAATAATTCTTTCTTATATTCTTCTAATTCATTTTTTGTAATATTAGTAATTTTCATTATAAACTCATCTGAACTATTATTATCAATTAAATTTTTTACAACCTTCTTAATACTCTTTCGTTCTCCTTCTTCCTTTCCTTCCTCTTTTCCTTCTTGTATATACTCATCAACCCATTTTCTAATATCTTTCCTAAATCCTTGAACTTGTCTTTCATATAAACTTGGCATTATACTTCTTCCTCCTTCTATTTTAAAATATATTTCATCCAAAAATTCTTCACTGTAACCGTCTTTCATAAGATTTTCAAGTAAAAGTGACGATATATTATATAATTCTTCCTGAACCTCTTTATCTTTATTACTTACTATTAATATTTTATTTAATATTTCTTTAAAATCTTCATAGTCTCTAGTTTTTTCAAGTGCCATAGCATGTGAAAACAAAGTCTTTTTTTCTATTAAATACTTGAATGAAATCTTATTTATTTCAATTAAATTATATTTAAAATCTATTTTATAATTTTGAAATATATAATCACTAATTTGCATTTTACTAAAATCTGTAGATACTCTCCATTTATCTGTGCCTGTATAAATAACTATTGGCACTACAATTGGATATTTTATTCCTTTTTTTATTTTTATAGACGTACTCCAATCATAAATAATATCAATACAATAATCTAACATCCTATATACCATATTATTATCCACTGACGATTGATGTTCTATTAAAAAAAATATATCTTTATCTTTTAATCTATATACAATATCAGCTTCCCTTGATTTATATTTTCCAGTTACAAAACTATTAGTATATTTTACTAAATTTTCTCCTTTTATTTTTTCTCTAATTCCTACAAAGCCATTTATTATATTTGCTACTTCGTTTCTATTTTTTAAAATCTTTTTTATTATCTTATCATGTACATTTTTTATTTTTTTCTTTTGTTTATGTATTTCTAGATTATATTCTGTCCCTTCTTCTGCCAATCTAAAAACTGCATTAAGACGCAAAGTGTGTATGCACTTTATATAATCATTGTAACTAAAAACTTCCAAATCTTTCCTCCTTATTTTATTGTTTTCAATCTACAAATCAACTTTTATTTCAAAGTAAATTATGAAGTGATTCTCCACCTCTATTCTTTTTTCTCTTTTTTGCTTAATTTTTCTCTGGAATTCATTTTTTAGATTTAAAAAATCTTGAACAAAATTTTTTGAATTAATAATCCTTACTTATTATCTCACAAAAATAGAGAAAAGCCAAGCTTTTCTCTTAATGTTTTTTAACTTTTCATCGCAATATTCGACAAAATAATTACTTATTGTCAAAATAACTACTTATTTCCTCTAAACCCTCAAAATTTTTCTGTCTTAATACTTCATATACAACTATTGAAACAGAGTTTGATAAATTTAAAGATCTTAGTGTTTCTCTCATAGGTATTCTTATTGTTTTATCAATATATTTTTGTAATATATCTTCTGGAAGTCCTTTAGTTTCTTTTCCAAATAATAAAAATACTTCATCCATTTTACTATAATCAGGCTTTGAATATACATGTTTTCCTTTTGTTGTTGCAAAAAACATATTATTTTCTTCTGGTTTATATTTTTCTAAAAACTCTTTAAACGATGTATGTTCTTCTATTTCTAACTTATCCCAATAATCAAGTCCTGCTCTTTTTACTGCTTTATCTGATATACTAAATCCTAATGGATATACTAGATGTAATTTTGCTCCTATTGCGGCACATGTTCTTGCAATATTTCCTGTATTTTGTGGAATTTCTGGTTCTACCATTACTATATTTATTTTCAACTTTCTTCCTCTTTTCTTAATCAAATTATTTTAATTATTTTCCTAACTTTTGCCTTACATATTCATATAATACTATTCCTGTTGCTACTGCTGCATTTAGACTTTCTGTTCTTCCAAGCATTGGTATTTTTATTTTCTCATCTGCTATATTCATAATTCTTTCTTCTACACCATTTGCTTCGTTTCCTATTACTAACACTTTTTTATTATATTTCATATCATAAATATTCTTACTATCACCTAAAGATGTTACTAATATTTTAAATTTATTTTTCTTAATTTCTTTTAATGTTTCTAATAAATCTTCACATTCTATAACCTTTACTCTATATATTGCTCCCATACTCGAACGAACTACTTTTGGATTATAGCAATCTGCTGTTCCTTTTGATACTAATATTTGTGTTAATCCTACACTATCTACTGTTCTTAAAATAGTTCCTAAATTTCCTGGGTCTTGTATGTCATCTAAAGCTACTATTATATCTTCATTATAATTAATATCTAAATCTCCATTATTTTTTTCAATTACAGCAAGCACACCTTGTGGTGTCTGTACTTCTGATATATATTTAAATACTTTACTTGTAACGTACGTACAATCATATTTTGCTATCTCATACATTAATTCTTTTGGTATACTATCAGATTTTTCACAATCATCACATATTATTATTTGCCTAATCAAAGCTTTTTCTTCTATTGCTTCTCTTACCATTTTTATTCCTTCTACTATGTAGGCATTTTCTAAATCTCTATATTTCTTTTCTTTTAACTTTTTAACTGACTTTACTATTTCATTATCTTTACTTGAAATTACATTCATAAAAAATCTCCTTAAAAATATCTTCATCATGTTTTTAAGTCCATCCCAAAAAACATCCTCTATAAAATACAATAGTACATTTATTATTTACTGTACTATTGTATTTTATAACTTTTTTTAAGTTTTAGCAAGTTTTGGATTTTATTGATATCTATATTTTTATTATTAGTAGTATCACTTGCTTGTACTAATCAGATAAATATGATTGATAGAAATATATTTTATAATTACTTAACGCATTTTATTCTTTTTCCTCTATTTTATTGTATCTAAGAACTCTTTTATTTCTTTAATAAGTTGTTCTTCTGTTTGATTTTTAAGAAGTAAAGTAATATATGGTTCAATACCAGTTGAAAACTTAATTTTAGTTCCATATTTCTTTAGAAGTGTGGTTATTATACTTGGGTCATATTTATCTTTATCAAAATAGAACACAACATTTTGAGAACCTGTAGTTCTGTTTTTCTTTTCTGTAACTTTTATAACAGCTGTCAATTTGCATAATTGTTTTATTCTTGCTATCTCTAGTAAATTATTTAATTCTTTTGGCGTATTACCAAATCTATCAATAATTTCATCAATAACATTTCCAATATCTTCTTCTGTTCTACATAGTGCAATCTTTTGATAAATATCAATTTTCTCACTACTATCTTCAATATAAGTATCTGGTATATAACTTGTAATATCTAAATCAATTTGAATATCAACTTCAGGTTTTACTTCAATACCTTTCATTTCTTTTACAACTTGGTCTAGTAAATCACAATAAGTATCATATCCAACTTGTTCTAAGTGTCCAGATTGAATTTCTCCAAGTAAGCTTCCAGCTCCACGGATTTCTAGGTCTCTCATTGCAATTTTAAATCCAGAACCAAACTCTGTAAATTCTTTTATTGCTTTTAACCTCTTATCTGCAATCTCTGTAAGTAATTTATCTCTTTTATATGTTATATAAGCATATGCTTGTCTTTCTGACCTTCCAACTCTACCACGTATCTGATACAATTGTGCTAATCCCATCCTATCCGCATTTTCAACAATAATAGTATTAGCATTTGGAATATCAATTCCTGATTCTAGAATTGTAGTACATACCAAAACATTAGTATTTCCTTCAACAAACTCTTGCATAATATCTTCAATCCTGCTTCCTGTCATCTGTCCATGTGCATATGCAACATTCGCTTCAGGAACCAACTCTGATATTGTTTCTGCCTTTCTTGCAATACCTTCTACATTATTAAATATATAGAATACTTGACCATTTCTCTCAAGTTCTTTTGTAATTGCTTCTCTTATAACTTCTTGGTCATATTCCAACACATAAGTTTGAACTGGCTTCCTATTATAAGGTGGTTCGTAAATAACAGACATATCACGAATTCCAACAATAGACATATGCATAGTTCTTGGGATTGGCGTTGCAGTCATTGTTAAAACATCTATATTCATCTTCATTTGTTTTATTTTTTCTTTATGCTTTACACCAAATCTATGCTCTTCATCTATAATTAGTAGTCCTAAGTCCTTGAATTCTACATCTTTTCCAAGTAATCTATGTGTACCTATTACAATATCAACTTCCCCAAGTTTTAATTTCTTAACAACCTCATTTTGATACTTTTTACTTTTAAATCTATTTAATATTTCTATTCTTACAGGGAAATCTTTCATTCTTTCTTTAAACTCTTGATATTGTTGCTCTGCAAGAACTGTCGTAGGAGCTAAATATGCAACTTGTTTTCCATCCATTGCTGCTTTGAATGCTGCTCTCATAGCAACCTCTGTTTTACCATAGCCAACATCACCACAAAGTAATCTATCCATTGGTTTTGGTTTTTCCATATCTTTTTTTATTTCTTCAATACATCTTAATTGGTCATCTGTTTCTTGGTATGGGAATTTATCTTCAAACTCTTTTTGCCAAGGAGTATCTTTACTAAAAGCAAATCCTTGAGCCTTCTCTCTTTTAGCATAAAGTTCTATTAATTCTTTTGCAACCTCTCTTAAATTTTTCTTTACTCTTGCCTTAGTATTATCCCACTCTTTGCTTCCAAGTTTATTTATCTTTGGTTTTATTCTATCTCCACCAACATATTTCCTTATACTATCTAAATCACTTGTAGGAATATATAAAATAGCATCATCTCTATATTTTATCTTAATATAATCTTTAACAATTCCATCAGCTTTAATAGTATTTACACCAATATAAACACCAATTCCGTATCTTCTGTGAACTACATAGTCACCTTGTTTTAAGTCTGCAAAAACAACTTTTTCTCCCTCTTTAAAAGCTGTATTTGTAACTCTTCTTCTTTTCTTTTCACCACTTACTAATTCATTTGCTTCTATTACAATTTGACCTATATCATAATTTTCAAAACCTGATGATAATTTACCTATAGAAATTGTAACAATTTTTTCTCTAGCCTTAACTACTATAGTTTGATTTAATTTTTCCTCTATCTTGCAAGTAATTTCTTTTTCTTCTAGTAATTCTTTTAATTTTTTGGCTTTCTCTTTTGAATCTATTAATATATAAATATTTTTATCTTTCTTTAAATTATTTTTTAAGTCTGTAAATAAATTATCTATCTCACTTTTATAGTAATTAACGTCTCTATAGTTTAATTTGTATTTTTCACAATCTATTTTTGATATACTATCTTGTTTTTCAATATAAACTAATTGTTTCTTATCCAAAATGTTTAAAATATCATCAAAATCTAATTCATTAAAAATAGCTTCTGGCACTTCTTTTTCTTTTGAAATCAGACTTGATATTAAATTTTCTCTGTCCTTCTTGATGTTTTGGCTTCTTTGTTCTATTTTTCCTATTTCATCTATTAACAATACATAATTAGAATTTAAATAATCTAAGATAGTTTCTTGTTTTTCATAAAAACAATCAAAGTATTTATCAACCTTGCTTATATAATTTCCTAATTTTATCTGCTCTATGTCTTCTTCAATTACATTTTTATTTTCATATTCTTTATATTTTTCTCTTATTTTTTTACATACTAAATCTACACTTTGTTCTAGAACATATTCGTTTGCAGGATAAATCGTAGTTTCATTTTTATTTGCAATTGACCTTTGACTTTCTATATTAAATTCACGAATAGAATCTATTTCATCTCCCCAAAATTCAATCCTAATACCAGTTTTATTATTTACTGCTATATCTACAATATCTCCTCTTACACTAAACTGTCCTCTTCCTTCTATTAAGTCATATCTAGCATATCCTAAATCAACTAGATTCTTTTTTACATCTTCTAAGTTATATTCTTCTCCTACCTTAAACTTAAGTTCATTTTTAAATAAAATTTCTTTTTTAGGAAGTTTTTGCATTGAAGCTTCTATTGTTGTTACGACCATTAAACCTCTTTTTGATTTTATTTTATTTAATACTTCTATTCTTTCATATAAATTTTCTTTACTTTCCGCAACATAATCATATGTTACAACATCTTTCTTTGGGAAAAATACAATATTATCAGTAAAATACTTAATATCTTCATATATTTTTTTTGCTTGTATCTCATTATATGTTAATATGCAAATTGGTTTTTTAGTAAACTCATGTATTGCTGTTCCAATACTTACCATTCCAACGTCATTTAAGCCCGATATTGCTATCGGACTTTTTTTATTTTCTATTCTATTTACGATTTCGACAAATTTTTGACTTTTACCAAGTTCTCCAAGTATTGTATTCATGTCATTCTCCAGCTTTATTTTTAAGCATTGTTTTCAGTTTGTTTTTCTTCTTTACTTTCTGTTTTTTCACTTTTGTTTGCTTTACTAATAAATTTTAACATACCTACACAAGATATTATAAAACAAACACCAGCTACTAGATTTACAACACTCATAAATATATGTGTAAGATTAAAGTTTAAAATATAAATTGCACCAAGTATAATTCCTATAATAGGACCAGCCTTTTTCTTTTTTAATGAAAGTCCCATAAAAATTATAACTAATGCTAAAACTATTAATGCAACAAAGGATGTGATTAATTTTGTTAAATATGTATAATAAAAAGGTCTTAATCCTATTACATTAATTAATGATAGTGTATGTAAAACTAAGAAAATTACTCCCCATATTACAACAACTGATTTGTATTTTTTCTCGTTCATATGTATCTCTCCTCTCTTTTGTATATATATGTTATATCAAAATCATCTCGTTTTGTCAATTATTGACTTTATATTTTCTTATTTATATAATAAAATATAATATAAATAGAGAGGTTACATTCTATGAAAAGATTTATAAAATTCCTTTTTTGTAAATTACTATTTCAAGTTCATTATTATAATATAGAAAATTTACAAAAATATGATAGATTTTTAATTTGTCCTAATCACTCTAGTGTTTTTGACCCTTTTTTTATATACCCTGTATCTAAAAATCTATCTATTATGGCGAAATCCGAAATATTCAAAAATAGATTGATTTCAAGAATTTTAAAACATTATAATGTTTTTCCTGTCGATAGAAAAAAAGTTGATATAAAAAGTTTATTACATTCTTTAAACGTATTTAAAGATAATAAACCTTGCGAACTCCTAATATTTGCTGAAGGTGGAATTATAAAAGAAGAAAAGGATATTGGTAAAAAAGTTCATAATGGTGTAACATTTATAGCCTCAAAATTAAATGTACCAATCATTCCTGTATTTATTACTAGAAGACCTCATTTTTTCTCAAAAGTTAAAGTTATCTTTGGAAAACCTTATTTTCTAGATAATAACTTATTAAAAAACAAAGCAAATTTAAAAGAAGAATCCAATAAATTAATCAAAAAAATATATGATTTAAATCAATAAAGTCCCTATAAAAAGGGACTTTATTGTTAGTACTTAAGCAAACGCTAAGCTCATCTGTCGTGATTTTACAAAAGCCTTAGCATCAAAAAAGACAACTGGCTTTACTGCTCTTGGTTCTTCCAATAAAAGGCTTCTATCTCCAACCTTTCTTATCACATTTCCATTTTTACTACTATAACATTCATAGTAATAACCAAAATCACACCCCAAAATACTTGTTGTCCATACCATACCTTTCTCGACGAACTTTGCATGATATTTATCATCTGGATTATATAGCCAGTATGGCTTCTCGTCTGTTCTTTGCTCAACAAATTCGTCTTGAGGAATAGCACTTCTTACTATCTTCATTCCTGGCTGTGAGATAAGGCCACATATCCTGTTTATACTTTCGACATCATAGTATTCATTTCCATACCCATCTTGCCTGATTGCTATCTGCATACTAAAAATCGGTTCAACAGAAAATTTTACAAGAGTTACCTTTCTCCATGCCAATTTCACATCCTCTAGTGATACAAAAGTTGCAAGCAACTTTTTTGGTAAATCATCTGTAGAGAATATCTGTCCTCCAATGGTCCATGCTTTTCCCTTTGGTACACTCAACAGAATATTTTTAGGGAAATCACCATTATACAGTTTCATCCTAGTTCCTTTCTCTTTGCTCTAAATACCTTCCTTGCAATATAGCATAGCTATATGTGTTTTATTATAGCATTTCTATCTTAGATTAACAAATTAATTTACATTTTTATAACTAATTTATTAAACTTAGAATTTATATAATTTGTTAGCTTATCCATAAATACATCTGGTTTTATTTCTTTTTTTGCCACCATATCTAACCCCTTTTCCCAACTTGCTGTTAATTTGGGATTTAACATATCTGGCATAGACTGATATACAATATCATATATAGTTTCTCCCTTTAAAGTAGGTGTTATTATTTGTGTTTTTTTATTAATCTCTATATATCTTATTTTCTCTAACTTTTTTATAATCTCTGCTCTTGTTGCACTAGTACCAATTCCCGCTCCCTTTATTTGTTCTCTTAATTCTTCATCTTCTATTAACTTTCCTGCGTTTTCCATAGCAAGAATTATAGAACCTGAATTATATCTAGAAGGTGGTGAAGTTTCCGCTTCTTTTAGTTCATAATTTTGTACTTCGAGAACTTGTCCTTTTTTCAAACTTTTTAATATTTCTATATTATTTTCTTGTTTATCTTCATTTACTTCATTATCTATTTCATTATCTTTTTTGATTTCTTCTTTCTTTTTACTATTTACTTTTTCAGGTTTTAGAATCTCTAAGAATCCCTGTTTTATACATACTTTTTCACTTGCAAAGAAATTTTCCTTTTTTTCTCCATTTTCTATTTCTAACGTTACTTGTATTTTTTGATATTCAGCTGCTGGATAAAATATTGCTAAAAATCTATTTACAATTACTTTATAGACTTTCTTATGTAATTCTGGTAAATTATTAAAATTTTCAAAACCTTGTCCTGTTGGAATAATTGCATAGTGGTCTGTTATTTTACTATCATTTACATATTTTGTTTTAATTAAATTTGTAGAATATTTTTCTTCTACCATTTTTTTAATATATCCTTGAACTTCTTCGTCTTTATATCCTCTTGCAATACCATTTAAGTTTTTAGTAATCTCTTTTGCTACAGCTGTTGACAAAACTCTCGCATCTGTTCTAGGATATGTAACCAATTTCTTCTCATATAAATTTTGTATTATCTCTAATGTCTCATCTGGCTTTATTTTAAATCTTTTTGTACATTGATTTTGTATTTCTGCCAAATTAAATAAAAGTGGTGGATTTTCTTTTTGTTTGGATTTCTTTAATTCTACTATTTTAGCATTTTTACCTGCTAGCCCTTTAATAAATTCTTTTGCGCCATTTTCTTTCTTAAACCCTGATTCATTATATAACTTAGGTGATTCAAACATTATTGAATTTTCATTTACTTTCCACTCTGCTCCAAAAGTAGAATCTTGAGTTCCAAACAAACCTTGTACTTTATAATATTTTGTTTTCTTAAAATTTCTAATTTCTCTTTCTCTAGAAACAACCATTCCAAGAACACAAGTCATAACTCTTCCAACCGAAATGGATGCTTTATCTTCATTTATTTTATTTGCCAGATTTCTTCCATATATTATAGAAAGTAATCTTGAAAAATTGATTCCTATCAAATAATCTTCTTTTGCCCTCAAATACGCACTATCAGACAAACTATCATATTCTGATAAATCTTTTGCTTCTCTTATTCCTCTTAAGATTTCTTCTTCTGTCTGTGAATCTATCCAAACTCTTTTCATCTTTGCATTTGGATTTGGTCTTGCCATCATAAATACTAATCTTTGGATATATTCTCCCTCTCTTCCAGAGTCTCCTGCATTATATATCACTTCAACATCTTCTCTTTGAAGCAAGCCTTGTACTATATTAAATTGTTTTTGAACTTGAGGAATAATTTCATATCTCCATTCTTCAGGTATAAAAGGAAGTGTATCCAACCTCCAATATTTTAATTTTTCATCATATTTTTCAGGATAGCTCATTGTTACTAGGTGTCCCACACACCAAGTAATTATCCATTCTTCTGACTCTAAATATCCATCTTTTCTTTTAGTTGTTATCTTTAACGCCTTAGCAAACTCCATAGCAACAGACGGCTTTTCTGTTATTATTAATTTTTTGCCCAATTTTATCATCCTTTTTTATTTTTTTCTTAAAGATAATCTTATGAACCTAAGTAATATCTTCTTTAACTGTTCTACTCGTTCTTTTGTCTGTTCATCTTTAAAATCAAATCTATCTAAAATTCTATTTACATAGTCTTCTTTATTTATTATTTCTAATGTTTCTTTAAAGTTAATATCATATATGTATGATAGTAAAATTAATAATCCATCTACTGTATCATTTCTTTCATTTCCTAACTTTTTTACTTGTCTTTCTACTTTAAATTGTTGTTCTATATTAATACTTATTTTGCTATTTTCCACATTTTCTTTTTCTCTTTGAGTATTCCAATATATCTCTACACCTTCATAAAGAATATCTAATTTATCTGCATCTCTTATAATTTTTGCAAATAACATTTCTTCTTCATTCAAGCCATCTTCTATTTTAAATTTATTATGATTATTTATTGCTGTAAGTATTATTGGAATATATTGTTCATTATCTATATACTTTTTTATATAATCATCTTTTATTAATACTTCTACTCCTAATCTTGCATGGTCTAATAGCATTTCGTTAAGATATGTATTTCCTCTATTATACTGTTCAAATCTTCCTATATCGTGAAGAAGTCCTATTAACTCTGCTAGTTCTATCTTTTCTTCACTTAGTTTTAACGCCTCTGCTACTCTTTTACTTTCTTCCATTACTCTTAATGAGTGTAACTGTTTTCTTTTTATTCCTTCATTTTGTAAATCATATGTTTCAGTATATTTTAAAAACTCTTCTTTACATTTTCCTAAATTAATCATTATCACTAGTCACTCTTTCTTTTATATAATTAGTCGTTATATTATAAATTTCTTTAAATCTATTTCTAGTCTCCTCATCTTTAAATTTAACTCTATCATAGATTTTATCATAATACTTATTGTCTAACACGCATTTTAATCCATAATCAAAATTAAAATCAAATGCATATGCGAAATGCCCAATTAATGCATCTGCATGTGTTTTTCTATTTTTATAAATAATACTATGTTTTTCTATAAATTCTCTATATATTTCATCTGTAAATTTTTCATCTTCTATATCGTCAGATTCCCATACTGATTTTTCATCTTCGAATGTAAGTACATAAAGTATGTCTGTTTTATCGCTGTCTCTTATTAGCTTAATATGTAAATCTTCCTTATCACTTATATCTTTCGTTATTTGCTTTCTATCTCTATTATGATTTATTATTGCAAGTTCTATTATCCTGTCATATTTATCATCTTCTATAAAATTTCTTATCAAACCATCTTTAAATAAAATATCTACACCCATTTTTGCGTGATTTTCACTTAAATGGTCTACAAATGTTCCATATATTTTTACTTGTTCAAATCTTCCTATATCATGAAGTAAACCAATTAGTTCTGCAAGTTCTATATCTTCTTCTGATAATTTCAAGCTTTCTGCCATTTTCCTTGCAATTATAGATGTTCTTTCTATATGGGCTATTTTTAATTTTATTTTTGGATTATTTATATCATACTTTTCTACATATTTTTTAAATTCTTTTTTTGCTTTTGTTATATCTATCACTTTTTTACACCTCTAGGAACAATTCTAACATTTTTCGTTTTTTAATGCAACCCTTGATTTATCCCATTTTTTGTTATATAATACGGGAAAATAAACTAGCGAAAGGGGCTTTTTTTATGGCTTATAATTTTAAAGAAATAGAAAAAAAATGGCAAAAAAAATGGTATAGTGAAGGTACTTTTAATGCAAAAGATGATTACTCTATGAAAAAATGGTATGGATTAATTGAATTTCCTTATCCTTCTGGACAAGGCCTTCACGTTGGACATCCAAGAAGTTATACAGCTTTGGATGTTATTGCGAGAAAAAAAAGAATGCAAGGATATAATGTTTTATTCCCAATAGGTTTTGATGCATTTGGTCTTCCTGCCGAAAACTATGCAATTAAAAATCACATTCATCCAAAAATCACGACTGAAAAAAACATTGCACACTTTAAATCACAATTAAAATCAATCGGTTTTTCTTTTGATTGGTCAAGAGAAGTTAATACAACAGACCCTGATTATTATAAATGGACTCAATGGATTTTTATTCAACTTTATAAACACGGTTTAGCTTACAAAGCCACTATGCCAATTAACTTCTGTACTGGATGTAAGGTAGGTCTAGCAAATGAAGAAGTTGTAAATGGTGTATGTGAAAGATGCGGAAGCCCTGTTGTTCAAAAAGAAAAAAGTCAATGGATGCTAAAAATAACTGAATATGCAAAAAGACTAATTGATGATTTAGATGATGTTAATTACTTAGATAAAATTAAAGCTCAACAAATAAATTGGATTGGTCGCAGTGAAGGTGCTGAAGTTACATTTAAAATTGCAGATTCTGATGAAACTTTGACAGTTTATACAACTAGACCAGATACTCTTTTTGGAGCTACATATATGGTAGTTGCACCAGAACACCATATTATTGAAAAATTATCTAGTAAAATCACTAATATGACTGAGGTTGAAGAATATAAAAGAAAAACTGCTTTAAAATCTGACTTTGAAAGATCAGAATTGAACAAAGATAAAACAGGTTGTGAAGTTAAAGGTATTAAAGCAATAAATCCATTAACTGGAAAAGAAATTCCTATTTGGATATCAGATTATGTTTTAATTACTTATGGAACAGGTGCAATTATGGCCGTTCCTGCACATGATACTCGTGACCATGAATTCGCAACTAAATTTAATTTACCAATAGTACAAGTTATTAAATCAAATTCTGATGATGTTGTTTGTGATGTACAAAAAGAAGCTTTTACAGATGTTGAAACTGGTATTTTAATTAATTCAGGATTTTTGAATGATTTATCTGTGAAGGATGCTAAGAAAAAAGTTATAGAATATTTAGAAGAAAATAATATTGGTAAAAGACAAGTAAATTATAAACTTCGTGATTGGGTATTTTCTAGACAACGTTATTGGGGTGAACCAATTCCTATGGTTCATTGTGAAAAATGTGGATGGGTTCCAATTCCAGAAGACGAACTTCCATTAAAATTGCCTGACATAGAAGATTATGAGCCAGGAGAAAATGGTGAATCTCCTTTAGCAAAACATACTGACTGGGTAAATACAACTTGCCCTCATTGTGGTGGAAAAGCTACAAGGGAAACTGATACTATGCCTCAATGGGCTGGTTCATCTTGGTATTATCTAAGATATATGGACCCACATAATGATAAAGCTTTAGCTTCAAAAGAAGCTTTAGAGTATTGGTCACCTGTTGACTGGTATAATGGAGGTATGGAACATACAACATTGCATTTACTATATTCAAGATTTTGGCATAAATTCTTATATGATATAGGTGTTGTTCCAACAAGGGAACCATATCAAAAAAGAACTTCTCATGGTATGATTTTAGGTAGCAATGGAGAAAAAATGTCTAAATCAAAAGGTAATGTGGTTAATCCTGATGAAGTTGTTGATGAATTTGGTGCTGATAGCTTTAGAGTTTATGAAATGTTTATGGGACCATTTGACCAAACAGCACCATGGTCTATGGAAAGTATTAGAGGTTGTTCAAAATTCTTAGACAGAGTATGGAACATGCAAACAATGTTAATTGATGGAGATAGCTATTCTCCTAAGTTCGAAAAAATGATGCATAGAGCTATTAAAAAAGTTTCTTCAGATATCGAAGAAATGAAATTTAATACTTGCATATCTACATTTATGACAATGGTAAATGAATTCTATAAAGAAAAAACTATTAATAAAGCTGAATTTAAGACATTTTTACAATTATTAAATCCATTTGCACCTCATATTACAGAAGAACTTAGTCAATCTGTATTAGGTGAAAAAGAAGATTTATCTTACCAAAAATGGCCTGAATATGATGAATCAAAAACAATTGCTGATGAAATCACTTTACCTATTCAATTTAATGGAAAATTAAAAGGAACTGTTCAAATTTCTCTAGATGAAGATGAAGCTTCTGTTAAGCAAAAAGTACATGAAGCAATTGATTCAAAATTAGAAGGTAAAACAGTTGTGAAAGAAATTTATGTTAAAAATAAAATTTATAATATTGTTATAAAATAAGGTAGAAGCCTATTAGGGTAAAAGTTCTAATAGGCTTTTAACCATTTTGAACTTCTTTTTTTAAATAATAAATTTCATCTGAATGTCTATTTATAATTTTTTCATCTTTTTCAATTCTTTTTTCTAATTCTTTATTTTTCTCACTATTTCCAGTAACAACATCAAGTAATATTTGTAATTTATCGCCGTGTTCTTTTTCTATTACTGCAACTCTACCACTAAGTGTCCTTAGTTCTTCTTTAATTTCTGGTATTTCATTCACTGAAGCCTGCATTTCACTTACTTGCTCTTGTAACTTTATTACCTTTCCTTGTAATCCATCGTATTTATTTTCTAATCCTCCTATTTTATCTTGCATGCTTCCCATTTGTTCTTGCATGCCTCCCATTTGTTCTTGCATACTCTTCATTTGCTTTTGCATTTTTCCCATTTTTTTATTTGTTTTCTTTTGTTCTTCATAAATTTTTAATATAATAGAATTAATTTCTTTATTGTCCATTTTTATCCTCCTTATAAATTTTTATTTTATAATTCGATTAAATGTATAGTTAGTATAAAATTCCCAAGAAAAAAAGTCAAATAAAAAATATTCTAGAATTTAAAATTTTCGTTTAAAATTCTTAAGTCTTCTAATTTTTTCTTCCATTTTTCTACTTTTTTGTCTATTGTCATTTTTTCCTTGTTCTATTTTACTTGGTAATAAACTTGATAAAAACTCTTTAATACTTTTGATTTTTAGTTTCAATGAATTTATATTGATTTTAAAATTTGATATTAATAATTTTGAACTAATCTATTTTTATTACGTACGCTTCATATTTTTTCTTATTTAAATATTTTCCTAAATTGACTTTTTAACTTAACTAACATTTGAAATCAAATTATGATGATATTATAGTAACTTTAGTTTTAAATGTCAAGTCATTTTGAAAAAACTACAAATTAGCCAGTAGTTCCTTTGTAACTAAACTGTAATTAATATTTAATACTTATGAAATATTATTAGTACTTTTTTATAGTATAATATTATTAGATTAAACTACAAGGAGATTAAGTATGAGCATAGAATCAGATTTAAGGAAAGATGGAATTGAAGTAACAGAAAAACTAGATACATTAAAAATTAATTCTATTGCAAGAAATGTTTCAATAAAATTATGTGATACATTTCCTGAATTTAATTTGAATCAAAATGAATTATTTATTAAGTTATCTAGATTAAATATGTATAAAGCAAAAATGCCTGAAGGAATGGCCGAGGCTAACTATTTTTATAAAAATACCTCTATTTATTTTAATGAACATATTCAAGATGAAGATTTGGAAGAATTTGCAATTCATGAATGTATTCATTATTTACAAGAAGTAAAAGATAAAAGAAATTATTTACTTAGAATGGGGCTTTGTGATTATACAGAATTTAAAATATATGGATTAGGATTAAATGAAGCAGCAGTTCAGCTTATGGCTTCTAAAGTTAATGGTATACCAAAAGAATATGTTAAGTATTTTGGAATTAGCTTTGAAACAACAAGTCCTTCATATTATCCGCTAGAATGTTGTCTTGTAAATCAACTTGCATATATAGTAGGTGAAGATGTTTTATTTGAAAGCACACTAAATAGTAATGATAATTTTAAAGAACAATTCGCAAATCTTACATCTCCAAAAACTTTTATGGCAGTTCAAAATGCTATTGATGATATCTTAAATAGTGAAGAAGAAATTATTAAATTAAATAATAAAATAGCAGCTATTGATGATAGAAACAAAAAAGTCGATGGAATGCTTGAAAAAATTGATGAATTAAAAAGTGAAATTTCTTTAACTTTTATGAGAACACAAAATCTTATAATTTCTAGTTATTTCGATGCATCATTTAATTCAATTTCTAATTTAGAAGAAGTCGAAAACTATAGGAGAAAATTATATAATTTTAAAGACTGTCTTGGATGCATGGAAGGCTATACATTCTTTAATGATTACTATGTAAATAAAATGATGGAACTAGAAAAGAAATATAATAGCATAGAAAATGGCGAAGTTGAAACAGCAATTAAAGTTATTACTAAAAAAGAAAACATCTTTGTTTCAATATTTAAAGCTATCAAAAGATTACTTTTAGGAAAAACTACAAAAGAAAATATTAATGAATAAAGAAGCTTAAACTCTAAGCTTCTTTTAATTTTTCTACTATTTTTTTTGCTGCTTCTCTTCCTGAAAACGCTGCCCATGCTACCGTTCCTCTTACTCCTGCCAAATCTCCTCCTGCATATATTCTAGGTCTTGAAGTTTCATAATTTTCATTTACTTCAATATTTCCCCATTTATTTAGACTTAAGTTTAAATCTTTTACAAAAGATTCAGGATTTGCTCCTAATGCCATAACAACATAATCCGCATCAATTATATAGTTACTTCCTTCTACGTTTACAGGAGAAAGTCTAGTGTCTCCTTCTTTTTGAACTAACTCTGTCTTTATTAACTCTAATTTTTCTACTTTATTTTCTCCAGTAATTTTTACTATATTATTTTGGAATAGAAATTCTACTCCTTCTTCCATTGCCTCTTCTACTTCTTTATCTTCAGCTGGCATTTGTTCTCTTGCTCTTCTATATACTACTTTTACTTCCTTTGCTCCAAGTCTTTTTATAGTTCTTGCACAGTCCATTGCTACATTTCCGCCACCTGCAACAGCAACTACTTTTCCTTCATAATTTGGATTCATATCATATTCTAATAATTCATTTCCTCCATATACACCATCTAGTTCTTCTCCTTCTACTCCCATCTTTGAAGAACAATTTGCTCCAAAAGCTAAAAATATAGCATCATATTCTTTTTCTAAATCATCTAAATTCAAGTTTTTTCCAAGTACTTTTCCATATTTTACTTTAATACCTAAATCTAAAATGTTATCTACTGTTTGTTTTACAATTTCTTTATCAAGCCTAAAATCAGGAATACCATGTACTAAAAGTCCACCCAAATAATCATATTTTTCATATATTGTAACTTCTACACCACCTTTTGCTAAAAATGCTGCAGCTGTTAAACCTGCTGGTCCTCCACCTATTACAGCTACTTTTTTATTATTTAATTTTTTCTTGTTTTCCTCTATTTCTTCACTCCAAACTTTTGATAAAGAATTTCCTTCTTCCATAGCCTTATCAAAAACAAATGACTCCAAATCTCCAATTTGAACTGGTTCTCCTTTTATTCCTCTTACACAAGACCCTTCGCATTGTTTTTGATGAGGACAAATCCTTCCACAAACTCCTTGAAGGACTGTTGTCTTACATAATATTTCATATGCTTTATCAATATTTCCTTCCTTTACCTCTTTTATAAAATCTGGTATTTCATTATGAAGTGGACATCCTTTATTTGAGCAAGGTTTCACTTTACAATTTAAACAATAATCTGCTTTTTCTTTTATTCCTTCCATCTTCTTCTCCCTATAAACATTTTGCTATATTTTATTACATATATACATTTACGTCAATTGCTATACTACTTGTTCAATTCTTTCATTACAAGTTGTAAGTCATTTGCAAAATCTATTTTCTTAGTTTCATCTCTTAAAAGTGCTGCTGGATGCCATGTTGGCATATATTTAATTCCTTTTTTCTCCATCCATTTTCCTCTAGAAGCCGTTATTCCATATTCTTTTCCTAGTATATGTTTTAGTGCAACACTTCCAAGAAGTACTATTATTTCTGGTTTTACTAATATTACTTGATTTCTTAAATAATTCATGCAGGCTTCACATTCATCCTCTTCTGGATTACGATTTCCTGGTGGTCTACATTTTACAATATTTGCAATATAGACTTCTTCCCTTTTTAATCCTATTGCTTGAAAAGCTAGATTCATTAGTTTACCTGCTCTACCTACAAAAGGCTCCCCGAAGTCTGTCCTCGTCTGCTCCAGGTCCTTCTCCAATAAACATTAATCTAGCATTTTTATTTCCAGTTCCAAATACAATATTGGTTCTTCCATTACGCAATTTACACTTATTACAACCTTTTATAGACTCTTCTAACTCTTCCCAATTGTCGTACATTTCTTTCTCCTTCTATATTTCATTTACACATTTTTCTAATAGTGTTATCTTTTCTTTTGAAGTTGTATCTATTCTTGCTTTTGTTCCAATTGGTATTACTATTTTTTGTTCAATATGTCCAAAATTATCTGATTTTATAATAGGAAAATTATATTCATCTCCAATTACATTTAAAATTATTTTCTCTAAAGAAATTTGACTTTCGTGGTTATAACTTCCTATCCATAATCCTTTTATTTTGTTGAACACACCATTTTGTTTCATATAATATAAGTAATTACTAGCCATAGCAGGACCTGTTTCAAATCCTAGTTCTTCTAAAAATAATATTTTATCTTTAAAATCTATCTTATATTTTCCTTCTACCAATCCTCTTGTTAAACTAAGATTTCCACCTATCAACTCTCCCTCTGCCATTCCATCATTTAACACTTTATAGTCTTCTGGTGTTCCTAAACTCAGATTACAATCAACAAAACGCTTTAAGGCTTCATTATAACTAAAATCCGTCTCATCTGTTGCAATTGTTTTAAAGTTTGTTCCACTAAATGTAACAAGTCCAGCTTTTGCAGTTATTATATTTGTAATTGATGTTATATCACTATATCCACAGATAATCTTTGGATTCTTTTTTATTATATCATAATCCAAATATTCAAAAGTAGAATTTGAATTTTCCCCACCTTTAGCACACCATATCATTTTTATATTTTTATTAGAAAACATATAATTTATATCTTCTGCTTTTTCTTTTGCTGTACTACTGTAGTCACATGTATTAGAAAAAAGATTTTTTGAAAACTCTACTTTAAAACCGTCTTTTTCTACCTTTTCTTTTGCTCTCATAATTTCTTCTATATTATCTCCAACTATTGGATTTGATGGTGCAACAACTCCTATTGTATCACCTTTTTTTAATTTATTTGGAATTATCATATTTAACTATTCTCCTTTTAATTCAATTAAAGCCGTATTTAAGCCATAATTTTCTCTTTCCACTCTATATGAATGTAACATTCCAGGGTTGCACATTGTACAGATTTTACTATCGATTATATTTTCTTTTTTTAAACCTTCTCTTTCTAATATTATTTTGTTTATTAGAACTGTGTCAATAAAGCATTTTTTACTTGGAACTTTTTCTTCTATTATTTCTTTTAAATTTTCTTCTCCTAAATCTTGAAATTCCTTCTCAAACATATCTTTTACATCTTCCCCAACTTCAAAATGGCATTTTCTAATTGATGGGCAAATACAAACAATTATATCTTCTGGATTGCAAGTGAATTCATTTACTATTTTTTCTATGGTCTTCACAGATATTCTTTGAAGAGTTCCTTTCCAACCTGAATGTACATTTGCAATTACTTTTTTTACAGGGTCAAAGAATAATAATGAAATACAATCGCTACTGGTACTTGCTAAAATAAAATTATCTTTATTAGTAATTAACCCATCAATATTTTCATATTCTTTACATCTGAAATCAGGAGTATCTTTATTTATTTTTTCTGATACAACCTTAACATTATTTGTATGCCTTTGAATACCTTTTACTAAATTCCTATAATCACAGCCAATTGACTTGCATAATTTATCATAATTATTTAATGAATTCGCATATTCTTCTTTAGATAATTCACTATTTGCTCTTGAAGTTCTAAAATCCATATCTGTTCCTAATGAATATGCATGATTTATTATATCTTTATATTCTAACAATTTCCTAAATTGTAAATATTCTATACCATCTTTTTTTATATGAATTACATTTTCATTTGATAAATCCATTTTTCCTCCTTTGAGACACTTTATGTCCGTCCCTATTTTGTCTCATTTTTCATTTTCATTAGAATTTCGTCTTTTGATTTTTTATCTATATAATTATATTTATTATTGTTTAGTCTTGGATTAAATCCACATATTGCCTTGTACTCACAATATTCACAAGGTGTTTTTCCTTGCTTATTATATGGTTTTAAATCTATTTTTCCACTTAGGATTTCTCTTGAAATATCTTTTATAGTTTTATAGATATAATCTTGTAAAACTTTAAACTCCTCTTGTTTTACGCCGTTTGTCCATTTTTCATTCACACTTCCTTTAGAAGTTATCGCTGCTGGAACTAATTTTGAACTTCCTGATTGTAAAGTATTATCATTCATCTTTATAATCTTTACGTCAGCTATTATTAAGCCTTTCATTCTAAAGTTTTTCCTAATTAACTCTTCTATTTGTTCTTCATCTATTCTCTTATCTGCATTAGCAATTTGTTCTAATAGTGAAAAATAAAATATTCCTGCTGGCAATATATCTTCTTCTCTACATATTGCATCTGTATATGTTAAAAGCTGTATTTGGAGTCCTGCATATACTTCATTTAAGTCAATATTCTTTGCTGATGATTTATAATCTATAATTCTTAAGTATTTTCCGTCTTCACTAGATGCCGTATCTATTCTATCTATTTTTCCTGTTATTTCTATTTTCTTACCATTTTCTAGTTCTAAAATAATTGGTTTATACTTACCTTTTTCACCAAATTCTATCTCTGTCCCCTCTACAGAAAAATCACTATAGATAATTGTTTGTATAATATATTTTAGTGCTTTTGAAACTATCTTTTTTAATCTTCTAACCAAAACTTTATATTTAGTTGTAGCTGTAAATATAAAATTTTTATTTAATTTTAAACTTTCATCTACTATTTTGGATACAATTTCTAGAATCTGTTCTTCTTCTATTTCTGCTAGATTTAAATTTTCTTGTCTAACATATTCAAAGAAATTATCAATTGTTTCATGCATAAAAGAACCTGTATCAAAACTTTGTATTTTTAAGCTTTCTTTTTCTTTTAATTTTAATCCATATTGTAAGTAATATGAAAAAGGACAACCTCTATATTTTTCTAATCTTGATATACTAGTTTTTAATGTATTTCCATATAGTTTATCAATGTTTTCTTGTTTTATATCTTCTGGTATATTTGTGTATTTTAATCCTTTTAAATCCTCCTGTAATTTTTCATTCCATCCTTCTTGAGATTTATAATAACTATATATTTGATACCATACTTCGTCTATTTCTTCTTTATTTCTTATTTTTGCAATATTTTCTATTAATTCTTCATATGTAACTTTTTTATTTACAAGTTCATATTTTTTAGTTGTTACATCACTTTCTTCTTTTAATTTTGGATACATTTTCTTAATTTGTGTAACTAGTACTGAAGGTCTTAATGATTTTCCATCTTTATCTGATGAGCTATATGATAAATATATCTTTTCTTCAGCTGTTGTAAAAGCTTTGTAAATATTAAATTTATCTTCATATAACTGATCTATTGTACCATTTGCAAGTTCTATTCCATCTTGTTTTAATATTTCTCTATCACTATCATCTAAAAATCCTTCATCTTTATTTACGCTTGGAAAACTTCCATCATTTAAACCTAAGATAAACACAACTTTTACCTTATGACTCCTTGACCTATCAACATCACCTAAAATTACTTGGTCAGCTGTTCCTGGGATTTTTCCAAGTCCGCTATTTTTTAGTCCTATCTTTAATATCTTTTGATATTTATCAACTGTCATTTTATCTTCGTCAAATATTAAAACAATTTCATCGAAAATATCTAGTATTATTTGATAACTTTCTTTATACTCATTTGCTAAATCCACTAAATTATTTTCTTCTAATTCTCTTACCTTATCTGCTATCTTTTCTTCTATATTTTGCTCTATTATAAAGTTGTACAAAGCTAAAGTAATATTTTTAGCAGTTCTTTCTTTTCTTATATTATCTTGTAATTTAAGTAAAGGATTTATTATCTCTTTTCTTATTTCATTTAATCTTTGAACTTCATTTTTCTTATTTTCGTTATCTAGTTCATATGTAAAATCTTTTTTCCATTTATTTAATTTAATACCCCATTTATTACAATAATTTTCTAACTTAAAAATCTCTTCTTTTTCATAATCTAAAAATCCTAGTTTTATATAACTAAATATGGACTCAGAAGAAAAGTTTTTAGTTAGAATCTCTAATATGCTAAGTACATATTGAACTATTATGTTTTGATTTAAATCTCTTTTTTCATCTATAAAAACAGGTATATCATATTCTCTAAAAATAGCTCTAACTAAAGATGAATAACCTTCTATATTTTTAGTTATTATTGATATATCGTTGTAACACATGTTTTCTTCTCTTACTAACTTTTGTATTTTTCTTGCCACTTCTTCTACTTCTGAATATTCATTTTTAGCAAGAAAAATAGATAAGTTCTCCACATCTTTCCCATATTTTGTGGATTTAGGATTATATAAATTATTACTTAAAAATTTTAATTCCTCTGTTTTAAAACGAGGCTCAGTTTCTAAATGTACAAACTCTTCAGCTCCAATATCATTTTCTTTAGCTAAATCTAATAGTCTCTTTACTGTTAATTTATTTGGATAATAAATATCAATATCTGGATTAGTATTAAAATCCAAATCATCCACGCACATTGTTATATTTACTTCTTTTGCTAAAGCAAGCATTTCTTTAATAACTTGATATTCTTGATATGTGAATCCAGCAAATTCATCTATAAATATGATGCTATCTTTTACTAAATCTACCTTACTTAAGTTATCAGCAAGTATTGTTAATAAATCAGTATCCTCTATATAACTTCCAGTAATTTTTTCTTCAAACCCCTGATAAATTAATGCCATATCTTGTAATTTGTTTTTTAAATAAACATCTTCCGTTTTATCTATTTCACTTAATAAATCTTCTACACCTACGCCGTGTTTTTTTAATTCTGTAATCGCTCTCATGCTTAAATCAATATTTTCATCTGACTTACCTAAAAATTTTAAATTCTTTTTATTATTACTTAATATTGAATATATAAGCATAGCCTTTCCACATTTTGAAAGCTCTCTATTTTCTCCCCCAACTTCTTGCATGACACGATAAGCCATTCTGCTTAAGGTTATTACTTCGGCATAAATAGCAGCACTACTTCCCAACTTTTCCATTTCATCCATTAATTTTCTTTCTGCTGTAAATGAAAATTGTTCTGGTGTTATTATAAAGATTTTCTTTTCATGTTCCTTTTCAATTAGTCTTGCAATCTCAGAAAAGCAATAACTACTTTTACCACTACCAGATTTTCCATAAATAAGTCTTAAGCCCATCTCTACCTCCTATTTCGCATTGGGGACGTTTCCTTTGTGCAAAAAATTTCGCATCAGTGACACATCTTTCTCTTCTTTTTCTTTCCTTAAATTTTATAACAGAAAGCAAAAAATAGCAAGCACTTCACTTGCCATTCTATCCTCTTTTACGCTTCTCTTCTCCAATAAAATAAATATTGTTGTGCTAATCCTGCTAAGTCTCCAAATTTTTCCTTTGCTATTTTCTCTATTTGTTTTTTATTTACCTTTGTTTCATCTTCATTCTTTATGTATAAGTCATTCATAACTCTTCTTACCCATACATCTATTGGAAATACTTCAAATCTTTTTAAGTCTGAAAATAATAATATACAATCTGCAACTTTAGGTCCTACTCCTGATAATGTTAATAATTTATCTCTTACCTCCATAGTGTCTGGATTGTTTCTTAATTCATCTAAATCCACTTTTCCATTTAATATCATTTTTGTTGTTTCATAAAGCCTTATATCTCTAAATCCTAATCCTAATTCTCTATATTTTTCTACACTTACATCTTTTAATTCTTCTGCAGTTGGAAATGTATAATATTTTTCTCCACTATAATCTATTTCTTTTCCATAGTTTTTAGATAATCTTTCTATTATTCCTTTTATTCTAGGAATATTGTTATTTGCAGATATTATAAAAGATATAATTGTTTCCCATAAGTCTTGATTAAGTATTCGTATTCCTCTACCATATTCAACACTTTTTTTCATATTATCATCTATCTGACTTAAAGTTTCTTTTATTTTTTCATAATCTCTATTTAAGTCAAAATAATCTTCTACAACTTCTTTTATATCTCCATTACATATACCTTTAAATGTTACTTTATTTTCTTCTTTTTTAACATTTAAAACATTTCCTTTAAATACTCCTGTATAACTTCCGTCCTCTTGTTCATTCCATCTAAAGCATTGTCCACAATCAAAGATATCTTTTAATTCAAATGAGTCTGCATTTTCTATCTCATATATTTGCTCTTTCATATTATCACCATTTTTATTTTACAACATTTATACTTTAAGTTCAATAATAATTATTAGTTCTAAAACAAATTTGTTTTCACTTTATCTTATAAAATGAGACAAAAAACCCCCGTCCCTCTTTTTCTCATTTTTCAAATCCTTGTCCTACTACTTCCCTTGAATTTGTTATTACTATAAAACTTCTTGGATCTATTCTTCTTGCTATCATTTTTATTTTAGCTACATCATTTCTGTATGCTGCACACATGAGTACTAGCTTTTCTCTTCCTGTATACATACCTTTTCCATAAAGACCTGTTGAACCTCTTTCTATCTTTTCTAATATTGCTTTTGCTATTTCCTCATTTTTATCTGAAATTATAATCATTAATTTCGTAAAATCTATTCCCTCAAATAAAATATCTATCATTTTTCCCATTAAATAAATTGCAATTGCCGAATAAAGCCCTATTTCTATTTCTTTTAGAAATATCATATTTAAGCTTACTATTATAATATCTACAATAACTATAATATTCCCCGCTTGTACTGTTGGCTTATACTTTTTTGCTACATAGCTTACTAAGTCACTTCCCCCTGTTGATGAGTTTGCTTTTAGTAGAATTGCTGTTCCTATTCCTAAAATAATTCCACCATATACACAAGCTAAGAACCTATCCTCTGTTAATGGCTCAAATTTATCTAATATATCTATAAAAAATGATAATGTAGCTGTTCCTATTACAGATTTTATAAAAAAGTATTTTCCCACCTTTAATATTGATATTAGAAACAATGGAATATTTATTAATAATATCATTGTTCCCATTGGTATATTTAATAAATAATAAGTTATAGTTGCAATACCTGCTACTCCTCCTGATGATAATTGATTAGGAAGCAAAAACAATGATACTCCTAATGCCATTACAAACGAACCAATTATTGTTCCTAATATTTCTAAGACAATTCTTCTCGTCATTCCTTTTCTTTCTTCATTTTTTTCATTTATCATATCCATAAAAAATCACCTTTATTTTATTATTGGTAAAATATAGGTGATTTATTCTTTTTTCTTTATTTTAGTTTTCTAATCTGTATAAGTTTTAGTTACTACTATTTTTGACTTTCCTTGTTTTACTTTTTTATCTTGTTTTAAAACTAAATCCACATCATATGTATCTTTTAGTTTCAAGACGTTTTCCTTTTTATGTCCTATTACATTATTGCTATCAATTGGATTTACTGTGACTTCTACTTCTTTTACTTTTACATTTAATTTCTTTATTTTTCCTACTATTGCGTCATACCACATTGCTGATTCTATTAACTGTCTTAAAGCTGGATGATATGGTCCTGCAATTACTTCACTATCTTTGTTACTTGGATCTGATATTTCATCTGTTGTTTGAAGCCCTATTCTTATTACATCTATTTTTCTATCTGCAAACATTCTTACTAAATCCTTACAAATTTCTACTGTTTGTACAACTGATAGTGGTTTATATTTTCCTTCTTCATATTCTTTTTCGAGTTTTGTATTTTTTATAACTAATGTTGGATAAATTCTTACCATTTTAGGTTTTAATTTTATTAATTGTTTTGCTGTATTTATTTCATCTAATCTTGTACTTTCAGGTAGTCCCACCATCATTTGGTGTCCTAACCTAAATCCATTCCATCTAATCATTTTTGATGCTTTTTTAACATCTTCAAATGTATGACCTCTATTTATTCTATTTAAAATATAATTATTTGTAGATTGAACACCAAGCTCTATTGTTTTTACTCCATATTTTTTAAGCCTCTTTAAAATCGGTTTACTTATGCTATCCGGTCTAGTTGAAACTCTAATGCTTTCTACCTCTCCACTTTTTACATATTGGTAAGCAACTTGTAATAACTCCTCTTGTTTTTCTTCTGGTATTGCTGTAAAACTTCCTCCAAAAAATGCAATTTCTATTTGTGCATCTTCTTTGTTCATACTTTTTAGGTAATTCTTTATTATTTTATCGGCTTCTTCTTTAGTCATTTCATTTTTTTGACCACTTATAGATTTTTGATTACAAAATATGCAATCATTTGGACATCCTAGATGTGGTACAAATATTGGTATAATGTACTGTTTTTTCATAAATTACCTCTCTTCTAATTTAAATTTTCCAGTGCCTTTTTGGCTGCCTGCATTTGTGCTTCCTTTTTACTTTTCCCCTTTCCTTTTGCTAAGAATTTTCCGTTTACTTCTACATCTGCTTCAAATGTTTTATCATGATCTGGTCCACTTTCTCCTATTGTTTTATATTCTATTTTTACATCACCATGTTCTTGAAGCTTTTCTTGTAATACTGTTTTATAATCTTTATCTCCTACATGTTTTGTTGCATCTAAGATTGCATCTTTTAAATTTTCTATTATAAATTTTTCTGCTTCTTCTAACCCACCATCTAAGTATATAGCCGCTATTACAGCTTCTACACTATCTGCTAGAATTGCAGGTCTTTTGCTTCCATCTGTCTTTTGCTCTGATTTTCCTAAGTACAAGAAATCACTAAAATTATGCAATTTTGCTACTTTGTACAGGCTTTTTTCACATACCACTGTTGCTCTAACTTTAGTCATTTCTCCTTCTCTTAGTTTTGTATACTTATTATAGATATATTTACTTGATAAAAATTCTAATATACTGTCTCCTAAAAACTCTAATTTTTCATTACTTTCTAAGTTACGTTCATTAGCATAAGATGTATGCCTTAGTGCTTGTTTTAGTAGTTCTTTGTTTTTAAATGTATAACCTATATTTTTTTCTAGCTCTTCTAAATTCACTTTTTCACCTTCTTTCTCACATATGTATATTATATACTATTTTGTGAATTTTGCAAGCAATTACTAACTTTTTCTGATAATAAAAATCAAAAAAGATAAACTATAAATCCATCCATAGTTTATCTTTTAACAATAAATAAAATTATTTTTTCTTCTTTTTAAATAAAGCTTCTATCTTATTTAAAGGGTTTCCATTTTCATAATATATTTTTTTATTACTCTTTTTATTATAATAAACACCATTATATAATTTAAATTCCTTATATTCACCTTCTCTATAATCTCCATTTCTAAATGTTTCTTTTCCATTTCCTTCTGCTACGCCATTTTTAAAGTCTCCCTCATAAAGTTCTCCATTTTTTCCCACTAGTTTTCCTTTTCCTTCTCTTTTATTATTTTTAAAATCTCCTATATAATATCCTCCTCTTTCATATGTTTCTTTGCCTTTTCCCTCACTTTTATCATTTTTCCATTCTCCTTCATAATATGTTCCATCATTATATACATATTTTCCATTTCCTTCTCTTACTCCGTTTTTAAAATCGCCTTCATAACAAGTTCCTTCTTTCCATATATATTTACCTTTTCCTTCTTTTATTCCATTTTTAAATTCACCTTCATAATAACTTCCATCATTATATGTTTCTTTGCCTTTTCCCTCACTTTTATCATTTTTCCATTCTCCTTCATAATATGTTCCATCATTATATACATATTTTCCTTTTCCTTCTCTTTTGTCGTTTTTAAACTCCCCTACATAATAACTTCCATTTTCATATGTTTCTTTGCCTTTTCCTTCACTTGTTCCATTTTTAAAATCTCCTTCATAATATGTTCCATTTTTATATACGTATTTTCCTTTTCCCTCTCTTATTCCATCTTTAAAGTCACCTTCATAATATGTTCCATCTTCATATGTTGCTTTGCCTTTTCCTTCTTTTAAACCATTTTTCCAATCTCCTTCATAATATGTTCCATCTTCATAATTGTATATTCCTTTTCCATTATATAAACCATACATCATTTGCCCTTCGTAACTATCTACAATATCTTCCCAAACTAACTTATAAGTTTTATCAACTTCATTATAAGTACAATTTCCAAAGGTTATTACTCCATCTTTATCTGTATGTTTTATTCGCCCAATTAAATTATTATTTTCCCATGTTCCTTCTTTAACAATACCATTTTCTGTTTTTAACATACCTTCTCCATTGAATTTTCCTTTACAAAACTCTCCTTCATATACTCCTAAATCTTTAATAACCATTTTACCTTTTCCACAAGGTTTATTGTCTTTGAATTCCCCTTCATATACATTACCATTATTATATGTCATTCTACCTTTTCCATTCATTTTGTCTTTATCAAACTGTCCCTCATATACATTACCTGTAAAATATGTAAGTTTTCCTTCACCATTTCGTAAACCGTTTTCAAAGGTTCCTTCATATATATTCCTATTAACATATCTAAGCTTACCTTTTCCGTTAAACTTACCATCTGCAAAATATCCCTCATAGTAATTGCCATTTACATATATGTATCTTCCTCTTCCACTTGGTTTATCTTTTGCAAAAAATCCCTCATATATGTCACCATTTGCATAAGTCATTTTACCCTTTCCAGCTTTTAAATCATTTTTAAATAATCCTTCATATATGTCTCCATTTGCATACTCCATTTTGCCTTTTCCATTTCTTTTGCCATCAACTAACTCTCCCTCATATATATCACCATTATCATATATGGTATTTTTACTTTGTTTTGTTTGTTGTTTTACAACTTTTTCGTCTTGTTTCTTTTCATTAGCAGTATTATTGTCATTTTCTATATTTATAATTGCTTTTATCTTTTCGACTAGCTTATTTAATGAATCTTGTAGCTGTGTAAATGCTGTAATTCTCTGCACTTGGCTCAAATAAAAATTAAAAGAATCATTCAACTTAAAGTCTTCTATTTGGAAAGGAATTATTATCTTTCTTTCATTTAAAGCTTGGTCTATTTCTCTTGATACCCATATTGAGTCCTGAGATGAGCTAGATAATATAAGTAAAAAAATCTGAGATTCTCTTATTCCTTTAGGTATTTCTCTTGAATAATTAGAACCTGCTGGTATGGATTCAGGAGCCATCCAACATTTTATTTTATTACTTTTTAATGTTTGTCTTACTATATTTGCTGTTTCATATTCTTTTGAACTATAACTAATAAATACATCACTCTTCACCTTTTACAACTCCCCTTTTAATATATTTTTTAAAGATATTTGGTATATTTCTAATAATCATTCTATCGCTTTCTTTTAAATCAATCTCTTTTCCTGTTAATTTATTTAGTTCCTCACTTACTTTATCTAACTCTTCATATTCTACAAGAGCTGGATGGAATTTTGCTAAGAAATGTCTATAATCCCCTGTGTTTTCTATATAACTTTTTACTTCTTCTATAGTTTTTTTTGTATATCCAATACTTCTTGTATAAGCATTCCATCTTTCGTGCTCATTCTCACTTAATTCCTCTACTATTTTATCATTTGCAATCTCTTCATAATTTTTTAAATCTTCTTCTATATTGTTAGTATATTTTTCTCTTAAAACAGAATATAATTTATATTTTAAATGAAGTGCAGTTGCTCTAGAAGAGCATTTATTATATTCCAATGAATTATATTGTTTCAAATTAACATCTTTTGGACTGTATGATAAATGAACTTGTTTTGCTAAGCTTTCTAATTTTGAATTTATTATACAATTATCATAATACATATCTTTAATACTTCCAAACGCATTTAAGTTGTATGAATTATTTCTTTCATTTACTAGTCCATTTATTTTCTCTTTCTTATTCTCATTGTCTATCCATAAATTAATTATCGGACGTCTATTAAACCCATCTTTATCTTGTCTTAAGAACATTCTTCTAAGTAAAATTGCTGTCTCAATATTCTTTTCATCGCTTTCCATTGATACAAATATATAATTTACTTCTGATAGCTTTTCTATCTCTTCACTTGCATTTTTAGACTTAATATCTGCATTTATAAAATTTATATTATAATTTTCTAAAAGTTCTGGTTGTTCTATATTTATTTCTTCTTTAATTTTATCAGCATTTATGTCTATAACATTTATCTCTAATTCATATCCGATTATTTGGCCACACCATACAATTGTTTTTAAAAATTCTTGACCTACTCTTCCGCAACCAACTATTAATACAGATATTTTATCATTTATTGAATTTAAATATAATGGTATTCTATCTAAAAGATCATAAATCATTCTTTCAGTTTCATTTATAATTTCTACATTTATTTTTCCTTTATCTGTGGAATCTAAAATTATTGTGGCAACTTCTGAATTGTTTACTACATATATTTTAGTTTTTTCTCTTTTATGATATTTTGTAATTAATTCTAAAGCATTTTCTAGATTTTCTTCTTCATTCTCGGAAATTAAATAAAAAGTTACTTTATTTTCATCTCCTATTTTTATGTTTACTATACTATTTGATATCCTTATTGCTTTTATATTTTCCTTATTTTTTTCTCTATCAAAATTTGCAAAAACTATTTTTGCATTATTTCCTTTTCTATTTAAAATCCTTTTTGCAACCATTAATGATTTTTCATTCATTTCTGAAAAAATATAAAGTCTTTTATTTTTATTTAAGGCAAATTCTATTTTAACAAATATATCACCTAAAACTATTAAAATAACGCTAGCTGTCAAAACAGGTAATGCCAAGAAAAGTAAATACATATAAAAAGAATATACTATCCCTTGTAAAGTATGTAAATCTATACTAGATATTAAAGATAAATCTTGATTTATTCCTATACTTTGTATAGCATAAAAAAACGAATTCATAACTTTAAAAACAACATTTTCTTGTTCTATTAGTGGAAATACTAATATTGACAATGATACAATTGAAGAAATTATCATTATAACGATTTTAGTTTTTGCGTTTTCTTTATATTTAAAAACAGCTATAATGCTAGCTATCGTAATTATCACAGCTATCAAAAAACATGTTTGCATCTTCTATACCTCCTTTTCTATCTTATATCCAAGCTTTTTTATTAATTTCAACGTCTCTAGTGAGGTATCTATATCATATTTTTTTTCATTTTCTGGAAGCTCTTCATAGGATACTAGACAAGGAGTAGTCTTTTTTTCATCGTTTCTTTCCGCTCCATAAGTCCAACCTTCTTCAATTCTATTTCTTGACCATATTTCATGAGTATTTTTTGCAAGCAAATCTGCTAACTTAAGTATTTCTTCATCTAAAATTATATTGCTTGTATCAATAGGATTTGGTATATACATATTAATTTCTCCCTTTTACTTTTTTCTACATTTTACCATAAAACATTTGCATCTAACAATAGTTTACCCAAAATATGCCTTCTATTAGTTAGTAATTTCTTCTAATAGTAGATTTTTTGACAAAAGGTGTGGACATAATTAAATTGTTATTATATAATAAATGTGTATTATTTTATGAGGAAAGAGAGTAAAGCTATGTTAGATGATAAAAATTCTTTTAACTATGATAATAGAAATTTATCTGATGTCTTTAAAGAGCTTCAAGCAATAAGAAATAATCCACAAGCTCAAGCAGAATATGCAAAGCAAATAAAAAAGACTCAAAAACATAAACCTAAAGCTAAGGTTAAGCCTACTAGAGTAAAGAATAACTCTAATGTCTTTGCTTCTAATTTCCGTACCAAAGATAGGACAAGCAAACAAAAGTCAAATGATTTAAAACTATCACATATTTTAACAGGTTGTGGAATCTTAGTTGTTTCTATGGCTTTGTTTTTTCCAAAAGACCTAGCTTTTACGGAAAGTTATGCAAGTACTGAGAGCTCACAAGAAGTAGAAGCTTATGAATTAAATAGACATAGACTAAATATGCAAAGCATCATTTCTGAAAATGCTGGTATGGACAGAGTAAAAGAACAAGCAACAGAAGAACGTGATGTTGAATTTGAAACTACATATACTGATAATGCCACTTTACCAAAAGGTGAAGAAGTTGTAACTCAAGAAGGTGTACTTGGAAAAGATCAAGTTACGGTTGTAAAAACTTATGAAAATGGTAATTTTGTAGAGGAAACTATTTTAGCGAGAACAAACTTAGTTGAGCCTACACCTAAATTGATATCTCGTGGTACATCAGAATTCTTAGCAAAACATCAAGTACATATTGGAGATACAATGTATCTTGTAAACGATGATAAATTAAAATCCGAAACAAATGATACTTCTACTGATGTTGCAGAAGTAAAAGGAAGTATAGATGTGAAATTACTTGAACTTCCTAGTGAAGAATGGGCTAAAGTTTCATTTGATGGTGTTGAAGGATATATTAAGACTTCTAATTTAACTTCACCAATAACTACACCTAATATTGTAGAGAAAAATAGAATTCAAAGAATTTTACTTAAAGTTAATATTGGAATGGAATTAAATAAATCAAGCGGTTTAACTTTAAATGATTATAAAACAATATTTACAAATATTCCTAACGATAAGAACAAAATTTTTGAAAATAATTATCAAGCATTCTATAATGTAGAAAAAAAATATAATATAAACGGTATATTCCTAGCTTCTATAGCTATCCACGAAAGTGCTTGGGGAACTTCAAATATTGCAAAAGATAAAAATAATTTATTTGGATATGGAGCTTATGATGAATCACCTTATGAATCTTCTCTTGAATTTGACAGTTATCAAGAAGGAATCGAAACCGTTGCTAAATCTTTAGTTAAATATTATTTAAATCCTGCAGGGACAAAAATATATGATGGAGAAACTGCAGAAGGTTGGTACTACAATGGTCCTACTGTAGAAGGTGTAAATACTAGATATGCATCTGATGAAAATTGGCATGAAAAAGTATATAGTTACATGGAAATGTTATATAATAGATTAGATTCTTAGAAAAGATACTCTAAAAATAAAGAAAGGATGGAATTACACTCTATGAAAAAGTTTAAGTTTAAAATAAAAAATGTAAAACTAGCTTTTGTTATTTTAATTGTTTTAGCAATTATATTGTTAATATTATACTATAACTTTGTATTTGCTGATGCTTTTGCTAAAAACAACTTCGCAAATCAAATGGTAGAAATAGCTGAAGAAAATGAGAGTCCTATTTTTAGTGTACAAAGAATATTATTATACAATAGTGCTAATGCAATTGATAACTCAGAGGATCAATCTTTAAGCAATATGTCTATCTCACAATATACTGACATTTCTATTTATCTGGATAATAGTCAAACAGTTTCTGATTTAACTGATGAAAATACTGTAAAAGAATTATATATTGATAATATTTCGGTGGATGCTAAATCTGAAAATGGCACAAGAATATTAAACTATAAAAATCCATTAAACTTTGGTAAATATCAAGATATAACGAGTCCAGAAAATGGTAGAATTGATTTCAATATAGTAAATACTAATAATGAAAATGAAAACCATAATTATGATGAACCAACATTTTATACTGATTGTTCTAATCCTATTTCTTTAGGATTCTTGAACAAAGACTTATTAACAAACTATTCTGTTACTAGTGATTCAAGCTCTGTTTCTTTTAACGGAAAAGTTTTACAAGAAGTTGGTATAAATTTAGAAGATATTAATTATACTTTAAATTTTACAATTCACATTGTAAATAACTTAAATCAAAAATTTGCATATAATATGAAACTTGATATTGACTTAGGTGGAATATATGATGGTTATACATATAGAGGTAAAAATACTTCTGGAACAGAATATCATTTCTTTAAAGAATTAAAATAAATAAAATAGCAAAGCCCCTGGTACACCAGGGGCTTAATTTGTGGCATCAAACTATGGGGATGAAGAGAGCCACTCGGAAACCTATATAAGGTCTCTTTATGTACTTCTGAGTTTCCTGTCTCCACGCTAGAGGATTCGTAGTACCATCCATCTTTAGCGTAGTTCCTCGAACTGCAGGCTTTGCCTTTGTTCCTTTTATAGCCTTTTCCTGCGTCCACTCAGCTATAGTCCCAAAACCCATAATGTTGCCATCATAGATTCTTCCATAGCTTATGCAATCGCATTGCTCTGTGACCTCTTGAGACGTCATCTTGCCTGATTCGATGAGCCATTCAAGAATAGAGTCATACTCTGCACCGAAAAGAAGATGACTGCTAAAGTCCTTCTTGGGCTCAAAGTTTCTTGCCAAGTACATTGCATGGTCAAAATCGACCATTGTCCAAGGCTGCCTACCTGGAATGGAAATCGGCTTCAAGGCCTTAGACCTTGAAATTGCACAGCTTACATAAAAGCCTCCATACTCTCTGACACTTTGGAGTTGATTCCAAAGAAGGTTCATAGTTCCATGTATTGGCTCCTCGCCAAGTTCATCTGAATTGTCCGGATAGAACCTCCTTCTTCCAAACTTCTCATTGAAGTTTGTTCCATCCAGAGTTCCATTACTCTTCAAGCATCCCACAGGCACGAACTCAAACAAACTTCCGTCTGTAATCCTTTCAATTTGGAAACCAGTCTTCCAGTCAGTACCAGTCACATGCCGATACCCATCAGGAATTACTGGATTCACGAACTTCTTGGAATAGCGATTATCATCTTCTGACACCACAACGTTTCTCCGGATAATCATAGTGCGCTCCTTTCGCGTATTTCGGATCTGCTGCTAATAGCAAATTGCTTCACTCTTTATTTTATCATATTTTTCACCTTTTATCAAATACTTAGAAAAAGACACCTTATTATAAATATTAATTTATTTAATTAAACACCTTTGATTTTATTATCGAATCATTTGACTTTTACCCAAAACCTAAGTATGATAAATGCAGGAAATAAAATAACCACAAATTAGTTGCGTGAAGAATAATAACCATTCGACCGTACAAAGCAGAATGGTTATTTTTTATTACTTATATTTTTCACCTATATTTAAAAATTGTAACTCCAATATTTAAAATAATATGTATAAAAATTTGATTGTTTGCATATATTATTAATGTCAATACAATTTGACAAGTTAAATAATTAATGTTATAATTTATTTAACTTTCCCACTACATTAGTGTAGTCGGGCGTCAGAAGACTTTGGAGAACTCATAGCAGTTCTCCTATTATTTTGTAAAATATTTTATAATATTCTTATCTAATAAATCTAGACTATCTTTAGATAAGCGAACTCTTCTTAGAATATCATCATCAAATATTCGCTGTTTGCTTATTGTGGTTATTTGATTTATAAGAGCAACACTTCCTATTTTCATTTTTGATATTTCATCTTTTATCTTTTTTACATATTCAAAATCAGATGTAAACTGTTCTACTCTTTCAGCCGGAAGACTCCATATATCTTGATATTTATTAGACAATTTTTTAATTTCTTTTGAATATAAAGCATTTAATGTATCAAAAATTTCATTTCCTAAGTCTATTGCAGATTTTGGATATTTTTTATTTTTCTTTGAAGTTAATGGTATTACATTTAAAGTTCCATTTTTAGGATTATCAATTTTATCTAAAACAATACAATAATGTAATCCACCTAATTCATGTCCAACATTAAATCCTAAATTTGCCTTTATAATATTTCCACGCTTAAAAGTAATCATTTTAGTTGTATCAAATTCTCTTTCCTGATCATGATAATTAGCGAAATCATAAATCCAATAAGCTAACAAATTACATAATTTATATTCTTTTAAATCAATATGTTTTATAAATGACAAATCTAATCTATTTAAAGAATTATCTTTATGTATCATTGCTTCATTTTTTTGTTCTTGATTCTTTTTCTCTTCATTGTTTTCTTCCATTCTATTTCTCCTATATTAAATTTTCTAATTTATTGTGCATAATTTTAACATATATTACCACAAGTTTTAAGAATAATACAAAAAAACGTTTGCATTATTGAGTATAAAAAAATCAGGAATATTTAAATAATTATTTCCTGATTATCAGTGGCGGCGACAGTCGTATAGACTAATTCTCCTAACTTGCTCATATACTGGCTTTCAAGTATTAGTTTTTTTAATTTTAACACATTTTTAACACATTTGATTTTATTTTGAAAATTATTTGACTTTTTCTAAAAATCTGTGTATAATAATTATAGGAAACAAGAAACCACAAAGTGGTTTGCCGAATTATATATGTAAAAACACATCAAACTCGCCAAAGTTTTCACAGATGTGTTTTTTTTATTGGTTTTATTGTTTGCTAATAATTACAACTAATGCTATAACTAAGGCAAACGTAATGATAGTTACTGATACAAGACCAGCAAAAAGTAATTTTATTATTAATAATAATGCTTTTATTTCTACCATACGCCTCACCTCCTTGTTGGAGGCAAACCACATCTGCTTATTCTCATTTCCTATATTTTACACTATACAACATTTTTAAATAAAAAACAAGCGAACATGTAAAATTTTATTTATAAATATTATTTAATATCATTAAAATTGTATTAATCTTCAAAAAAATCTTGTAACTTAGTATTTTAACTAGTTACAAGATTTTTTAGATGGAGGCGAGTGTGGGAGTCGAACCCACCATCAGAGTTTTGCAGACTCGTGCCTTACCGCTTGGCTAACTCGCCATATGGAGCAGGTAGTGGGAATTGAACCCGCAACTAAACCTTGGCAAGGTTTTATTTTACCATTAAACTATACCTGCATTTTCTTTAGTCTTTATATATTATGCAAAGACTTTTAAAATGATACCAAAAATACACCATATTGTCAAGTGTTATGGTGTATTTTTAGTTTCTTTTTTTATACTCTCTGCTTCTTTAGCATCCCATTTTTCTCCTGGTTTAGGCTTATTCCAAGAAATATAATCACAACTTTTTGGATTGTTTTCACAAATATAATAATTTCTTTTTCTTTTAGTTTTTCTTATTTGTACTTTTCCTCCACATTTAGGACATGGTACATCAACATATTCTATAATTGGTTTAGTATTTTTACATTCTGGATATCCAGGGCAAGCTAAGAACTTACCATATCTACCATATTTATAAACCATCATCCTACCACATTTCTCACAAGGAATATCTGACACCTCTTCTTCTATTTCAACATGTTCTAAGTTTTTTTCTACTTTGTCTAATTCCTTCTTAAAAGGTCCATAGAACTCTCTTATCATTTTCTTCCATGGTTCTTTACCTTCTGCAATTTCATCAAACTCATTTTCTATTTTCGCTGTAAATTCAACGTTAATTATATCTGTAAAATTTTCTATTAATAATTTATTAACCACTTTTCCTAATTCTGTTGGAACTAATTGTTTTTGTTCTTTTTCAATATAATGTCTTTCCAAAATAGTTGTTATAGTTGGTGAATATGTACTTGGTCTACCTATTCCTTTTTCTTCTAGGGCCTTTACTAAACTTGCTTCTGTGTATCTTGGAGGTGGTTCTGTAAAGCTTTGTTTTGGATTAATTTTAATCTTCTTTACTTCTTGATTTTCCTCTAAATCTGGAAGCATTCCTTTTTCTTCCTCTTTAGATTCTTCGCCTTCAACGTATAATGTCATAAAACCTTTAAATTTTAAACTTTGTCCATTAGCTTTAAATATATAACTATTTGCATCTATAGTAACCGCCATAGTATTATATATAGCAGACGCCATTTGACTTGCCATAAATCTATTATAAATCAATTTGTATAATTTATATTGATCTTTTGTTAATGAGTCTTTTATACTATCTGGCTCCAATTCTGCATATGTTGGTCTTATTGCCTCATGAGCATCTTGAGAATCTTTGCTTGTTTTATAATATCTATTTTCATAATATTCCTCTCCATAAGTAGATACTATATGTTCTTTAGCAGCTTTTCTTGCTTCTTCTGAAATTCTTGTTGAATCTGTTCTCATATAAGTAATTAAACCAACTGTTCCTCTAGTGTCTATTTTTATTCCTTCATATAGCATTTGAGCAACTGACATTGTTTTCTTTAAAGTAAATCCTAATTTTCTAGATGCTTCTTGTTGCATAGTACTTGTTGTAAAAGGTGGTGCTGCATTTCTTTTCTTCTCACCTTTCTTTACTTCTTGTACTACATATTTTGCTTTATCTATATTCTTTAAGATTTCATCTGCTTCTTCTTTGTTATTTATTTCTTGTTTTTTGCCATCTTTTCCATAAAATTTTGCTTCAAATTGTTTCTTAGACTTTTCATCTTCTAAATCAACAAATATGTTCCAATATTCTTCTGGTATGAATTTTTCTATTTCTTCTTCTCTATCTACTATTAATTTAACAGCAACTGACTGTACACGTCCAGCTGATAATCCTCTTCTTACTTTTTTCCATAAAAGAGGACTTATTTTATAACCAACAATTCTATCTAAGACACGTCTTGCTTGTTGTGCATCTACCAAGTTTATATCTATACTTCTTGGTTCTTTGATTGCTTTTTTTACTGCTCCTTTTGTTATCTCATTAAAAGTTACTCTTACTATTTTATCTTTATCATCATTTAATATAGTTGCTAAATGCCAAGCTATTGCTTCTCCTTCACGATCAGGGTCAGTTGCAAGATAGATTTTCTTTGCACTTTTTGCTTCCTTCTTTAAAGATTTTATTAAATCTCCTTTTCCTCTAATATTTATATATTCTGGTTCAAAATCATGTTCAATATCAACACCTAATTTTGATTTTGGTAAGTCTCTTACATGTCCCATTGATGCTACTACCTTTGTACTGCCTCCTAGAAACTTTTTTATAGTATTGGCTTTAGCTGGTGATTCTACTATTATTAATTTATCAGCCATATATGCCTCCTTATTATTTTCCTTTTTTGCCTATTTTTTATCATAAGTTATTTTAGCTTAATTTTTAGCATTTTGCAAGCTTTTTATTAGAATTTTTGTTTTGTTATAAATAAAAAGTATTTTTTGATACATCTGAAATAACATCTTTTGTTGTAATAGGTGTTACCTCATTTTGTTTTAAAATATTTAATATTTCATCAATCCTTTGTTCACTATTTGATAAATGTTTTATTGTTTCATCTTCTACTTTTGCATCATTATTTAAATATTCTGTTTTAACAACTTTAATTCCATATTTTGCATTACTATTTTTTATAAATTCATCTTCATTAATTATCTTATAATATTCTAATTTTATTGGATGTTCAATCCCCGCTTCTTGAAGTTCTTCTTTTTTTATAAAAGTACCTCCGAAGAAAATATTCAAACTTATCCCCTCCTCTTTTGTATCACACCTTTTTATAATACTATTAAAAAGGCTAGTTTGCAAGAACTTTTCATCGCAAGTTTCTACAAGTTTCGAGTATTTTTGCGTAGAAAAAATGTTATAATATAATTAATTACAAATTTATTCTTTTTAATATTTATTATTCTAAAAAAATCTATTAGTCAAAAATAGTAGTAATTTCTACATTACTACTACTTTCTTTTACTATTTATTAACTTTTTTATTGTCTTCTATTTCCTCTATGTCTTTATTTTTTAACGTAACATATAACTCTGTTGAAGTTGCTGCTTGGTATGGATTTACATATAAAATATTTAAGAAGCCAAAAGTTGCTAAAGATAATATATTCCATAAAATGAATGTAAGATCCAAAATAAAAGTTCTCCACTTATTATGTCTCATCATTTCTTTTGAAAGGTGAAATGCTTCTTTTCTACTTATTTTAGGATTGTCTGCTAATATATATGGTATCATTCTATATTCATAAAATTTTATAACTCCTCCTATAATTGTTAAGAACCATAATAGATTATAAATATTTTTTATAAGCATAGTTATAGTAACATTTTTCCAATTACCTTTTTTAAATATTTCTTTCATTACTCCCATTTTAGTATTCTCGTCTTCTCTTGCTCCTAAGAAATATTTTTTTCCTGCTACTTTTAAAGGCTCTGCAATCATTATAATATATGCTAATGCAATAATAGCTATTAAAATGATTCCTACTCCTAATCCTGTTTCTTTTATTCCAAATAATTCTATTGCATCCCAAACCCTAAAAATATATTTCTCTGATTTTATTAAATTATTTACATTTAATTCTATTAACCTTAATATTCTAAGTTCAACTTCACCAAGTAGAGATTTTTTCTCTTCTAGCTTTGCTTCTTGTTCTTCTATTTTGTCTAGCTTTTCTTCAGCCATATCATTATTTTCTACTATATTTTCTTGTTTAACAACGTAATTTGGGTCAATACTATCTCCACCTTGCCATATTCCTATAATAGAAGTCCCAAATTCACTTGTAAACAAAGCTAATAAAAAACATACAACTAGTGCTGTCCAATAGTTCTTTTTAACTACCTTTCTTGCCTTGTTTTTTAGGTCTTTTCTTTTCCACATTATAAATTCTCCTAAATCTTAAATTTTCTTTTATTATAAACGAACTTAAGTCCTTAAGCAAGTAATTTTTTATATTCTTTGTATTTAGGCATGTTTTTTTCTACTAAATCCCAAAAACTTTTAGAATGATTCATATGTATTAAATGGCACATTTCATGTAAAACCACATATTCAATTGCCTTTTCATCTTTATTTGCGAGTTTTAGGTTTATAGATATGTTTTGATTACTTGAGCAACTCCCCCAAGCATATTTTAAATCTTTTATTCTAACCTTCTTTGGTCTTTTTCCTAATATCTTAGAATACTTATAAATATTTTCTCCTACTATTTTTTGAAGTCTTTCTACATCTGCCTTTTGTATTTTTTCCTCTTTTTCTTTCTTTACCTTATTTTTACTCTTTTCTAAATTTTCATAAATCCATTTTGATTTCTTGTTTAAAAATTCCTCTATATACTTATTTGAAAGTCTTAACGGAGCTTTTACAATAACCTCTCCATTCTTTACATATATATACAAATTCTTTATCCTTGATCTCTGTAATGTATAGGGTATACTTTTTCCTTCATATTGTATTTCTATCATAAAACTACCTCTTATTTTTTTATATCTTTTAAATTCAAATAATCTCCTGCGCTCATTTTTCCTGCTCTCGTTATTTTATTATAGCCATATTTATTTTTCAAGTCATCTATCACTTTATCTAATTTTTCTTGCTTTTCTATTTCTTTATTACTAAAAAGTGATAGTTGCATTTGTTCCTTTTCCACCAAATTATCAACTCTTAAACCGACCAATCTAATAGCCATTGGTTTATGAAACATTTCATTTAATAACTCTTTAGCCATTTTTGATATTTCTTTTGTTGAAGAAGTTGCTTCTGGTAATTTTTTTTGATGTGATGTGTCCTCAAAATCTTTTGTTCTAAGTTGAACATTAACAGTTTTTGCTAACATATCATATTTTCTTAATCTAAACGATACTTGTTCTGCAAGAGCAAGTATTATCTCTTCTAGTTTTTCTATTTCTGTTATATTTTCTGGAAGTGTAATAGAGTTTCCTATTCCTTTTGGTTTTTCTTTTTCAAAATGTACTTCTGAATTATCTATTCCATTTGCATATTCCCACATTAAAATTCCATGTTTTCCAAATTTTTTATGTAATAATTCCTTGCTCGTTCTCGCTAAATCTCCTATTGTTCTTATTTGCATATTAAAAAGTTTTGGAACTGTTTTCTTTCCTAACATAAATAATTCTGACACCGGAAGTGACCACATCTTAGTTTTTATTTCATCTTCAAATAATGTATGTACTCTATCTGGTTTTGTGAAATCAGATGCCATTTTTGCTAAAAGCTTATTATGAGCCACTCCAACATTTACAGTAAAACCTAATTCTTCTTTTACTCTTCTATTTATTTCTTTTGCCTTATTTAATAAAGTATCTTTCATTAAGTAATCTGTCATATCTAAAAAACATTCATCTATACTAAATCTTTCTATCTTATCAGTATATTCAGATAATAATTTAAATAAACTATCTGAATATTTTCTATATATTTTAAAGTTGGACGGATATATTTTTATTCCTGGACATTTTAACTTTGCTTGGTAAATTGTATCTGCTGTCCTTATTCCACATTCCTTTGCTTTCATACTTTTAGCTAAAACTATACCTGATCTTTTTGTTTCGTCTCCTCCAATAATTGCTGGAATCTCTCTTATATCAATATCTGCTCCGTTTTTTAACATTTCAACAGCTGTCCAACTTAAAAAGGCATTATTAACATCCACGTGTAATATTTGTTTTTCCATATTATCACCGATTTTATTATAGAATGTTTGTTTGCTTTTGTCAATATAAATACATTAAAATATTAGTTTTAACACTTATCTTTTCTAATCTTTTCTCTTTTTATATTTAATTATTCTCTTTCTTATTATATAATACATTCAGGTGATTTTTATGGATGAAAAAATAGAAAAATTTAAAAAAATAGTTAATATGAGTAACAATATAGTATTTTTTGGAGGTGCAGGTGTTTCTACTGAAAGTGGTATTCCTGACTTTCGCAGTAAAGATGGTTTATATAATCAAAGATATAAATTTCCGCCAGAAGAAATTTTGAGTCATCATTTCTTTTACGAAAATACCGAGGAATTTTTTAAATTTTATAGAGATAAAATGAATTCTTTAAAGTTTAAACCAAACGTTACTCATTTAAAATTGGCAGAACTAGAAAAACAAGAAAAACTTAAAGCTGTAGTTACCCAAAATATTGATGGTCTTCATCAAAAGGCTAGCTCTAAAGTTGTTTATGAATTACATGGAAGTGTTCTGAGAAATTATTGTACGAAATGCCATAAGTTCTACGATGCTGACTTTATCTTTAATTCTACAGGTGTTCCATACTGTAGTTGTGGTGGAATTATTAAGCCCGATGTTGTCCTTTACGAAGAGCCTTTAGATGAGGAAATTTACACAAATTCCATAAACGTAATTTCAAATTGTGATACTTTGATAATTGGTGGTACTTCACTTACTGTTTATCCTGCAAGTGGCTTAATTAGGTATTTCAATGGAAAAAACTTGATATTAATTAATAAGTCTACAACTCCTTTTGACAACATCGCAAACTTAGTTATTAACGATTCTTTAGGAAAAGTTTTTTCTAATATATAGAAAAAATAAAAAGTAAAACATATAAAGGAAAACTCCCTTATATGTTTTTATTTTTTATATAACTCTCTTTAAATTCAGACTTTAAAATATCCATACTTATTCTATCATAATACTTACCATTTACATATTCAGATTCTCTTCTTCTTCCATATTGCTTAAATCCTGCCTTTTCATAACATCTAATTGCCCTTTCATTAAAAGACATTACATCTAATTGTATTTCATGTAAGTTTAAATAGTTAAATCCATAATCTAATAATAGTTTTATTGTTTCTGTTCCATATCCTTTATTTCGTTCTTCCTTATCTCCTATAAATATTCCAAGTGTTGCAGTTCTATTTTTTGAATCAATTTTGTAAATTCCACAATTTCCTATAAGTTTATCATTTTCTAAATCTACTATTCCAAATATTTGATTTGATTTATCCTCTATACTACCTTCTAACCATTTTCTTTCATTTTCTACTGTATATATTTGACTACTTCTTCCAGTATAATCTGTTGTTTCAAAATCATTCATCCATTCTGTATATTTTTCCACATCTTCTACTCTTATTGGTGATAAATAAATATGTTCTCCTACTAACTTCCTAAAATACTTCATTCTAATTCCCCCTTTAAATTATATTTATAACTTACCTCATTATAATATATATTTCCAATTTTAAATAATCTTTCTTTATATAATTTACCTCCAACTTTTTCATAAAAGTTTCTTGCATTTTTATTTTCTTCTAAACACCAAAGAAGAACTTCTTCATATCCTCTTTCTTTCAAAATTTCTTTAGCTTTAGTTATAAGTTTTTCTCCTATACCTGTTCTTCTTTCATCGTTTTTAACATATAAAGCATATATTTCTGCTAATTCTTTCTCATCATCTCTATTTTCTCCAAACCTACAAAAACCTTTTATAATTCCATTATCCTCATATACTATCGCTTTTTCTTTTTGATATTTATCTCTTATTCTTTTTTCTCTATCTTTATAATTTAAATTTTTTAGATAGTCCTCAGCAATAATTCCTTTAAAAGCTATCTTCCAATCTTCATCAATTATTTTCGCTATTTGTTCTATATCTTCTTTTTCATAATATCTAATCATTCCAAACTCTCCTTTATAAATTAAAATTTTCTTTTATAATTTTTGACGCTTCTTTTTTTGTTTAGTTTTTTTCACATATATAGACTACATGACTACTATAGCCCATTATATCTTTTCGTTCACAATTTTTGAAATGGTAATCTAACCACACTTCATATTCTTCATCTGATAAATTATTTATATATTCCTCCAAACTTTCAGATAACCCATCTACTCCTAATTCATTTAAAAACTTTACTGGAAATTTCTTCATCATGTTTTCAAATTCTTCAATATAATTTACTGAAAATATTTCTTCTGGTATTTCTTTAACTTTATAATTTTCATCACAAACATCTTTTAATTTTAATAAATTTCCTTTCTTTAGTCCATAAGTTATTATAACAATATCATTTGTTATATAAGCAATAAAGATTTTTCCATGTGGTTTTGTTACTCTAATTGCTTCTTCTATAGCTTTTTTCTTCTCCTCCATACTAAATAAGTGATAAATTGGTCCTAACACTAAAGTTATATCAAAAAGATTATCTTTATACATACTTAGGTCTAAAGCATTTCCTTCATGAACGCTCACATTCATATTCTCATCTATATTTTTCTTGAATTCTTCTATATTCCACTTAGTTAATTCTACCGCTTCCACTTCATAACCTTTACTAGCATAATAAAGAGAATATCTTCCTGTGCCTGCACCTACTTCTAGTATTTTATCTCCTGGCTTTATATATTTATCAATATATTTAGTTGTAGTTAAAAATTCTACCTTATGTGCTTTATCTTTTACTAATCTTTCATTTTCTTCATAACCCGAATAGTAATTTTCTAGTAACTCCCTTACTCCTTGCATAATATCCCCTCCTAAAAATCTAAAAAGCCTCACTTGAAAAATCTTGTTTAAGACTCCTCAAGTAAGGCTTTTCTTACTTTTCTAGTGTAAGTAGAATTTTTCTACTCTGTACTGCTCAGAATTTCTCCCTTAAGTACACTCCTAACACATCTTTAGTTTACCATAATTTGTATTTACTTGTCAATAACATTAATTTAATTTTTCTCTATTTTCAATTTTTAAATTCTTATTTCTTTCTTTTTCTATTTCTTTTGCACTTCTACTTGGTGTCGGTAAATCCTCTGGCATTGTACCTCCGATTCTTTTTATTGTTTGTCTAACTGCTTGTCCTACATTATGGTGCGTTCTACAAGCATCATTTTCATTATCTATATTTTTATTTTTTTTAACTTCATCAGTTTGTGTTATTCTAAACAAATTAGCTGCAAGCTCTGTACTACTCATATAATCTAATATATCTTCTCTTGGAGATATTCCTTTTCTATTTGCTATGTCTTTTGCCGTTTCTCCATTATATAGTCCTCTATATCCATAATTGTTAAATTTTCCATAATTTTTAACTCCTGCAGCTTTTGCAGTATCAAATAAATATTTATTTTTATCTCTTACATTTTTTCTCGTATATAGTCTTTTTTCGTCTTCACTTAGACTTTCATATTCTTTTCTTGTTATTTCCTGTTTTCTAGTTTGAACTGCAAAATAAGTTTGTGCCATTGCTATTGCTTTTTTTCTACTATCTCCATTTTGAGCAATTAAGTAACAAGCATATCTAGTTAATTTTATATCTCCAATATTTTTACTAGTTACTCCCGCCTTCACGATTTTGCCAACGTTGGCAAAATGGTCATCTACTTTTATATTGCTATTTTCACAAGCTTCTTTTGCTTTTTCTATCACTTGTTCAAAACGTCTCCACTGTTTATATTCTAACATCGTCATTAGTTCTCTTGCATACCAAAATTCCACACCATTTTCATCAATATGTTTAATACTCTCAAAATCTTTTTCTGTTTTATTTACTAACTCTTTTTCCATACCATCTTTCTCCTTCCTTCTAATTTTGTATTTCATTACTTTTTATATTTAAGGTTTACTAATTTAAGAATTTCAATACTATATTTATATCATACGAAACAAATTTTCGCAATCACTTTAAAATAAATTTTTTACTTTTTATTAACATTTTAAAACAATTTAGTGATTTTTCCTATGCAATAAAATAAGGTTTTATACTTTAACAAATATAAAACCTTGCAATTATTCATATATTTATCCCTTCAATTTTCTTTTCTGAACTCTATATGCTACTTTACTTACTAAATTTGTTGGAAATATTTTTGCTCCAAATCTTCCTATTTTAACATCTAAGCCTGGCACTATATAAAACTTACCTTTTTCCATTTTCTTAATTGCATATTTAGCCACATCAAAACTATTTGCTTCTCTTAATTTAAATTTTACATTTGCAACATTATTAAAATTTGTTGCAACTGGTCCTGGGCATAGTATACTTATTTTTACATTTGATTTTTCTTTTTTTAGTTCTTCTCTTACTGCTTCTGATAATCTTACAACATAAGCTTTAGTCGCATAATATGTTGCCATTAGTGGTCCTGGCATAAAACCTGCAATAGATGCAACATTAAGAATCTTACCACTATTTCTTTCTTTCATTTCTTTTAGATATTCTTTCATTAATATATGATATGCAACTATATTTGTTTTTATCATTTTCATTTCTTTTTCTAAATCTGTTTTAGTAAAATTTCCACAATCTCCAAATCCTGCATTATTAATTAAAATATCAACATTTTTTACTCTTTTACACAATTCTTTACAATTTTCTTCTACTGATAAATCCAATGGTATTATTTCTATTTTATTTTCAGTATTTTCTTTTTCTAATTCTTTTTTTACATTATCTAATTTTTCTTCATTTCTTGCAACTAATACCAAATCATAACCTTTTTTATTTAGTATTTTTGCCATATCTTTTCCTATTCCAGAAGATGCTCCTGTTAATAATACTTTCATATCTCCACCACCTAAATTTATGATAACTAATTTTACAATTTTTATGAAAAATTTTCAAGTTTTTATTTTTATTGTTTAATCAAATTAAACTCTTGAAATGTGGTATTTTCAAGTATCTTAAATATCTAAATAATATATTTTATAATGTTTACCAAGAGGTAAGAGATATGATTCGTTTTAATATTGAAACACTATTAAAAAGAAAAAATAAATCTAAATATTGGTTATGTCAAAATATGAATATTACTTCTAGAAATTTAAATCGTGTTATACATGGTGAGACTTCTTCTATTTCTTTTAAATATTTAGAAGAACTTTGTAAATATCTAGACTGTACAATTGATGAATTAATTAATATAGAAAAAGATGCGTAATGAGACAAATAAGGTTCGTCCCTATTTGTCTCATATATGTTTTTCTATTTCATTATAAATTTCTTCATGTATATCTTCTATTGTCCTGATTTTATCATCTTTAACACATTTTACTTCATACCAATTATATTTTTTAGCAACATAACAAGCTGCATGATATGCATCTATTAAATGATTTTTATCTCTTTCATGTATATCTTTTTTATCTCCATGTGTAAATTTATTTTCTCTGTCTTTCATTAATTCTAAAGATTTCTCAACTGGCATATTTAAGAAAAATACTTCTGTTGGAACTGGTAATCCATATAAATTAAACTCAAAATCCCATAACCAATTTAAAAACTTTTCTCTTTCTTCTTCATTATCTATTTTGCCTGCTTGATGAACCATATTAGCTGTTGTATATCTATCTGCTAGTATTATTCCACCATTATCATAATATTCTTGATATCCTGTTTTAAATGTTGCATATCTATCTGCAGCATAAAATGTTGATGCAATATATGGACTTACATCTTTTGCATTCTCTCCAAACTCTCCTGATAAATACATTTTAACTAGTCCAGAACTTGGACTATCATAATTTGGAAAACTAACTACTCTAAAATCTACTCCATCTTTTTTTAATCTTTCTTGTAATTTATTAAACTGTGTTTGTTTTCCACTACCATCTGTTCCATCTATTACAAATAATTTTCCCATTTTTATTCTCCTTTTGATTCTTCTTCATTATCTTCTTTTGCTTCTTTATCTTTTCTATTTTTTTCTAACATTTTATTAATAGAATTTAATATATCATCTGAATTTTCATCAAAATCGTCTCTTACTAAATTAAACATTCTATGTTCTCCTTTCTTTTCTAAAATTATTATACTATTTATAATTTTTTAGTCAATAGAAAATCATGTGATTTATATCATAATATTTTATAAAATTGTACTAAAAGATTTGACATTTATAACTTTTTCTAATATAATCATCTTGAACTACTGAAAGTACGAATGTGCCGTAGGTGGTGTTTTATTTTGGGTAAATTACTAATCCATAACTATTAGATTTATTGGCTTTTAAATTTAATTTATTTGATTTTTTTAATGTTGCCATCACACTTCCTACAAACTTTTTATCTATTAGATTTCCAACTCTATTGGGTAAATCTTTTTTATTTACTCTACACTTATAATACAAATGAACAAAATACGAAATAAAGTCACATATTTGTATAAAGTATGATTCTTTTGAATCTTTTTCTAGTATATCTTCTATTAATCCTGAAATAGGCTGATTTTTAAATGAGAAAAAATATTTTGACTGTATAGGATTATATGTTCTTATCACTCTAGCAGTTTTTCTCATAGGTGCTATTCTTCCTTTATCTGTAATTATCATATAATTCCATTTACCATTGCTATCATTATCTATCCTTTGAATATTATATTTTAGAGCATTTTCTAATATTTTATAATCTTGTTTTTTAATTTTACTTTTATCTATTATTACATTTATACATGTTAGGTCTAAATTTGCAATAGCAAATGTAAATGCTTTCAAAATTTCTAATTTTGTTTCTTTGTTCCAGTTGTATTTTCTATATGGATCTTTATCTGTTAAAAAATGTTTTGTGTGCATTTCTTCTTTTATATAAAATCCATATTTTTCTTTTAATTCTCTTCGAAAAAATTTAATTTTGTTATAATTTTTTTGCCAATTTTTTGATGACATGTAAATACTAGTTAATATAAATGTTTCACTTGATGTTTTTATTAATCCATCATCTCCTGTTTCATCAAAATATACTATATTTGTTTCCAATTATTTTCCTTCTTTCTTTTATTTTTTATTAATTTTAAAATCAAAACATTGAACTTTCTCTAGTTTTTTATTTATATATAATTATATTCTTTTGTTATTTACATATTTTGTTTTAAATTATATTCTATAAAATTTTCAAAAACTAAAATACGCATAACTAATAATTTATTTTCTGGACTTTTTTTCTTATTTGTTATAAACTATATAAGTCAATTACATTGTTAATTCTTATATAAAATAAAAAATTAGGAGGTTATTATTATATGAAAAACTCTTTTAAAGATTTTGCCATGAATGAGAACAATCCTAAATGGAATAATGTTATTTCAAGAATGGCACCATTAGAGACAAGGAAAACTGATATAAGAAGTTCTTTTGATAGAGATTATACAAGAATAATCCATTCTAATGCTTATAGAAGATTAAAACATAAAACACAAGTATTCTTTTCTCCGGAAAATGATCATATTTGTACTAGAATTGAACATGTAACACACGTAGAATCTATTAGCTACACAATTGCAAGTTACTTAGGTTTAAATACAGAATTAACAAAAGCAATTGCAGTCGGTCATGATTTAGGTCATAGTCCTTTTGGGCATGAAGGAGAAAAAATTATTTCTAAAATCTCTAACAGAGATTTAGGAATTAGTTTCTGGCATGAAAAAAATGGCTTAGATTTTGTTGACTCTATTGAACTACTAGTAGGACATGATGGATATAAAAATAATTTAAATCTATGTTATGGAGTTCGTGATGGTATTATTTCACACTGTGGCGAAATAGATGAAAATGCACTACGACCAAGAGACGAATTTATAGATTTAAATGAGTATATACATCCTAATCAATATGCTCCATATACATGGGAGGCTTGTGTAGTTAAAATATCTGATAAAATCTCATATATAGGACGTGATATAGAAGATGCAATTACATTGGGAATACTTGATAACCACTTAGAAGAATTATACAACTTATTGAATTATGATTCTTCTGAAGCATTAAATAACAGTACTATTATAAATTATTTAGTATGTGATTTATGTGAAAACTCTTCTCCTGAAAAAGGTTTATGCTTTTCTCAAAAAGCTTTTGAATTAATGAATAAAATAAAAGAATTTAATTATAAACATATTTATTTTAGTAGACGTACTCTTACTTCTACAAAATATTTTGAACTTGTTATTAATGAAATCTACGATATTTTAAAAGTTTGTTATGATAATACTAATACTTTATTAAACTTATCTAATTTAAAGAAATTCTATCCCAAATTATCAGATGGCTTTTATCATTTCTTAGAAAATTATTGTGATTTCGCTAATCGTGAAGAATTAAAGTTGAAAAATAAAATTATTTTTGATATTTCTAATGAGCAAGATTTTTCTAGGGCTATAATATCATATATTTCAGGTATGACAGATAATTTTGTTATGGAAATGTATAATGAAATAATTAGATTCTAGAAAATATAGTTGTCCAAATATACTTTGGACAGCTTTTATTTATTTAAAAACTCTTTTAATATGTTTTAGTTTATAGATACTATTATTTAAAAATATTTTTATTATATCAAATCTAAATGGTATGTCATAAAGACCGTATTCATAATTATAGTATTTAGCTATAGATTTTAGAACCTCTTGATTTTCAGCAATTTCTTTTAACTCTTTGGGAATTATATAAAGTTTTAACTTAATAAAAACTAATTCTTTAGTTAATTCATCATAAGCAATTAAGTCAATTATTTCTTTTTTACATTCAAAGTTTTTTTCTACTATTATATAATTATTATCTTTCAGATATTTACAAACTATATTCTCTGCTATTTTTCTTCTTCCTTTGCTAACTACTATTCTCAATCCTCCTTTAAACATATTTAGATATCTGAGGCCATTATAAATACTTTATATTTGTAATTTCATTTTATTTTTTATATTTATGGACTTTTTAAAGATTGAAATAAATTTACTAAAAATATAGGGAATAATTCATTTAATTTAGGGATCAAAATTAGGGGCTTATAATGGCCTCAGATATCTAAACATATTCTCTTTTTGTTTGAAATCTTCGATAAAATATTAAGAAAATAAATATTTTGATTTAAAAACTGTCCTTATTATAATTATTTTTACAAATTTTGTCAATAGTTTTTTGAAATTTTTTCCAATTAAGATATAAAAGCAAAATAAAAAGTAGGTGTTTCCTACTTTTTATAATATATTTCCTATTCCATATATTCCTGTTGTAACATCTCTAAATAAATTAACTTCTGGTGGTAAATATGTAAATATTATAAAGCAAAGAAGTAAAAATACAAGTATAATAATTGATAAACACTCAGTTGTAACAGTACTTTCATTTTCTCTTTTCATAAGCCTATATGCAACATATTCACCCAAAATTATACTTATAATAAATATTAAAATATCTATTACTATAATGCTTGTTCCAATAATACCTGAATAAGTAAAAAATGAAACTATTATAAAGCATATCGCAGTAAATATGCCTATTGTTTTTGCTTCAACATAATTATTAGACACATCTTTTACAAAGAAATATTCTACTATAGCTGCAATTAACATAGGATAAAATACTAATTTTAAATGTTCCCATACACTTTCATTTACTGCACTAAAACTTCCTATAAATAAGTTCTCACCAGACCATTCATATGTAAAGTGTAATAATGTACCTAAAATTAAGCTAAATAATATTACAATCAATTCTACTCTTATTAACTTATTTGATTTTACTTTATCAAAAGCTTTTTTAATTAAATCCATATTAGCATAAGACCTCCTTTTCTTATTAATTCTTATGCTAATACTTTATTTTTATTACTATAAAGATAGTTTTTCTACAATTAGACAATTCTCTCTATCTTTATTTTTTATTTCTTCTTCTCTATATGAACAAATCTTAAATTCATTCTTACCATTAAACTTAAATTTTAGAGCTTTAGTAAAGTTATCTTTAACAGGTTTTCCATATTCCTCTATTATAAAACTTGCATTATGTTTTCTTAACGTATCAAAAGTATTCATGAATCCCATACCAGTACCACCTGAGTCTTTATGTGTTGTACTTGGTTTCTTTCCTAAGTTTAATAATGTTTCTATTTCAAACTCTATACCTGAATCATAAACATATAGTCCATAACTTCCATCTATTTTACCAAGCCTTACTAAAATACTTTTATTTACATTATCTCCATATCCGATTGCTATAATTGCATTTTTTATATGGTCAGCAAGTAATATTTCTAATTCTTCTTTATCTATATGATGATTTATCATTGTATAGATGTTACCGTTTAATTGTAATTGAAAATCTATTTTATTTTTCACACATTCTGATTGCATATAAGAAAGCATATCATCTATTTCAGTTATTCCTGTTTTATCTAAAACTACAATTGTCTCTTTCATTAAATTCTTACTCAAGTCATCTATTCTATCTTTTATATCTAATTCATCTGCTATTTCACTTTTCATACTTAACTCATTTAATTTATGTTCTAAAGATTTTTGCTTATGTGCTATCGAATGACTTATTTTACTAAATTCTAAGTTTTCTTTTTCTAATGCTTCTACTTCTTTCTTCTTATTCTCCAACTCTTCTTTTGTTTCTTCCAAGTCCTTAACTAACATTTTCTGTTTATAATATAACTGTAAAGATTTTTGAATGGTTACAAACATAATAGCAGAAAAAATTATAACCATAAAGAATATTCTACTAATAAAATTAATATCAGAACTAGTAAATATAGTAAAAGAAAATAGTATTATTACACTTATATTGAGTATTAATATATTAAAATACTCATTCTTCAATTTCCCGCTTAAAAATGAAATTCCATTCTTTATTCTTTTTAATTTTAGAACGCTATATAAAATAAATATGTAAAATAATATTAATATTAACAAATTTATATAATTGTTTTGAATATTATAAAAATTATTTATTATATAATTAAATATTATGGCAATAAGGTATATAATGTTATTTATACTTAAACAAATAGCTGTTATAATTAATGCATATCCTATATCTACCTTAATAACAAAACTATATAAGATTGATATCAACAATATTTGAACTATTAAACTAGATATTAGCCCTGATTCTTTACTTGCTAGAGCAGATAACACGCTAGTAATTAGTATAATAAATATTGTTTTTATAATAGCCTTCTGTTTCTTATTTGTAAATTTTATAATTGTACAATAAGTTCCTAAACAGACAAAAAAATTTCTTATAACATTTGCAACAAGTTCATTAGCTATACTTTCCAATAATCTTCACCTTATAAATTATACATAAAAAACAAAAGATAATCAATATATTTAATATATCAATTATCTTTCTTATTATTTACACTTCTATTATCCTATCCAATATCTAATCCATTCTAATAGACCTTCAAACCAGTCTGACATACTCATCACCACCTTTTTCTTTGGTATTTTTGTTTCTTTTTGTTATAAAAAAAATACCATCCAAGTAGGCTTGGATAGTTGGTATTTCCTAATGAGAAAAAATGGTGAAAAATAAAAAAATCTAGTATTTTTTAAATACTAGATCAATTTCTTTATCTTATCTACATAATAATATATAAACTCCATAGGTGTTGGTACACCTGTTTCATAATTAACTTTAGCAGTATAATAAGTTTCCAAATCTTCAATTGATGAAACTCTCCATGCATGAATAATTGCATTTTGAATACCATTTGTAATTGTATTTCCGGATTTCTTATGAATCTTTGTTAAATATTGAATAACATTAATATTGCTATTCTCATTTTCTATCAAATATAAAATAGCATCATGAATATATTTTCTTCCTTTAAGTTTTGAAGTTACGCCAATCAAATCTAATTCATGATTAATTAAATCTGAAATTTTATTTTCATTATCTTCTATTTCTTCAGAAATTGTTTTAGGTTGATTATCTGAAGAAACATTTCTATACATTAGAAAGTTATTTAAAACATTATCACAAGAATACTTAGGATGGTCTTTATATAGAATTAAATCAACTCCTTCTCTATGAAGAATTTCATAAGTTTTCTTTGAATATACATGAGTTGTTACAATAACAATTGGTTCATAACTCAAATTTAGTTTCTTCAAGTTTGATAAAAACTCTAAAGAATTTGTGCTACCACTTTTACTATTGTTTAATTCTAAATCTAATACAATTCCTTCCGGATGTTTTAGTTTTACATATTTTAATGCATCTACATCAGAATCTGTTACAGCAACTAGTTCAAAGTCATCTCTTTTCTTAATACAATTAATAAAATTATTACAATCATTAATATCATCTTCTACAATTAAAATTTTCATAGGCTTTGTCAATTCTAAACGCCTCCTTTAGTTTTATATATCTTACAATATACCATAAAACCCATCAAATTTCTACATTTATTTATTATTTTTAACTATCTATTTGTATTTTTTATTTTATAAAATAGAAAAAAATAAATGAGGTATTTATTATGAAAAAAAGTGATAATAATAATAACGAATTAGAAAAAATGGAACAAGAAAAAAGAGGAAAAAGAATAAGAGACATAAGAGAAAATGAACTACACATGAATAAAACTGAGCTAGCCAAAGAAATAGGTATATCTAGTCAATTTTTGGGGTTAGTAGAAGACGGGAAAGGAAATTTAGTATATAGAAGTCTAAAAAAATTAAGAAATCTAAGTGGACATTCTGCTGATTACATTCTTTATGGACTTGATGATAAATGTATTGATAAAACAAAGGAATTACTTCAAAACTATTCAGAAGATGAAATAATTGAAACATTAAATTTTATAAAGCATTTCATTATGCTAATTAGAAACATTTAATTGTTTTTCACTTTATTCTACTATATTTATTTTTTATCTTGTTTTTTAATATAATATATTAATTTGAATATTCTATATTGACTTTTTTCATTCCTTTTGATAGCATTTTCTTATAAATATTTAAAGTGATTAGGGATGAGAAAATGATTAGTAATTATATAATTTATTTAAATACTTTATCAACAGTAGAAAGAAATAAATACTTAGTATATATAACTTTATTTTTTACAGTTATATTGTTATTTTGTGGAATATTATATTTAATAAGAAACAAGTTTTTAGATAAAAACAAAAATACATTATTTCAAAGATTTTTAAGAAAATTATAAGAGCATAAACTTCCACCACCCAAAGTAGAAGATTTTATGCTCTTATATTTATAACTAATTTAATAAATTTTGTTCACTTAATTCCTCAATTTTTCTTATTCCCTTACTTTCTTGTAAAATTTCATATTGTTTTTATTTATCTGTTAATGTTGGAACTAAATTTTCTTTTATCCACCTTTGCAAATAATGCTCTCTTGCTTCTTTTTTTTAAGGAATCGATTTCGACCCCTTATTCAGTTTTAATTTGGTCGAATTCGACCAAATTAAAATTAGGCTTGTGTAATTGTTTCTAAAGTCCTATATAATCAATTACAGAAAACAGAACGCATATAAGTATAATTTATACACGTTCTACATTTTTATATTATTTTTTAAAAGCTTCTTTCCACTCTTTTTCTCTAAAACCTGTAAGTATTGTATTATCAGTAATAAGAAGTGGTCTTTTAATTAACATACCATCACTAGATAAAAGTTTTATCTTTTCATCATCTGTCATATTTGGTAATTTTTCTTTTAAATTAAGCTCTTTATATTTTATTCCACTTGTATTAAAGAACTTTTTAATATCCTTCTTACTTTCAGTAATCCATTTTTTTAGTTCTTTTTCAGTAGGTGTGTTTTCAACTATATTTCTATCTTCAAACTCTACATTATTATTAATTAGCCATTTTTTAGCCTTTTGACAAGTAGAACATTTTGGATATTCTATAAATAAAACCATTGTTTACACCCCTACACTCATAGTTTCTGGAAGAGTAGAACCACCATCAATTACAAAACCTTGTCCTGTTATATAAGATGATTCATTACTTGCTAAAAATGCTGCAAGCTCTCCTAGTTCTTCTATTGTTCCTAATCTACCCATAGGAATTCCATCTGCTATACCTTTTACAACTGAATCTGGATTACTACTATCAGAGTCTTTTGCAATACCTTCAACCATTGGTGTCATAATATATCCAGGAAGTATTGCATTTACCCTTATTTCTTTGTTTACAACCTCTGCAGCTAGTCCTTTTGTAAATCCATATAATGCTGCCTTTGTTGTAGCATAAGCAACTTCACCTGTATCTGCAACCATTGGTCCTGTTACAGAAGAAAGATTTACAATTGCTCCACCATTTGGCATATAAGGTAAAACTTCTTGAGACATATTCCAACTACCTTTTATATTAATATCAAAATGGAAATCTCTAATTTCATCAGTAGTCTCTAAGAATGGTGTTAATTTTGCAACACCTGCATTATTTACTAAAATATCTATTTGTTTATATTGTTCAACTACCTTCTCTACACATTCTTTTATTCTTTCTTTATCTCTAATATCTACTAAATATCCTTCTACTTCTTTACCTTCTTGTCTTAAACTATTTACTGTCTCTTCTATTTTGTCTGAGTAATCAAAAATTATAACTTTTGCTCCATATTTTAAAAATGTCTTTACAATTCCTAATCCATTTCCCATAGCTCCACCTGTTACTATTGCAACTTTGTTTTCTAATTTCATATCATCTTCTCCTTTCTTTTTTTACATTTTATCATTTGTAATATTTTATAACAATATATTTTTAATTTTTCCTTTTTCTTTTATTCATTTTACTATTTATTTTTTTAATTCTACTCTTCTGAAATTTCTTCAGGCATATTCTCATATAGAGGTATTATAAAGTTAAGTTTTGAATCTACTGTATTAGATGATTCATAAATATCTCTCATGTTAGAAGCCTCAGATGTTGGTGCAAGTAAATTCTGCATGTATTGGTGTTCATATAGCCCACCTTGTTTTACAACATCAAATTTTTGTAAATACAAAGTATTTTGTCCTTCATTTATATATCCTTCTTTCATAAATTCAATTCCACCAATAATTGCTTTTTCCAAGCTATCCCATCCTTGCTCATATGCATAACTTGCTGCACTCTCTAGTATCTCATCTCTAGAATTTCCTATAGCATTTATATTAAATGGATTATACACTATTGCTCCATTATATTCATATCCTTTAGATAGAGTAGTTCCATCTCTTCCTTGTTCTTGTATTAATCTTGAAGCTATAAAATATGGATCCAAATTAGAATTTTTACCTGCTTCTATTAAAGCTTTTGAAATATTATCTCCTTCTAAGAATGAACCATCTGTAATTTCTTTTAATCCTTCTGCTGTTTGTGCTCCTTCAACATAATTTAACTCTTTAAATTGGAATATATTATTATCATTTAAAACATTTCTAGGGTCCATCTTATATTTTATAGCTTTATCAGAAGCACACATCCAAGTACCATTATCAAATCTTTTATTTATATCTATCTCACATTTCCAGTCATCAGGATAACTTGATGAATCAGGTACTAAATTTAAAGGATATGTTCTAGTATCAGAATGTCCTTCATTTTTAATTACCTCATTCCAATCTAACTTAGTATAAAATAAAGTAAAAGTCCAATTAGGATGTTCTTCTAATAACTTATCAATTAGTTCCTTATATCCTGGATATTTAGCTTCATTTAAATTTTCTCCATCATATTCTACATATTTCTGTTTTCTACTTTCTTCAATTATCATTTGAACTCCTATTGATATTATTATTAGAACTACTACTGCTATTATAAAATTCCTTACTTTTTTAGGATTTTCTTTAATTACTTTTACTGCTTTTCTTATTAAATTATTTTCTCTGTTTATATTATTATAATTAAAACTTTTCATGATTTTTATTATAACATAAATATAATCTTTTTAAACTTATTTATAATTTTTTCATAAAAAATTTACAATGTAAACAATAAGAAATTCAAAGAAAAAAATAAACCTGTATATTAGTTTCCTAATACACAGGTTCTCTTTTATTATTCAATTGGAATATATTTCTTTTCTGAAAGTTCTTTTTTATCATCTTTTTTAGGGATTTCAAGTGTTAAAGTTCCATTTCTAAATTTAGCTTTAATATCTTCTTCTTTTACATTGTCTCCAACATAAAAACTTCTTGAACATTCTCCAGTATATCTTTCTTTACGTACATATTTTCCTTTTTCGCTATCATCCTCTGATTTGTCTACTTTTGCATGTACTGTTAAATATCCATCTTGTATTTCAATTTTTATTCCATCTTTTTCATATCCTGGTAAATCAATATCAATTAAGTATTTGTCTTTTTTCTCCTTTATGTCTGTTTTCATTAATTTGCTTTCACCTTCTGTAAAAAATGGATCTCTAAACATTTCATCCCATAAATCAAAATCATGTCTTCTTGGTATCATCATCATAATAATCAACTCCTTCTTAATTTTCATGTGTTGACACCTTTTTAGGTAGCACATAATTTTTATTTAGATTAAAGCGCTTTTATCTTTTTTTTCTTTTTACATTTATATTATATACCCATTTTTAGCAAAGTCAATAGAAGAGTGCTAAAATTCACAAAACTTTCACATTTCTCATAAATCGCTTATAATTGACTATTTTAAAGGTTCATCATAAACACTCATTAATACATTTATACAAAATACAGAAGCTTTGTAGTAATAGAAAAAAGTCTGAATATTTACTCATAAAAATGAGCCCTCCTTGTTAAACTTTTTTGTCTAACATTTTGGGTTCACTTCAAATTATAAAGTACCTGCTTTATTTTTATATTTATTTATCACTTTTTCAAGTTCTACTTCCGCTTTCTTTACAAAGAAATCACTTGTATCAATTGGTAATTTTAATTCTAACATTTTTTCTTTTAAGTCTTCTATAGTTCTTAATCCATCTTCATCTATTGTCTCTACCTCTATTAGATTATCTCCATTTCTTACATTCTTTAATACTAAACCTAATCCATCTTTGCTATAACATACATCGTCTTCTGCAATCTCCATGATTTCCTTATAACCGATTGCTTCAATAAATCTTCTAGCATCATCTATATTTAAAATATCACATTCGATTTTTTCTTGTGAAATTATATTTCCGAGTTTATCTATGTTTTTCTTTTTAAAAACTAAAACTTTACATCTTCCTACATTTCTTATTATTATAGCTTCTTTTAATATTTCTCGCACAGATGATTCTTTAATATTCATATCTTTAGGTATTAGATAAATATCTTCTAATGAGAACTTATCCGTAATTTCAAACCCTTTATTTACCAATAATTCTATCACTTTATTAAAGGTCCCATTCATTTTTACTGTAATTTCATTATTTTTTTCAACACCCATTTTATTCTCCTTTTTGCTCCTCTATATCTTTCTTTATTCTTTTTTATCTTATACCAAATAATTGTAAATTTCAAGATTTCAATTTTTTATATAAAATTGAAAAATAAAAATCTTCTAGTTTCCTAGAAGATCTCTATTTTTTATTTTCTATATTAAAATGCTTCATCAGCACCTAAAAAGTATACTTCGTATCTATCAAAAGCTACATCTTGGTATCTTGAATCTGTTGGATAATCTACATTAACATATGCTGTTCCACCAGCTGCTACTTCTTCGTAAGCATCGCCTTCTTCACATCCTACAATCTTATCACCTTGATAATATGCAACTACTACATTCATACTTCTTGTTGCAACATTATTATTGTTCTTTACTTCTACTGCAATTTGGCTACCTGTATTATTGCTAGTTACTTCAAAGTTTTCACATAGCATATCTTCTGAAGACCATGACTCAGATAATTGGAAATCAAATTCGTAAATTGGATATTGTGAATAATCTTGGCTATATCCCCAAACATAATTTACAACTTCTGAATTAGCTGGAATTGAGAAGTAAGAAACATCGCCTTTTTCTTTAAGAGCAAAGTTGCCATTTGCATCTTTAAATATTACATCTGCAGAATCTAAATATACTGGTTCATCGTTATTATTAGTAATTTTGAATGCAAAGTCTCCACTTGCTGTTATTCCTAAAGCTTCTGCTGTAATATTTTCTTTTAATTGATCAGTATTATCTACTTCTGTATTTAAGAAACTATCATCTAAGATATTTTCCTCAGTAGATGAGGAATAATCTTTTAAAATTTCTCCTAAATCTCCAACAGTTCTAAATAAGTTTACAAATGCTAAAATTACTAATACAAGCGTTATTGCAGATAATACAATACCAACAATACTTTGTGCCTTTCTTTTTTTCTTTACTAAAGAAATTATTCCTAAGATTAATCCTACTAGTGCTGGTATAAATGCAATCATCCATACAAATGGTAAAACTCCCAATACTAATGATACAATACCTAAAACTAATGATGCTATTCCCATAATAAACTCCCCTTTCTTATAATATTTGACATTATTATATATTATTAGACTTTTTTTTACAATATATTTTTTATTATTTTAAACATTTAATATGGAATAGAAATAATATCCACCTGTTATGTTTTGTACTTTATATCCATTTTGCATTAATATTCTACAAGCTATATAACTTCTAAGTCCTGTACGGCAGTAAACTAAATATTCTTTAGTTTTATCCAGTTCATCTAATCTATTTCTCAAATCATCTAATGGGATATGAATAGCATTTTCATATGTGCCTCTTACATATTCTTCATCAGTTCTAACATCTAAAATACATATTTCGTCTCTTTTCTTTAATTCTTCTACTTGACTCCATGTAACAGTATTAACTAATCCTTCTATTTGATTTACTATGCTATTTCCTAATATATTTACTGGACTCTTAGCTGAAGAAAATGGTGGAGCATAACATAATTCTAATATTTCTAAATCATATGCTGTCATCTTCATCTTTACTGCTACGGCTAAGATATCACAAATTTTGTCTACTCCTTCTTTTCCCCAAACTTGTGCTCCATAAATCTGCCCTGTTTTTTCATTATATAATGCTTTTATAGTTATTGTTTTAGCTCCCGGATAATATCCTGCATGTGAATTTGGAGAAATAATAATTGATTTATAATCTAATTTTTCAAATTCGCACATTCTTTCATTTAACCCTGTCATTGCTAAATTATAATCAAAAATCTTTATAATACTACTTCCAATAGTTCCTTCATAAGGTTCTATTTTACCTACTATATTATCAGCCACTATCCTTGCTTGTCTATTTGCCGGTCCTGCTAAAGGTGTATATGTTCTTTTCTCTGTAATAGAATTAATTACACTTATAGCATCTCCTAAAGCATATATATCTTTGTCTTTTGTTTGCATATATTCATCTACTAATATTGATTCACTCTTCACATTTACTGAAAGTCCTGCTTCAGAAGCTAGTTTTCCTTCTGGTTTCACACCTATACATAGTATAACAAAATCAGATTTAATTACTCCTTTTTCCAAAGTAATCTCTAATTCTTCTCCTTCTTCTATTTCATTTACTCCATTATTTAATATGATATTTATGCCATGTCTTCGTAGTTCTCTGTGTACAAAACAAGCCATATCTTCGTCTAGTGGATTTATTAAATGTGACCCTTTTTGCACTATTGTTATATTTAAATTATGATAATGACTTAAATTTTCTGCCATCTCTACACCGATATATCCACCACCAATTATTGTTACATTTTTTATATTGCTGTTTTTTATATATTCTTTTATTTCTATAGAGTCTTCTACAGTTCTTAAAGTTTTAATTTTTTTGCTTTTTAAGTGCTTAAATGGATTAATAGGCTCTGCTCCCGGAGACAAAACTAATTTATCATAACCTTCTTCATACTCTTCTTTAGTTTCTAAATTTCTAATTATTACCTTTTTTTCATCTGGTTTTATTTTTATTATCTCTTGTCTTACTCTTACATCTACATTAAATCTTCTATTAAAAGACTCTGGTGTTTGCAATAATAAATCTTGCTTTTCTTTTATAACATCTCCTACATAATATGGAAGACCACAATTTGCAAAAGAAATATGATTTCCTTTATCTATCATTATTATTTCTACTTTTTCATCTAATCTCCTAAGTCTTGCAGCTGTAGTTGCTCCACCTGCTACTCCTCCTACGATTATAACCTTCATCTATTCCTCCTAAAATATAAAATAAATTAGTCTAGAATAATGTTCTAAACTAATTTAATAAAATATTTATTTTCATTATTTAATCATACTTAAAATTTCTTCTTTATCAATTAAACCTACTGAACGATTAACTTCATTTCCATTTTTAATAACAACTAATGTAGGTATTGACATTACTTGATATTTTATTGCTACTTCTTGTGATTCATCTACATTTACTTTAACAACTTTAATATCATCATTTTCAGCAGCTACCTCATCTACTGTTGGTGATAACATTTTACATGGTCCACACCAATCCGCATAAAAATCTACCAATACAGGTATATTACTTTTTAGTACTTCTTCTTCAAAATTATTATCATTTACTTTTATAACATTCATACTTTCTTCCTCCTTATTTTCATTTATCTTATTTGTTTGCTCACTTCCTAGCATTTCTAGCCCTTTCTTATTTATAAATATACTAGCTACAACTATAACTACTATAAGTAAAGCAAAAATTATAAACCATATTATTTTTTTCTTCATAAACACTCCTTAAAAGAATATCATATAAATTCCCATAATTATTAAAATTATCCCTGAGATTTTTTTTATTACATCATAATGTTTTTTAACAAAATTAAATACTTCTTTTAGCTTTTCTAACAATGCTGCTGATATTATAAATGGTATTCCTAATCCTATTGAATATACAAGCATTAAAATTATTCCCTTTACCATATCTTGGTTTTTAGCAATTAAAAGTAATGCTGAAGCCAAAAACGTTCCTATACATGGAGTCCAACTAATTGAAAAAAGCATTCCAAATATCATTGATTTAATAAAATTTAAGTCTTTAGCTTTTCTATTTGAACTCTTTGTTTTATTTAAGAATTTTATTTTTATTAGCTCCATATAATTTAAACCAAGTAATATTATAATAATACCAAATAATATTTTAATATATTTAATATTATTACTAATAATTCCCCCAAAGCTACTGGCAAGTATTGATAAAAGTATAAAAATCACTGTAAATCCCAATACAAATCCTATTGAATTTATTATAGCTTTTGATACTTTTTTATTATCTTTACCAATAAAGTAAGATATATAAATTGGAAGCATTGGTAATATACATGGTGAAATAAAACTCGCTAAACCTTCTATAAAAGTAAAAACATAATCCATTATCAATATTTTCCTTTACATATTTTTTAAAATTTTACAAATAGCATCTACAGCATTTTCTTTATTATTTTCATTTTGTTCTTTTGCTCTTGTTTCCATTTCTTCCTCAGTCAAATCTGTTAAATACTTATTAAATTCAGGAATAATACTTATTGAATCCAATGGATAACCAGGATGTCTTTTCTCTGACTCAGTATTTACTAAATAAAATTTAGACTTAGCAAAACTATATGTTTTGGTTTCTTCACCATTATATATAGCTATACCATTTACCCATTTAGCTGTAAGTTTTCCTCCAAATTCATTTGCTAAATTTTTGTAATACTCAATCATCTCTTCATCTGTAAGTGTTTTTCCATTTACTCTTCTTACATGTGTACCTGGCTGTTTGTTTTCCGGCACATTTTCAAAGAATAAATTTGTATCAATTCCTATTGTTATTTTTTTAGCTAATTTTCCATAAGTTTCTGCTTTTATACAAGCATTTTCTATTGCTGACCTTCCTGTTTCTTCAACATCAATATTTAAACCTAAATCCTTTAATGTTAAAACTTTAATCCCATGCTCTTCTAATTTTTCTTTATAGCTTTTTATTTTCGCTGGATTTGTTGTTGCAAATAATACTTCCATTTTTCCTCCATATTTTAAGAACGCCTACTAAATTATATTTAATAGGCTATTTAAAAATTATTCTTCTACTTCTTTTTTCCATAATCCATGTTTGTTACAATATGCATAAATTGTTGCTCCTTTTATATAAGGAAATCTTACTTCTGCAGCTTGTTCTGGATATAATTTTACTGTTATTTCTTTATTTTCTTTTACTAGACTAATCCATTCTATATAATGTTCTTTTTCCATAACATGATTTACTTTTACTAATAATTCATCTTCTACTTTTTCATAAGTTGGTACATGTTTTTCTATTGCTGCATCTACTGAGTTTGGAACTAATTTTCCCATTGGTTCTCCACAACATACTATTCCACATCCTTCACAATTGCAATCTTCAATTACTTTTACAATTGCTCCACATGATTTACATTTCTTTATAACTAATTCATTTTTCATAATAAATTCCTCCTTTTTTCAATTTGCATTATATCATGCTTTTTATATTTTGCATAGACATTTTAACAATTATCCTAAAGCTATATCTAAAACCATCATTAAAGCAAATCCAATTGCTACTCCGATTGTTCCTATATTTGAATGTTCACCTTCTTGTGATTCAGGTATTAATTCTTCAACAACCACATATATCATTGCTCCTGCTGCAAATGATAATAAATATGGTAATATAGGAGTAACTAGTCCTGTTAATAAAATCGTTATTATTGCTGCAATTGGTTCTACCACTCCTGATAACATTCCATAAAGAAACGCTTTTCCTTTTGATTTTCCTTCTGTTTCTAATGGCATTGAAATAATGGCACCCTCTGGAAAGTTTTGAAGTGCTATCCCAATAGCTAATGTAATTGCTCCTGCCATTGTTAATCCAACTCCTCCATTTACTGCACCTGCAAGAACGACACCAACTGCCATTCCTTCTGGTATGTTATGAAGTGTTACTGCTAAAACAAGCATTATTTCATTTTTCAACTTTGCTTTTACTCCTTCTGGCTTTTTACTATTCAAATGTAAATGTGGTATTATAGTATCTAATAGCAATAAAAAGCCTATTCCTAGTAGAAAACCTATCAAAGCTGGGAACCATTCAATTTTTCCTTGTTCTACTGCCATATCCATTGATGGTATTAGTAAAGACCATACAGATGCTGCCATCATTACGCCAGCTGCAAATCCTAAAAGTAGTTTTTGAACCGATGGCTTAATCTTATTTTTCATAAAAAATACCATTCCTGAACCCAATGTAGTTCCTAAAAAAGGTATTATTAAACATATTATAACCGGTAATGTTTGTTCCATATCTATATCCCTTCTTATTTTATTCTTATTTTATAATTTTATCATTTTTTTGTAATATTTATTTATAATTTTCATATAATATTCTTAAGGAAACACTTTTTTAACAAATACTATTGACATTATTCCTTATTCGTAGTAAAATTAATAATGTACTAAACATCGCGGGGTGGAGCAGTTGGCAGCTCGCAGGGCTCATAACCCTGAG